>NZ_JBEYVI010000030.1:0-148645 GCF_040643955.1 Streptomyces sp. NPDC047061
CACCTGGCACCTCGCACCCGCCGGTACATGACCGCAGGGGCTGTCCGGCCTGACGGCCGGACAGCCCCTCACCAAGATCTTCATCGACCTTCTAGGGCGACGGTCGTCGATCACCTGCCACCACACCGCGGCCCGTCCTTCATCATCTCGGCGGAGCAGAGCCCGAGGGCTTCGAGGACGGACCGGGACCGCGCTCTCATGGCGCTGCGGCACCCGTACGAGAACTGGTCGGCGTCCTTCGACCGCCACCCCCGTCGGTACGACTCGACCGAGCTGGTGCTGTTCGAGGAACTGCTCAGGCAGGCCGTCGGCGAGGGCGAGGGGGGACAGGCTTGCCCGATGCGGAAGTAGCCGATGTCCGTGACCCGTTCCGGCACGATCTTGCCGCCGGTGTCCTGTCCCTGCCGACTGCCGCCGCGCGCGTGCCGCACCAACGGAGTGTGGCCCGGTGCGCGGCTCTTGAGGACGCTTTCGAAGGAGCTTGAAGAGAAGGTCGACGAGGTTGTCCGGAACGCGTGCACGTAGTCGCTCGTTGATCGGGTGTGTCCACGATGAAGGGCCGGGGTTGGCCACGGCCGGCAGGTGCCTAGCGGTGTCGAGTCGCGGATGCGGTGTGTCCGATCGCGCTCGGGGGGCGGTGTGTCTTGGTCGTGGTGAAGCCCGAAGGGCATGATGTCTTCCTCTGCTACGCATGGGAAGACAAGGTCCAGGCGGACGCCCTGCGCACCGCGTTGACCGTGTTGGGCCTGCGTGTATTCCAGGACCACGACGGTATGCGGGATTACGACTGCATTCCCGATCGCATCGATGCCGCGCTCCGTGGAAGCCATGTCCTTCTGGCCCTCTACTCGCCTGCCTTTCTGGCCAGTGAGTACTGTCGGCAGGAGTTGCACTTCGCGCTCCTGAGCTCCTATCACCTGCATCGCAGCCGGGCGCGGGTCCTCGCCCTCAGTCAGCACCTCGACATCGAGCAGATCCGGCCGACAAGGCTGAAGCACTGGCGACTGCCGGCACTCAACCAGTCGTTCGACCGCTTGGCCGCGTCCGTCGCGGCTCAGGTGCGGTGGCTCGGCGAGCAGGACCGGCGTCGACTGGGGGACGCGCCGAATCCGCCGGCACCGAAGTGGTGGTACTCGGAGCCGATGCCGGACGTCCTGGAGACGTACGGGCGGGAACTGGACCTTTGGCGCATCCATGACGCCTTCTTCCCCGACGACACTCCACATCATGGCGGCCAGGTCGTGGCCGTCACCGGCGTCGGCGGCCAGGGCAAGACGCAACTCGTTCGGCACTACGCCCGGACCTTCGCCGCCGATTTTCCGGCGGGAGTGTTCGCCCTGCACGGCTTCGAGGGGCACGGGACGGGAGGAGGGGGCAGGGACACGGCGGTGCGGCGGGTGATGGAGTCCCACCTGACACACGTCGCCGACCGACTGCCTGCCGGCGAAAGCAGGCCGCGCTCGGTGCCCTTCGAAGACACCGTCCGCTGGTTGCACCACCGCCTGGCCGAGCTCGGGCCGTACCTGTGGATCGTGGACGACGTACCGGAGGGCATCAGCCGCGCCGGGTTCAAGTCGCTGCTGGCTCCGACGAGCAACGGCCGTACCCTCATGACGGCCGGGTACCACCTGCGCGGCTGGGTCCACCCGGACCGTCACCTGGTGCTCCCGCCCCTGGAACGTGGCGCGTCCGTGGCCCTGCTGACGAGCCAGTGGCCGGACGGCAGTCCCAAGCCGTTGGCACGCCGTCTGGAAGACCTACGCGGTGCACGCCACCAGTACGCCGCCGTTCGCCGCACTGTGGACGCGCTCGGTGCGCACCCGCTGGCACTCGCCCTCGCGGCCAGCCTGACCGGCTCACCGGAGGCCACCGGGATCGCCGACTTCACAGCCCTGGAGAAACTGGTCACCGACCCCAACCGTGACGCGTTGGCGCTGGCTGAGCAATTACGCCCCAAACTGCCCACCGATCACATCACGGGGGTCGCCGCCACCCTGTCACGCAGCATCACCGCGCTGTCGAGCGAAGGCCTCGATGTGCTGCTGCTGTCCAGCGTCCTCGGCACGGCGCCGCTTCCCGCAGCGCTGGTCTCCCTGGTTCTGGCCGAGGCCGACGGGCTGTCCCGTGCGGAGGCGGACGACAGGGCCCAGGAAGGTCTCCGCCAGACCGAAGCGGGCTACCTCAGCCGACGGTACGGCACGGCGACCAGTGGTCCCAACACCGCAGCGGGGCTGTCGTGGAGCATCCACCCGCTGGTCAACCAGGCTGTCCGCCAGTCGCAACGCTCCTCACACCGCCGTCAGGAACTGCGCCTGGCCGCCGTGGCCGCCTTCACCCGCGAGATGGACGACGCCCGCGACAGCCAGCGGTATCCGATCCTGTCCGGCCAGCTTTCGCATATCGAGCGACTGGCCGCCGACATGCTGGACATCGACGAGTGGCACCTCCTGAACGAGGCCGGACGGCTGCACGCCGAACTCGGCGACAGCCGGGCCGCACTCGGCCTGTACGGAAGGCTCCACGCGCTGTGCCGGTCTCGGCTGGGGGACGATCACCTCACCACGCTCGCCTTCCAGCTCGGGCTGGGGGTCGCCCACGGTCTGCACGGAGATCACGGGACGGCCCGGAGTCTGCTGGCGGCGACGCACACAGCGCTGTGCCAACGGCTCGGTGCACAACACCCCGACACCCTCACCGCGTGGAACGATCTCGCCGTGGTGTGCGGCGCCGCGGGTGATCACGAGTACGCCAGAGACATATTCCGCTCGGTGCACGAGCTCCGCGTCCGGCTGCTCGGACCGCAGCATCCCGACACTCTGGACGCCCTCACCAACTACGCCATCCACGTGGGCCGGTGCGGGGACCATACCGAGGCGCACGAGCTCAAGACCGCCCTGTATCGGACGTTCCGCTCCCTGTACGGCGAGGCCCATGCCCGTACCCTCGACGCGCTGAACAATCTGGCCGCCACGACACTGCAGCTCTCGGACCGTACCGGTGCCCGGGGGATGCTGCGCACGGTGCACCGGACACGGCAGCGTCTGCTCGGGCCGCTTCCGCACACCGCGGACTCGGCGGAGAACCTGGCCTCCGTTGTGGAAGACCCGGACGAGGCCGCCGATCTGCTCACCGAGGCCTACCGCATCCGCTTGCACGTCCAGGGGCCGCCGCATCCCTCGACTCTGCGCACCCTGCACCACCTCCTCGCCGTGCTGCTCGAACGGGACGGCGAGCAGACTTCTCCCCTTCAACCCCGCCGGCACGGCGAACCCGAGACCGTCCCGGCGAGGTTCGCGACGACCGAGGTGGCCGAGACCCTTCCAGCCGGTCTGGCGCCGGGGCAGATCCGCCTCGACGACGAGCACATGGACGAACGGATCGCGGTGCTGGAAGCGGCGATGCGCGTCTACGACGTCCGGCTGGCCGCCCTCGGCCCGGACGATGTCGCGACAATGATCGCTGTCGGCCACCTGGCTCATGCCCATGCGGCGTTGGACCAGTTCGACGGCCAGTACGAGGAGGCCTGGGTGCTCATCGACGACGCCACCACCGGCTTGGAACTGACCCTGGGCACGGGCGACGCCGCCACGGTCACGGCCGACGAGGTGCGCACCTGGATAGCCGGTCTCGGATCCGGCCGGGAGGCGACCGAGGCGGGCAGTCGGTGACCGTACACGATGTCTTCCTCTCCTTCGGCGGCCATGACAGGGCCCAGGCCGAGCGGATCGCCCAGGCGCTGCGCGGCAGAGGGCTGAACGTCTTCCTCGATGAGGACATCCGCACCGGCCAGCGTGTCACCGAGACCATCGAGCGGGCGCTGGCCATGTCCCGGCTGCTGCTCGTGTACTACTCGGCGGGTTACCCGAGTCGTTACGCGTGCCAGTTCGAGCTGACGGCGGCGCTCCTGGCCGGGCAGCGGGAGGGCGACCCCACCGGCCGTGTCGTCGTGATCAACCCGGAGCCGAGCGAGGAGCACCTGTTCCCCGTGGAACTGGCCGACGCCTCGTTCGCCCGTGCACCCAGGTACGGCGACAAGGCCGCTCTCACCGACCTCGAAGACGCGATCCGACGGCGTCTCGGCTCGGTGCGGGGCACTCTGGGCGACCCCCGGTTCACCGAACGACCGCGCTGGATCGCCGATCGCGTGGCCGGCGCGCACGGCTTCGTCGGCCGGTACCGCGAACAATGGCGGTTGCACTCGCAGCTTCGTCAGGGTACCTACCCGATCGTCAGACACGTGATGGCCGGTCCGGCGGTGGCGCTGCTCGGCATGGCCGGCGCCGGCAAGTCCGCCCTCGCCGCCGCCTACGCCTGGCAGTTCGGCGCGGTGTACCCGGGCGGAGTCCACTGGCTGGACCTGAGCGGCGCAGCGGCGTCCGATGTGCCTACCCGCTACGCCCAGGAACTGCACCGGGTCGCCCGCAGCCTCCGTATTGGTCCTGCCGTCGGCCGGGCCGATGCGGCAGAACTGAGTGCCGCCGTGTCCGATCGCCTCTTCACCGCCGCCCAGCCCGCCCTGTGGGTGGTCGACGACCTGCCGACCGACCTGGACCCCGAGGAGGTCGGACGTCTGCTGCTGCCCGCCGGACCGTTCGTGCACACCGTCCTGATCAGCCGACACGGCCCCCTGGCCGAGTTGATGCCCGTCGTGGAACTCGGCCCCATGAGTTCCGAGGACGCCTGTCTTCTGCTGGGCGAACACCGCCCGGTGAGCAGCGACGACGAGCGGCTGGCCCTCGGTACCCTGGCCGAGCGGCTGGGCGGCCACCCCCTCAGCCTGCAACTGGCTGGTCGTCGGCTGCGCGACCGTCAGGGACTCTGCTCCGTCAGCGACCATGTGCGCCGGCTCGTCGAGGATCCGACGGTCCTCGACGTCGCCATCGGACTGGTGCGCACCGGTCTCGACCCGCTCTCCGCACAACAGCGGCTGATCCTCCAGCTCGCCACGATGGGTGCGGGCGCCCCTGTACCCGCCGGGTTCCTCGCCGATGTGGTGACTGCGTTGCACCCCCGCGAGGGTGACCTGGGCGACGCACTGTCGGGCCTGCGTGAACTCATGCTGGCGACCCGGATCGAGGACCGCTGGGAGGTCCATGCCATTGTCCGGGAAGCCGCGCAGCGCTACCTGGACCCAGCGGTTCCCGAAGCCGAACTCGCCCGGATCGTCGCGGAGAGGCTGCTGGAACAGGGTGGAGAACACGGCACGGAGTCCGACCGGCTCATGCCGTTCGCCGCCGCAGTCGCCCGTCATCCGCTCGTCCCTCCGGACGTCTGTCAGGCGCTGCACCGCATACTGGGTGATTTCCACCAAGACCGTGGTGAGCCGGTCGAAGCCGCCCGGTACTGGGATCGGGCTCTCGCGTCCGGCGTCCCGGCGGTAGCCGATCTGCTGCGCGGCGCCCGAGCCCACCTGGACGCAGGCCAGTACGAGCAGGCCGAGGAGTACGCCTCGCGCGCGTGGGAAGCCGCGGAGCCAGGCGACCCGAACGGGATGTCCGCCGCTTGCCTGATGGCCCAGGCGATCGACGCGCTCGGTCGCCCCGAGGCGGCGAATCCCCACTGGGCGACCGTGCAGGCCGCTTTTGCGTCATCACCCGGCACCGGGGCCGGGACGCCGGGCAACGGATCGGACCTCGACCAGGCCCGGATCGAGCTGCGGCTGGGCTACTTGAAGAGCCGCCGGCTCCGCGGTGACATGCGCGCCGCCCTGGCCCACGCCAACGCGCTCGTGGACCTCCTCGCCCATGAGCCGCCCGAACTCGCAGGGCACCACCTCCAGGCCGCGCGGATCGAACTGGCCATCCTCCAGCTCTCCACGAACGCCCAGCGCGAGGCACGGCAGACGGCCGAGTCCGTCCAACGCTGGTACCACGAACACGGGTTGCCCGACCACATGAACGCCGTGACGGCACAAACCGTCCTCGCGCGGGCCTGGCTGACCCTGCACCTGCTGGAACTCCGCCCGGACCCGGCGAACTGGCGCGAGGCCGCCGAGACGCTGGGGCAGCAGCGAGAGCAGCTGCGCAGGAGTCACGGGCCGATGAACGACCGGACGTTGAGCACCGATGTGGAGTACGGCAACGCCCTCCTGTGCCTCGGCCGTCCTACGGCGGCCCGGAAACACCTGACGGAGACGATCTCATTGCTTGATCGGCGTTACGGCGTGCAGCACCCGATGACGCTGCGCGCCCGGCTGCTGCTGGCCCGCTCATACGCCCAACTGCGCGAGTACGAGACGGCGAAGGAGCTGAGTGGGCAGGCCTACACGGAGCTGCTGGCCGCACTTGGCCCCTGCCACCCCGACACCCTCCACGCCCAGTACGATCTTGGCGTGGCACTCGTACTCACCGGATCGCATCGCACGGGCCTTCGCATGCTGTCGGCCGTGCGCCGTACCGCGCCGTCGGCCATGGGACGCAAGAACGACCTGTACGCGCAGAGCGTGGCGGCGACGGCCCTGGGCGTCCTGCCGGGTGCCGTGTGGCGGGTGGTCGATCGGCTGGCCAATGACCGACCCCACACCGACGAAACCCCATAAACGCCGCCTGGCAGGGTAGACCCCTGGCAGCAGGGGGCCGTCGGCTCTGCCGGATCGTTTCTTCTGCTGCAAAAAGCGCGCTCCTGATGACCGCGTTCTTGATGATGTCGATGACATGGATGGGTGGGGGCATGGATCCGGTGTCGGTGGGATTACTGGTCGCGCTGGCCGGCGGGGCCGGAGGCGAGCTCGGACGAGACGCGTGGGCGGCACTCTCCGCACTGGTGCGACGACCGTTCCGCCGCGGCGGCGCCGGCGAAGACGGCCCGGCAGCCGGTTCGGGGGAGGCGGAACTGGCACGGCTCGCCCAGAACCCCGCCGACCAGGGCACCGCACAGGCACTCAGCACGACGCTGGCGGTACGGGCCGCCCTGGACGCGGAGTTCCGCGCCCTGCTCGCCGCCTGGCAGGACCAGGTGCAGCGGATTCCCCTCGACGACCGTGCCGTGCACAACACCGTCAGCGGCGGTACCCAGCATGGTCCGGTGTTGCAGGGGCGGGACTTCTCCAACCTCACGTTCACCTTGGCCGCTCCGCGGTCGGACAGGCCGGGCGGCTCCGACCGCGGCGGGCAGGACGGTACGGCAGGCTGAACCCGTCAGAAGCCGTCCACGAGCTGCTGCACCTGGTCCACGATGCGATTCCACAGCTCCTCGAAGAGCTGCTCCTTCGAAAGGGACCTGGAGGTAGGCACGCTCCCGAACACCGACAGATCGTGCATGTCCAGCCGGGGAGTTCCGGTAGCGCGGTCGAACACCGGTGTGGCGGTGCCGTTGCTCCTGTTGCCGCCGTGCAGACGCGCCCCGACGACGAAGTTGAGCACGTCGTCCCGTCCCATGCCGCCCAGGTGGATGTCGATCCCGTACAGGGTCCGGCCGCGCCGCTCGACGCGCACCCGCAGTTCCGCGTCGGAGTTGCGGACCGTGCAGACGAGGCCGGACTCGGACATCAGCGGGGCAGCTTTCTTGAACTGCTCTGTGAGGTAACGGAACGAGGACTCCAGCTCCGCGTATCTGCTGAAGCTCTCAGGCGTCACGATGGGAATCCGCAGCACCCCCGCGGTGTTCTTGCTCCGCGGCGGAGTTCCCGCCAGGGGCGCGGAGCCGGAGTCGGGGATGCGTCGGCGGAACGCGCGGGCCAGGTCCTGAGGCGTGTAGTCCTCCATCCGGAGAAAACCGACGGCGGGACTGAGGAGTTCCGCGGGGACGCTCACATCCCCGACCAGCACCGGGAGGATGTAGTCGTCAGGGTTGTCCAGTGCGGGCACCAGCATGGCCCGAAGTTCGTCCATCGGATAGGGCGTCGCGAGGTACTCGCGCGACAGGAAGGGCGCGACGTAACGTGCCCTTTTGCCGCCGTAGACTTCCCGGAATCCCATGATGAGATTGCGGCCCCACAACTCGACGCTGAGATCACGGTCGTAGAGCACGGACAGGCCGGACTCCTTGCATGCCTCGACGACTTGTTCGACGTAGGGCCGCTGTTCGCCGGCGAACGAGACAGCGAGATCGTGGACCTGGTTCGGCTCTCCCATGAGGGGAGCTTAGGGCGCGCACGCGACGGACGTGTGGTGTGTGTCCAGGACGGGGAGGAACACTCCGCCGGGCGCCCTGTTCCGGCCCGGCGTCCGCAGTCCGAGCGCGACCGGTGAGAGGAGAGCGAGGGTGACCGGCATGCCTCCCGACCGTCCGGCGCCGTCCCTTCCCCGTGCGGGGACCGCATGACCGAGCGCCGTGCGTCCCGCACCGACAACAGCATCAGCGGGGGAACGTACTACGGCCCGGTGGTCCAGGCCGGCAGTGTCACCATGAACCTTCCGCCGACTCCCGCCCCTCCCCTCGGGATTCTTCCCGTGCCCTCCTCCGTCTTCGTGGGCCGCGACCACCAGGTGCGGGCACTGCTGGAGGTCCTCACCCCGGACGGCGGGAACGGACCGCGCCCTCGCGTCGCGCTGGTGACCGGCCCCGCGGGGATCGGCAAGAGCGAATTGCTGCTGCAGGTCGCCCATGGTGCCGTCGGCCGCGGCTGGTTCCCCGGCGGGGTGCTCTCGATCGACCTCCAGGGGTACGCGTCGGGCCTGGCACCGCTCACGCCGGCAGCCGCCCTGGGCCGCCTGCTGCACCGGCTCGGGCTGCCGCTGGACGCGATCCCGGAGCATGCGGAGGACCGGGCCGCTGTGTACCGCGAGTGCCTCAGGGACCGCTCGGTGCTCGTACTCCTCGACAACACCCGCGACAGCGCACAGGTCCACCCCCTGCTGCCGCCGCACGGCTGTGCGGCTCTGATCTCCAGCCGCAACCGGCTGCCCGCGCTGGACGACGCCCGCCGGTTCCCGCTCTCCGCTCTTTCGCCCGATGAGTCCTGCGAACTGTTCCTCGTGGCGGCCGAGCCCCACACCGGGACGGACGCCGAAGGAGCCGCGACCCGCGCTCACTCGCGACGAATCGCCACCAACTGCGGCGGACTTCCCCTCGCGCTTCGGGTCGCGGCCGCACGAGTACGGGGAGAGACAGCCGACCACCTCGCCGAACTCGCGACATGGCTGGACGACGAACGGAAAAGACTCGTGGAACTGGACGACGGCGAGCGCACCGTCACCGCTTCGTTCCGGGCCTCCTACGACAGCCTCGACGACGGTGAGCGACTGCTGTTCGCACTGTGCGGTCTGCACCCCGGACCGCGCGTGGGCGTCCATGCCGTCGCCGCCCTGGCCGACCTGCCGCTGCGCGACGTGCGGCGCCGGATGCAGACGCTGCGTAACGCCCACCTGGTCGAGACGGACGGCGCCGGCCACTACAAGCTGCACGATCTACTCCACGTCTACGCCCGGGAACGGGCACACGAGGACGTGCCCGAGGCGGGAACCAGAGCGGCCATGGACAGGTTGATCGACTGCTACCTGTACACCGCAGACCGCGCGGACTCCGCCGTGGCACCAGGGCGCTACCGCCTGCCCCACACCGTGGACCACCCGCCGCACAGCATCCCCGACGTCGACGAACGGGACGCCGCACTGGCCTGGTTCGCCGAGGAGATGCCCCAACTGGCCGCCCTCCTCAGAGCGGCGGCCACCACCTCGGATCCCTCGCGGTGCTGGATCCTGGCCGACGCGATGCGCGGCTTCTTCTTTCACACCAAGGCCTGGGACACCTGGCTGGAGACTCTCCAGGTCGCGCTCGACGCGGCCACGGACGCCGGTGAAGTCCGCGTACAGAGCGTCCTGCACAACAGCATGGGAGTCGCTCTCATCGAACAGGACCGCTCCCAGGACGCGGCGCGCCATTACGAGGAGGCGAGGTCCGGGTTCGAGTCGGTGGGCGACGCGCACGGGGTGGCGACCGCGGTGGAAAACCGTGCCTGGGTACACCAATACGCCGGAGACCACCTCGCGGCCCTGGCCGATCACCAACAGGCGCTCGACGTCTACCGCGGCCTCGGTGCCCGGCGCAACACGGCGATCGTCCAACGGGGCATGGCGCTGGCCGAGACGGAACTAGGTCGGTACGAGGACGCCACGGCACATCTGACACAGGCACTGGAGGTCTTCCTGGAACTCGGGCTGGACCTCGATTCCGCCATGGCGCTGAACGGTCTGGGCGAGGCGCATGCCAGAGCCGGCCAGGCGGAACCGGCCCGGCGCCACTTCCTGCGGGCCCTGCGGCGAAGCCGGGCCTGCGGCAGCCTCTTCGAGGAGGCCCGGGCACGCGAGGGTCTCGCGGCCCTGCTGGAAGCCACTGATCCTCGGCGCGCCGCGCATCATTGGAAGCGTGCGCTGTCCCAGTACCAGACCCTGCGCTCCCCGAAGGCCGAGCAGGTGCGCTCCCGTCTGGCCGCACTGGGACTGTCGTCGCCGGAGGCGAACAGCGCACGAAACTGAGCCGGGGTGACCGACCGGTCAGTCAGTCGGCCGGGTGACGGTAGGACGCGATCTTCTCGGCGACCGCGGGTGAACACCCGCGCTGCAAGAGGGTGTCGAGGTACGGGGACGCAGCCCGGCGCACGTCATGGCTGATGATCAGCTCCACGGTGACGAGCTCGTTGTCCGGTACCCACCCGGCGCATTCGTCGATCACCTCTCCAAGGTCGAGCACATCTGCCTCGACCAGGCGACCGAGCGCCTCCCGCGCCCACGCTCCCGCGTCCTTGTGCACATGCACATCGACCTGGCTCAGGGTGCGGAACAGCCATCCGGCCGCCGGAAGCCGGAGCCGATGGCCGTCAAGGGTGCACAACGTCTTGAGCAGGGCGACCAGTTGGCGGACGACCGGCGTACCGGCAGACGCGGCATCCTGCGTCGTCCGGTCCAGGAGATCACTGATCGCCGCCTCGGCCGCCCCGACCGAGGCGGCGTCGTCGCGGCAGAAGTTGTGCGCCAGTTGCAGCAGCAGCCTGAGTTCGTCGGTATTCCTGATTCCCTCGGCAGCCCGGCGGGCGGCTTCGTCCAGCCAGGTGAGCACCACGTCGGCGGCCTGTCGCCGACGTGTGCGGACAAGGGGAACGACGATGCCCAGGGCTCTGTGTCGGATCAGCGGATCCCGATGAGAGGCCAACGGGGTCAGCAGCTCTGCGTAGAGCCATGCCTTGCTGTTCTTCGCCGCGCCGTCCAACTGGTGCAGCGCCTGGTCGGCGGCCTTGCGTGAGTTTCCCGCGGCGAGATCCACGAGACGCTCGCGCGCGTTCGGTTCACTGTCGGCGACCAGACCGTACAAGCGGGCCTCGACCACGGGAGACAACCGCAGAGCGAGACCACCCGCGTCTGTCCGGAGGGCGCCTAGGATCGTCAGGACGATGTCCTCGGCGATTCCTTCACCTTCCCGCGCCAGATTGGCGATCGCGCTTTCCTGCTCACTCGCCGACAGCTCGGTCAGCTTGCCGAGAGCCCTGGACAGCAGCCCGGGATCGTCGTGCACCAGCCGGAGGTACGCGTCCACGGCTGTGCCGGACCAGTCGCTGATCTGCTCCGCCAACCACTCGGCCAGCGGAATCCGGATCGAGCGCGGTGACTCGGCGAACGCGTTGAGCACTCCGCAGACCTGTCGGATTCCCGCCGAGCGCTCCGGCATCGAGGCTGCCAGCAACGCCTCGGCCACCCATGCGGCACCGTCGGTACGCACGGCTTCTTGAAGGCACTGCAGCATATGGCGGGCTGCGGCGTTGTCGTCCGTGGTGAGAAAGGTGCCGATCAGCAGGGCCGCGATGTCCCGATTCTCGTTGGCGGCTCGGGCCAGGGCCGCGTACCTCACGGAGGTGCTCTGTTCGCGGCCTGTGGTCAAGAAGACCAGTGGATCGTCGAGGTTCGGCCGGCCGGTCGTCTCGCCGTGCGCCCACGGGACGACCTGCAGCACCAGTTCCTCGTCCACCGGACGCAGATCCTGATAGGAACCGCGGGCCAGAAGAGAGACGAGCGCGCGTACCCGCTCGTCGTGGGCCACGCCCGGAACGAGGAAAGCGCGGGCCAGTTCACGTACCGCGGGCGCTCCGATCTCCCGTGGCCGAAGCATGTCCCGGACCACGATCAGCGTTTCGGAGGGCAGCGCACGGCCGCGATCGACGAACGGGGCCAGGAGGTGCTTCACCGCGTCGCCGACGAGCGTGTGCTTCAGCTTCGGGGACGGATCGGACATCCGGCTCCGCAGCCGTTCCAGCAGGGTGACGAGCCAGGCGCCGGTCTCCTCGCCGCCACGCACCACCAGTCTGGCCGCCGACCGCGCGACGGCGCACACCTGGTCCGGAGGGACGTCCTGAAGGAGGCGGGCAGCGGTCTGCACCGCCTCCTCCAGTCCGCGGTCCGGTACCGACGGCAGGGCCGCGATCAACTGCTTGGCGAAGACCTCACCGGCCTGGGGCACGTGCTCGGCCAGGGTCAGGAGCAAGCCCTCACGATGCTCCTCGACGGCTCCGAAGACAACGGCCCGGAAGGCGACGATCTCGTCCAGGTCCAGTCGGCCGAGGAGATCCCCGACTTCCTCGGCATCCGCCATCGCCACCAGGTGACGGACCAGCTGCCAGGCGAACCACCGTTCGTGCGGACGCTCACGCAGTTCTTGCAGCAGCGCGTCGCGTTCGGTGCGGGACTGATGCAGGTACATCGCCATGAAGTACTCGGTCAACGCCTGGTGGCGGAAACCGACCTTCTCACCGGCGAGAGTCTCCTGCCGCAGCAGGACCGTCTCGCTGAGCAGATCCTGGTACGCCGGTAATCCGATGCCGTCCAGCGGCAGCGAGCTCTCCGGAGTCCACAGCGAGGGGGTGTCCCGCGAGGCTGCCCACAGCAGGCCCGAGAGGGTGGAGACCAGCCGCTGCTTGGCGAAGGACTCCTCGGTGGTGCGCGGATAGCGCCGGCTGGCGGTGACTTTCTCCCGAAAGTACCGGCGCATGAGGCGGGTGGCACTGAGATCCGGCGGGAAACTGTCGGCCCCGGCGAAGAGCTCGCAGAACATGAACAGATGCAGGGGGTTGGCGATCAGCTCCCTCAGGGCACTCTGGTCCGGATCGTCGTACGCCGCGGTGATCCGCCCCACGAAGTCCCGCCTCGTGTCCTGGAGGTCGTGGCATTCGAGGTAGCCCTGTACGACGAGGACGACTTCCTTCCTGGTGAGCGGCGGCACCCCCATGTCTTCCGTGCGTGCCGCCACCAGGCGGGCGAACCCCGGCGCCAGCCAGGTGTCGAAGTCGTGCTGTCTGCACGTGAAGACGACCAGGACGCCCTGGGCGTAGAGGGTATGGAGCAATCCCAGGACCGAGAGGGCCGTCTCGGCGTTGAGCAGGTAGTCCACGGTGTCCAGGACCAGCACGACCTGGCGGTTCCAGCGGCCGACGCACGCCGCGGCGACCGCGGTCAGCGCCACGGGCTCGGTCGAGGCAGGGGCGAGCAGCCCACCGAGGGCCCGGTCGAGATCGGTCCGGCTGTGGATGGCCGCCGCCACGTGCTCGCAGTTGACCAGCAGGGCGGTGACGTCCTGGTCCTCGTCGAGTGCCTGGAAGATCTGGGCGCTCAACACCGACTTGCCGATGCCCGCCTCCCCCAGCAGGGGGACCGGAAGAACGTGGGAGGAGGCGATACGACGACGGATACGCGGCAGGTGACGCTCTTCCAGGGCGGCTCGGGGAACGATGGCCGTCGCGGCCTTGCGCCTGGCGTCCGCGCACATCTGCCGAGAGGCATCGAGCGCTGCAGGTGGGCCGTCCGTGTCCTGCCCGCTCGGTGTCGCGGGCGGGTACGGCGGCAGTTCGGGGGGCGTCCCCAGCGCGGGGCGTACGTAGGGAGGTCGGCCTCTCAGCGTCCGCAGAAGATCTTCCGCACCCCGGATGGTGAAGTCGGTGACACGGTAATGATTGCTGTCACCGGGCTGGAGAAACAGCGGAATGTCGCCGGTGGAGCAGCCAGGAAGCGCCACCGGGAGAATCTTGCCCGTCCAGACTGCGACATCGCGGCTGAGGAGTTCGCGAAGCACGCGCATCTCGGCCTGCAGCCCCCGACGTTCATGCGGCCCGACCTCTCCGTCGCCCACCCGTCTGCACTCGGGTGACGCCACCACGATGACGAAATCGGCCTCCCGAATCTCACGGATGGCCCACAAGTGCCAGTCACGTCTCTCGTGGAGATCCCACTGGTCCCCCCGTGCGTCGATGCCCGACCTGATGAGGAACTCGCAGAACGCGCGTACCTTCTCCTTGTGCTCCGGCGAATCATGGGCGTACGAGACGAAAACCTGTGGCGCCCGGGCGGACGTGGCTCGATCCACGGGTGTCGGCGCAGGCTGTTCGGGGAGAGCGGCCGGCGGCTCGGCCGTAACCTCGACGTCACCCGGTCTGAACAGCAGTCCCGGTGTCAGCTGCGGGTCCGAGAGCAGCAGGCGGAATCCGCGTCCGGTATCGCGGGTGCGGACGCGCAGACCGTCAGGTCCCACGACAGCGAGGCGGGCCCGCAGCAGACGTTCGATCACATCGGCGAACTCCGTGAGACTCAGCTCCGTACGGACGTCCGCCGGCAGCATGCCGTACAGATCGTCCAGCTGGTAGGAGTCGTCGGCGGCGATCAGGCTGAGCCGCGCGTGGATCACGGCGTCGGACGGCCGGAGTTCGACTCTCCTGATCTCGAACACCAGCGGCGCCACCATGCCTGCCACCGCGACGGGGAGCGCATCGGCACCCAGCAGCTGGAGCACGCTCGTGGCGACCACTCCCACGAGTACGGATTTCGCGATCGCCACAGGCAGATCGATGCGCCACGTGTTGGTGCGCATCTCGAACGCCGACACGTCACCGCCGTGCTCGCGCACCAGGGAGCGGACAGTGACCGACACCTCCCCGGGCTCCATGTCGAGCAGGGCCGCCAACCGCTCCAGTACGGCCGCGTCCAGGCTGAGGCGGTCCTCCGTGGCTTCGGGGAACAGTGCGTCGAAACCCGCCGGCCATAGTCGGCTGTCCGTGTCGGTCACGACACCGCGTCCTGGTCGAGGACGTGCCAGGCGCCGAAGACATGGTTGAGAATCAGGTTGAATGTCGCGGCGTCGTCCCGAAGGAAGGTTCCGTCCACCTCGACGTGTCCGCCGTGGTCGCCACTCGCGCCGTGCCGCTGACGCAACTGCTCCGTAAGCACGGACACCCCGACCTTTCCACCGATACAGATGAACCGGAACGCCGGCTGCCGGTCAAGAGTGAACGCCGCCATCAACAGGTCTCCCGCTGCGAGCCCCTCCAGGGGTACCAGCCCCATCCGCACCTGGGCACCCTGCCTGCACCAGTCGGCCACATGCCATGCGACCGGCAGGTCCATGAGGACGAAGACCGGCTCCACGTGCTGCAGCACGTCGACCGCCGACGGGTGGGTCAGCGTCAGGTGTGACGTCAGCACCAGCAACGGTGTTTCGCCCAGGAGGGTCTGACACTGCCGTGGAGTGGTCGTCGACGGCAGCAGCCCCAGACGTACGACCGGCCGGCCGTCCGCCCTCTGTGCGGCGGCCAGCAACGCCACGATCACTTCCGGTAACTCCGCCCCCTCGGGGAAGGAGAACTGCTTGCGCGCGACCTCGCGGCTCAGCCAGACGCCGCAGACATGCCTGTGATCGTCCAAGTCACCCACCGTGAAGGCGTCGAGAAGTCCCGGAGTGTGCGTGATGTCGACCATCTCGACAGGCAGCCGGTCCCGCAGCACGATTTTCTGCCGGTCGTACTCCAGCCCGTCGTCGAGCACAGGTCGCCGTTCCGTGACCACGTTGAGGCGTTCCGACAGTTCACCGTCCACCTCTGCCACCGCCGCCTTCAGCGCATGGGCGACACGGGCCTGGTCCTCCCAGGCCACCGAGGGCATTCCGGCGTTGGCGAGGACTTCGCTCACGTACTCGTAACACCTGCGGAGTACGACCTCCTCCTCGAACCGGCGCAGACTGTCCAGCTCCTCGTCGTCGGGAAGGCTCCGGCGATCGGCATCTCCGCGATGGACACCGCGCTCGGGGTGATCGGAGGCCAGCTCCGACAGGACAGCACCCCAGCCGTCCGGGCCGCCGACGGCCTCGAACGCCTTCAGCCGCCGGTCGGGCTGGGCGGCCTCGACGAGATGGGTCCTCCTCATCCGGGCGAACCCCGTCTCAAGGAGGTCGAAGACGTGCATCGGCGCCATCGAGCAACGCAGCACGGCAGCCGATGCGGTCTCCCGGAAATGCCACGGGATCACACCGGTGCCGGTCAGGCCCAGACCTCGCTCCAGGTACCCCAGGTAGGTGGTATTGCCATCCAGCATGGAACGGGTCTGCTGGAGACCTGCCAGCGACGCCGACAGGGTGGTGGCGAACACCTCGTGCGTCTGACGCGAGCCCTCCACCATCACGTCGAACAACTCCGGGAGCACCAGTGGCCTGAATCCGCGTTTGGACAGCAGCAGCGCCATCGCCGAGACGAGCCCGTATCCGGTGGACGCCTGGAGTTCGTGATGCAGCCCCTCGTGCGTCTCCACCATGAGCTGCTCATCGCCGTCGCGGAGATTGTCCAGGGCCAGCAACCAAGCACCGGCACCGTCGTAGCCCCCCAGGAGCCCGCTCCGTAGCGTCGCGACCAGCCCGTCTCTCGCGCAGGGGAAAACCACGGAATCCAGCACGATGCTCCCCCCCTCGGCCGACCAAGGCAATGGTCCAAGCTTAGTGAGACGGTGCGGCGCCGGGTGCACGGTAGCGGCAGATGCAGTCTTGGAGTGGCCTCTGTGGTGCCGGGTCGCGGATCCAGGTCATCTGACCGAAGTGGCGCTCCTGGCAGACGCATACGTTGAGCGCGTCCGAACAGCATCACCATTCCTTGATCAAGGGAGTGGCATCACCATGCCAATTGACGTGCGGAACGTGGTTCTCGTGGACGGCGAGTCGGTGGACGGATCCGGTCGGCGGGGCGTCCAGTCGCCCGGGACAAGGGCGAGCCGGCCGACACACTGATCTCCGATCCGGAATCCGGGCGGCCCGGCGCGCCCGTCCCGCCGACCCTGCTGTCCCAGAACAGCGGCGTCCTCCTCGGCCGCGGGAGGTTCCGCGCCTCCTTCGCCGGTGAACTGCAGGGGGCCCGAGCGCAGTTCACGGCCGAGCGCGTCGTGCCGCGGTCGTCCAAGTCCCGGGCGGCCACTCCGTCCACGTCTCACCGCCCGACGCGGTGGTCGACCTGATCAAGCGGGCTGCCACCGCCTCCTGGTCCACGACCCGGATGCGCCGCGCCCCGCATCGTAAGTCCAGCATGGAGGAAGTAATGCGAGTCTCCCGGTTCACCCTCCGCAGCAAGTCCGCCGTCGCCGCCGGCGCTGCCGTCCTCGGCGCCGCGGTTCTGACCCCGTCCGCCTCTGCCTCGGTCTCGGGGCCGGCCTCGACCTCGGCCTCGCAGCAGAGATCGTCTTCCGGCTCCGCCGTCAAGCCGACCGTCGTTCTCGTACACGGCGCCTGGGCGGACGGATCCGGCTGGAACGGAGTCGCCAAGCGTCTGCAGCACGACGGGTATCCGGTCATCGCCCCGGCCAACCCGCTGCGCGGCGTGGCCAACGACTCGGCCTACATCTCCAGCGTGCTGAAGTCGATCACGGGCCCGATCATCCTGGTCGGGCACTCCTACGGCGGCACCGTCATCACCAACGCCGCGGCCGGCAACACGAACGTCAAGGCCCTCGTCTACATCGCGGCGTTCGTCCCCGACAAGGGAGAGCTGCAGGGCGACCTGCTCAACAAGTTCCCCGGCAGCGAGATCCCGGACGCGCTCAACCCGGTGCCGTACTCGACCGCCGACGGAACCACCGGAACCGACCTGTACCTGAAGCCCGACAAGTTCCGCAGCGCCTTCGCCGGTGACCTGCCCGAGTCCACCACCCGTCTGATGCAGGCCGAGCAGCGCCCGTTCACCGCGGCGGGATTCGACGAGCCGACCACAGCCGCCGCCTGGCACGACATCCCGTCCTTCGGTCTCGTCGCCGGCGCCGACAAGGCGATCCCGCCGGCCCTCCAGCGTTACGAGTACGAGCGGGCCGGCGCCAAGGCCGTGGTGGAGGTCCCCGGCGCCTCCCACGTCGTCTTCATCAGCCGCCCGGGCATCACGACCCGTCTCATCGAGCGGGCGGACGCCGCCACCCGCTGACGGGTCCAGGAGCTTCGGTGTCACCCGACTCAGAAAGAAGAGTTCACCATGTCATCGGATTTCGTCCGCTATTCGCCGGAGATCGAGACCTTCGATCCGATGCTCAACGAGCATCTCACCGAAATTATCGACTACTGGGTGAAGAAGGTCGGTGAATCACCGGAAAAGGAGGGCGGCGGGCGGGCCGTGCGCGGCGCCCATGCGAAGACATTCGGAGTCGTCAGGGCCGAGGTGGAGATCCTGAGCGAGGTCCCCGCGGCCTATGCGCAGGGCATCTACGCGAAGCCCGGCCGGCACGACGCGTTGATCCGGTTCTCCAGTTCCTCGAACCGCCTGGGGCCGGACGCACAGCTCGGACCGGTCGTGGGTTTCGCGATGAAGATGTTCGACGTCGACGGGACCAAGCTGGTGGATGACGAGCCGGACGCGACCACGTTCGACCTCGTACTGAAGAACAGTCCGACTTTCATCGCGAACACGGCGAAGCACTATCTGTTCATCGAGGACATCGGCGACCGGGTCGGTGACTACCTGGCGCAGGGGCGGGCCGGTTTCCACCAGCTCCTGACGGACTACCTCACGGGCAAAGGCACGTTGGAACAGTCGGGCTGGGCGTGGGAGTAGCTGTTCGCCTTCGTGAAGACGGCAGCCGAGACGCCGGTGCGCAATCCGTTGCAGAGTACGTACTGGACGATGGCGTCGGTACGCCACGGCGACTATCTCGCCAAGGTCCGGGTCGCCGCGGTGGCCGAGAACGCCGAGCACGTGATCCATCGGAAGCTCGACCTCGGCAACGGGCCGGACGTGTTCGGTCCGGTCCTGGTGGACGAACTGCGCGCACGTGCCTTCGATTTCGACCTCCAGGTGCAGTTGTGCACGGACTTCAAGGCGATGCCGGTCAACGACACGACGGTGGAATGGCCGGAGAAACTGTCGCCCTTCGTCACGGTCGGACGGGTGCATCTCCCGCGTCAGGACATCACCACGGCCAATCCCGAGCAGGCCGACGCCCTGGCGTTCAACCAATGGCGCGGCACGTCCGACCACCGGCCCTTGGGCGAGATCATGGACGTGCGACGCGTCTATTCGGAGTCGGCCAGGATTCGCCGGGAGATCAATAACCAGCCGCAGCGCGAGCCCGTCAGCGCGGACGAAGTGCTGTCACTGCCGGGCCGGGAATGACGCACTGATCACCGATTTCGTCATCGACGCGGGATGCGCGCGGGCGCATGAAAAGGATGGAAAGGAAGGGTAATGCCGGAATACCTCATCTCCCAGAATGACCCACGCCGGGAGCGACCCGAGCAGATGGCCGCGGTCAAGGCCGCGCACACCTACGACAAGGCGTACGGATTCCCGGTGGCCGCGGGGGCCGACGACGGCAACGGTCCGAGCACGGCCTGGCAGCTCAAGGCCGTCGAGGAGCAGGAGCGGATCCGGCTCAACCTGCTGAACCTCAGGCGCCGGGGCAAGTGGGACTTCGTCAACGAACTCCAGCCGCTGGCGCCCCGCAAGCTGGCCGCGATGGTGCACGACTACGACGTGGCCGGGCTCCTGGACTACTTCATGCCCACGCCCGGCCCGCGCACGGACGCCGACACGGCCAACACGCTGGAGCAGTTCCAGGAGATCTTCACGGTCGTCAAGCCGCCCGGCGTCGTGAGCTGGTGCGAGACCGACGAGTACTTCGCCGAGATGATGGTCGCCGGGCCGGACCCGACGCGGCTGACCCGGCTGGACACGGTGCCCGGCAAGTTCCCGATCACCAGCGAACACCTGCACAGCGTGCCCGAGTTGGCGCACGAGACGCTGGAGTCCGCCCTGGCCGCCGGCCGGGTCTACTGGGTGGACCACGAGCCGATGTCCGTTCTGGACAACGGACATCACTACCAGGACCCCAAGTACATATACAGCCCGATGGTGGCCTTCGCGGTTCCGCGTACGGGCGGCGCGCTCCGGCCCTTCGCCATCCAGTGCGGACAGGACCCGGCCGGGCGCGAGATCTACACGCCCGCCGACGGCTACTCCTGGAAGCTGGCCAAAAACTGTGTGCTGGCCGCGCACAACACGTACCACGGGGTGTTGAGTCATCTCGCCTTCACGCATCTGATCAGCGAGGCCGTGCTGCTGGCCGCGGTGCGCAACCTCGCGGCGGTGCACCCGGTCGCGGTGCTGCTGCGGCGCCACTTCGAGGGCACCATGTCGATCAACAAGCTCGCGGTCGAGGTGCTGATCCAGCCGGGCCGGGCCGTCGAGTACGTGATCGGCTCGGACCTCAAGAGCACCTACCCGTTCATTGCCGAGCACCGGAAGAACTTCTCGTTCACCGGCAACTACCTCCCGGCGAAACTCGCCCGTTCGGGCACCGACAGCCTCAGCGGCCTGCCCCACCACCCGTACCGCGACGACGGCCTGCTCGTGTGGACGGCGATACGGCGGTGGACCGACGAGTTCGTCGACGCGTACTACCGGTCCGACGCCGAGGTCCGCGAAGACCACGAACTCCAGGCCTGGGCGGCCGAGGTGGCTTCACCCGAGTACGGCGCCATCCGCGACTTCGGTGCCGGTGCGGGGACGATCGCCGACCGCACCGACCTCGCCGAGATCCTCACCATGGTGATCTGGACGGCCGGCCCGCAGCACGCCGCGGTCAACTTCACCCAGGAGGAACACCTGAGCTATCTGCCGGCCAACCCGATCGCGGGCTTCACCCAGGAGCCGCGCGGCCGCGACCACACCCTGCAGGACTGGCTCGCCAATCTGCCGCCGCTCGACGTGGCCGTCCAACAGCTCTGCACCATGCGTTTCCTCGGCGTCATCCACGAGACGAAGCTGGGCCACTACGAGGACGACTTCAAGCACACCCCGGTCGCGGACCGGCTGCACGCATTCCAGCAGAACCTCTCCGCCGCCGAGGACGAGATCGTCGGACGCAACCGTCACCGCCCGCACGCCTACGACTATCTGCGGCCGTCGCTGATCCCGAACAGCACGAACATCTGACACGAGCGGCTGACGCGAGCGGCTGACACGAACAGTCGTCACGCGTGACCACCCGCACACCCCCGGGCCCGCACACCCCCGGGCCTGTACGCCCCGAGCCCGCGGTCCGCCGGCCGCTGTCGCCTGCGCCTGAAGTTCGGCTGCGTGTAACCCCTTTCAAGAGGAGAGAACGATGCTTGCCTACCGACTTCTGCAGGCGCAGAAGCAACCGGAGTTCGAGGAGGTGCCCGACCCGCACCCGGGACCGGGCCAGGTGGTCGTCAAGGTCGCCGGTTCCGGCCTCTGCCACACGGACTTCACCGTCATCGGCCGCGACGCGTCCTACTGGCTGGACAGTCCGCCGCCCTTCACCCTCGGGCACGAGGTCGCCGGCTGGGTGGAGGAGGTGGGCAGCGGTGTGACGAACTTCCGCCCGGGCGACGCCGTCGCGATCGACCCGGGCTGGGCGAGCTGCGGGCACTGCCACCTGTGCCGGTCCGGCGAGGAGAACCACTGCCTCTACCAGAAGGGCATACGCGCTCCCGGTGTCGGTTTCGACGGCGGACACGCGCCGTACATCCTCGTCCCGGACGCGCGGTTCCTGGTTCCGATCGGTGACCTGGACCCGGTCCAGGCGGCGCCGCTCACCGATGCGGGTATCACGACGTACGCCGCGATCAAGCCCGCCCTTGCGAAGATCTGGCCGGGCAGCACCGCGGTCGTCATCGGCGCCGGCGGCCTGGGTCTCTACGCGGTCCAGTTCCTGCGCCTGCTGACCGGCGCCCGCGTGGTCGCGGTCGACTCGTCCGAGGCCCGGCTGAAGCTCGCGCGCGAACTGGGGGCCGACGAGGTCTTCGTCAGCGGCCCCGAAGCCGTGAAGCAGATCCGCGAGCTCACCGGCGGGCTCGGCGCGACCTTCGTGCTGGACTGCGTGGGGGTGGACGCGACGCTCGCCCTCGGGGTGGCCCTCCTCTCCTGGCGGGGCAGCCTCACCATGGTCGGGGCCGGCGGCGGCTCGGTTCCCTTCGACTTCTTCAAGATTCCGCCGGGCACCCAGCTGGCGACCAGCTTGAACGGCGGCAGCGTCGCCCTGCAGGAAGTGGTCGGCCTGGCGGCCCTGGGCCGGCTCAAGATCCTGGTGGACCGCTATCCGCTCAGCGAGGCGCAGCAGGCGTACGACGACTTCAAGAACGGACGGCTGGTCGGCCGCGCGGTACTCGTACCCGCGCAGGACTGACCAAGCGCGGAGACATAAGCACCAGACCTCGACCGCACCTCGGACCGAGCCGCGCCGCCCGCGCCTCCGGCCCGCGTGCGGTCGCCTATTTTCACCCCGGCGTCTGCGGGAGGACCGGGTGCAAGACCGACGTCGCCCCCCGTCGGCGCGGGGGTTCCAGCGCGGCCGTCCGCTCGTCGTGTTCACGCAGCAGGTGAGGGACCCGGCGCGGGTCACGGCGGCCTCCGGCCGGGGCCGCCCGGTGGTCGGGGCTCGGGCGCGTCGTCCCTGGGGCACGGCGGCGCCGGGCCCCGATGAGCACCGGAGGCCGGCACGCAAACGTCACGTCCGAATGCCGCCAGCGACCGGACGGCTCCGGCGCGATGATCGTCGACGGCGCAGCGCCCGCCCGCGCGCATCTCGGCGTGGCCCGCAGGCCCGCTCCGGTGCCACAGAGCTACGAAAGACCCTTCATGAACCAGTCCACCCCCGCCGCCGACACCCTGTTCCCCTCTGCCGCACCGGTCGGCCAGGCACCGCACGTACCCGCGACGACCGGTCTGCCCGCGCTCGGCGCACTCGACTGGGCACAGCTGTATGCCCAGTTGAACGAGGAGGGCGTGGCCCTCACCCCGCCGTTGCTGTCCCGCGCGCAGTGCCAGGAGATCATCGACACCTTCGACGAGCCCGGCCTGTTCCGTTCCACGGTCGTCATGCAGCGCTACCAGTTCGGCCGCGGCACCTACAAGTACTACGCCGACCCGGCGACCGTCCCGCTCGTCCAGACCCTGCGCGAGCGGCTGTATCCGCCGATGGCGTGGATGGCCAACCAGTGGGCACCGCAGCTGAACGAACGCACCTTCCCCCACTCGCTGGAGGAGCTGCTGGCCGAGTGCGCGGACAACGGCCAGCACCGCTCCACCCCGCTGATCCTCCAGTACGGCCCCGGCGACTACGCATGCCTGCACCAGGACATCTACGGCGACATCGTCTTCCCGCTGCAGATCGCGATCATGCTCAACCAGCCCGGCGAGGACTTCACCGGCGGCGAGAACGTCTTCGTCGAACAACGGCCCCGGTTCCAGTCCCGCGCGACGGTCGTCAAACCCCGGCTCGGCCAGGGGATGATCTTCCCCGTGCGCCACCGCCCGATCCGCGGGAAGAACGGCTTCCGCCGCCACCCGATGCGCCACGGCACCAACGCCGTCGAGACCGGCCGGCGCACGACTCTCGGCCTCATCTTCCACAACGCCCGCTGAACCGCGGAGCCCCGCGCCCGTCCCTGTGCGGGCGGGCCCACCGGCATTCCGTACCCACGAGAGCGCCCTGCGTCCCGCAGAACGGTGTCCGAATTCCGCCGGACAAGACACCGCACAAGCCGCAAAGTGGATGACATGAACGGCACTGCACAGTCTTCAGGAAAGGACACCGGACCGATGACCGTCTACACGACCATGGACAGCCCGCTGGGTGAACTGCTGCTGGTGGGCGAGGAATCGGCCACCGCCGCGGGCGGCACCGCACTGGCCTCGCTGTCCGTGCCCGGCCAGAAGAACGGCGCCGTCGTCCAGGACGGCTGGACCAGCAAGCCGGAGGCGTTCACCGAGATCGTCGCCCAGCTGCACTCCTACTTCGACGGCAGGCTGACCCGCTTCGACATCGAGTACGTCACGAGCGGCTCGGACTTCCGGCAGCGGGTGTGGACGGCCCTGGAAGCCATCCCGTACGGCACCACCCTCACCTACGGCGACATCGCCGACAGGATCGGCGCCCCGAAGGCCTCGGTGCGAGCCGTGGGCACCGCGATCGGAGCCAACCCGCTGCTGGTCGTCCGTCCCTGCCACCGCGTGATCGGCACCGGTGGCACGCTGACCGGCTACGCCGGCGGCCTGGAGCGCAAGCAGCAGCTCCTGGACCTCGAAAACGTCCACCAGGCCGCCTGAGGAACCGTCACACCGTCACCCCCTGCTGCGCACCGTCCTCCTCCCGACGGCGGAACCGGGGTGGCCCCACCCTCGACGCAAGGAATCCCGATGACCGAGACCACCCGGCTCGCGGACCCGGTCGCCGACCGGGTCGCCCGCAGTGACTGGGCGGCGCTGACCGACGAACTCGACGGGCACGGCAACGCCCTGACCGGGCAGATCCTCACACCCGCCGAGTGCAACGAGATCGCCGCCCTCTACGACGAGCCGGCCCGTTTCCGCACCACCGTGGACATGGCCCGCCACCGCTTCGGCTCCGGCCAGTACCGCTACTTCACCCACGATCTGCCCGACCTGGTGCGGGAGTTGCGCGAGGCGTTCTACCCGCGTCTGCTGCCCGTCGCCCGGGACTGGGCGGCCAGGCTCGGCAAGCCGGCCCCCTGGCCCGACAGCCTGGCGGAGTGGCTTCAGCTGTGCCACGAGGCGGGCCAGGCCAAGTCCGCGCAGATCCTGCTGCGTTACGGTCCCGGCGACTGGAACGCCCTGCACCGCGACGTGTTCGGCGACATGGTCTTCCCCCTCCAGGTCGTCATCGGCCTGGACGCCCCCGGTACGGACTTCACCGGCGGGGAGTTCCTGATGACCGAGCAGCGGCCGCGCGCGCAGTCGCGCGGCTCGGCCACGACCCTGCCGCAGGGCCACGGCCTGGTCTTCACCACCCGCGACCGGCCGGTGGCGACCAGGCGCGGCTGGTCCAACGGGCCGATGCGGCACGGTGTGAGCACCGTCCGCTCCGGGCGCCGCCGCACCCTCGGCATCGTCTTCCACGACGCGGCATGACCCCCGCCCGCCCCGTCGCCGACGAGCCCGGACGCACATACACCCTGCTCGGCCCGGACGGACGGCCCTACCCGAGCCCGACACCGGGAACTCTCGGAGAACACCGCCGCGGACGCCTGTACGGGCGACTGGACTGCCCGTCCGCGCTGCGGGCCATCGCCCGCGGCCACTACGTCGGGCACCGGGTGTTCTTCGCCGACGAGACCACCGCGATCGCCGCCGGATACCGGCCCTGCGCCGTGTGCCTCCCTGCCGAGTACGCCCGCTGGAAAGCGAACCGAGAAGGCATCACCACCTCATGAACTCCCCCACCGAGCAGCACGACAGTCCCCGTTCACTCCTGATCGATGCGGCCGACCTCGCCGCGTACGCAGGCCGGCTGCCCGCGCCCCAGCCGCACACCGAAGCCGAACTCGCCACGCTCATCCGACTGTTGACCGGGCCGAAGTCGCAGATCGAGACGGTCGCGATCGGGCACGGCCGCGACGACGCCTCCCGCGCCGCGGCCCGGGCGTTCGCGCGCGCGTGGACGGCCCGGGGCGGACAGGTGCTCACGGTGGTCGACTGGCCGGAGACGGCCGCCTCCTGGCTGCGCCCGGCGAGGCGCCTGACCGCCGAAACCCCGGACGCGTGGGTGATCGCCGCCGCTGTGCTGGGCTTCGCGCAGCTCGCGCGCCGCCTGCGCCGGTCCACGGACTTCGACCCGGCCCGCACCGTCGCGTTCTCCTCGCCGAACACCCCCCTCCTGACCGCGCTCGCCGGCCCCGACACCCTGAGCGGGCTGCGCGGGGCGAGCGCCGACGGCGGCGTCTGGGAGGTACGCGGGGCGTGGGTCACCTCCTACCCGCCGTCGGGGGTGACCGCGTGAGCGCGCTGATTCCCCGGCCCGCCATGGAGATCGCGCCCGGCGCGGTGCACGTGCCGGGCTGGCTCGCCCTCGACGAGCAGCGAGAGCTTGTCGCCGCCTGCCGCGCCTGGGCCGGCGGCCCGGTCCCCATCCGGCGCACCCGGCTGCCGCGCGGCGGCGTCATGTCCGTGCAGACGGTGTGCATCGGCTGGCACTGGCAGCCCTACCGCTACACCCGCACCGCCGACGACGTGAACGGTGAACAGGTCGCCCCCTTCCCCGACTGGATGGTGCTGCTCGGACGCCGCGCCCTGCGCGAGGCGTACGGCGACCAGCGCACGGCGGACGGCTACACCCCGGACACCGCGCTGATCAACTTCTACGACGGGCAGGCCCGCCTCGGCATGCACCAGGACAAGGACGAGCGCTCCTCCGCACCCGTCGTGTCCCTGTCCATCGGCGACACGTGCGTCTTCCGCGTCGGCAACACGCGGACCCGCACCAGGCCGTACACCGACATCGAACTCGCCTCCGGAGACCTGTTCGTCTTCGGCGGCCCCTCCCGCTACGTCCACCACGGCGTCCCCAGGGTCCACGCAGGCACCGCCGACCCCGCCTGCGGCCTGGACTCCGGCCGCCTGAACATCACGATGCGAGTCACCGGCCTCACCGATGCCGGCGAGACGCGGTGCCCGCCGTGACCGCCGACCCCGGTCAAGGACGCAGGTCGCCCTTCAGGGAGCAGTGACCCGACAACCTGCTGCCCTCCCCCGACGGGATGCCGTCGTGACAGCGAAGCGCAGGTGCCACGGTCGGAAGAACAGCAGCCGGTCGCAGCCTCCTACCGCGCCGAGACGTCCGTTCGCCGCCTGTCCTGTTTGAAGGGGAGCGCGGTCACCGTCGCCCTGATCTCCCGCTGCGCGGTCCCCGGCCTTCCCCACAGGACCACCACGTCCGTGCCGGGGGCCGCATGGGTCCGGTCGAGCACGGCGAGGGAGATGGTCGACCGCAGGTTCACGCTGACCGTCCTGCCGGTGGAGACACCCACGCGTCGGCCGGCGGCGAGGACCTGGTCGAAGACCGGACCGCGGCCGCGCGGGACTTCCATCGGGTCGGGAAGGTCGCCGGCACCGAGCGGCGAGGCGAGGATGGCGGCGACGTCCTCGGTGTTCCAGCGCAGGCCCATGAGGGTGCGCTGCGGCTCCCCCTTGGCGGCGTCGGCCGCCAGGGCGTCCCGGCCCAGGAAGTCGCGGTCGGGAACGCCCTTGCGAAAGCCCCAGCCGAGTTCGCCGGGCTTGCGGAAGTAGTCCGTGATGCCGTTGTCCGGTACGAAGCTGCCGCCGGGCCTTCCCCTGCGGAACTGACGCGGTGTGCCAGGCGTAAGTATCGAGGCAGGGAGGTAGTCCAGGCCGTTCGTGGCGATGCCCGCCTCGATGTGCTGCACCGGCTGTGAGCGCAGGCCCAGTTGGCGGATCCCGAACTGCCCTCCGGCGGCGACGGTGGCCGACCAGATCTCGTTGGCGTGCCCGGCGGGTCCGTGGAGTTCGTAGCCGAGCTCGCCCGAGATGCCCGTCCGCAGCACCCGTACCGGGACTCCGGCGACCGCGGCCGTCCGGCTGCGGCTGAAGGCGATGTCGCGCAGGCTCTCCCCCGTCAGCTTCTCCAGCGTGTCCAGGGAGGCGGGACCCTGGACGCCGAAGATGAAGCGCCCGGGGCTGACGTCCTCGGCCTCCGCGTCCCAACTCCCCTGACTCAGTTGCCAGATCAGCCAGTCGCCGCTGCCGGCCGTATAGAGGAACTCCTCCTCGGCCAGACGGCACAGGATTCCCTCCGACGCCACCCAGCCGTGCTCGTCGAGCTGGACGTGATGCTTGATCTGCCCCTTCTCGAAGCGGGTCAGGTCCCTCATGCCGAGCCGGGCCAGGAAGTCCAGCGCCTGGCTCCCGCGGACCACGACCTTGTGGAGGCTGGACCAGTCGCCGAGGTAGCAGGAGGTGACGTGCGCGCCGCACTCCTCGACCCAGTCGGTGTATTCGAGGGGCAGCAGGGTCTGGGCGAAGTGACCGAAGGAGCCGAGGGCGTTGCTCTCGTCCTGGGCTGCGGCGGCCGGGCTGAAGTACGCCGGCCGCTGGGCGACGAAGGGGGCGTCCTTCAGTCGCAGCACCTCTTCGTAGGTGGCGCGTTGGGTCTCGGCAGTGTCCACGGTGATCCTCCTGCTCATGCTCATGGGCTCTCGGCTGCTCCGGGTACGCCACGGGGGCGGTACGGGCGTGGCGCGCGGGCGGGTGCCGGACACGACCGCCTCGGCGAGGGGCGGAACGTCCGGAGCAGCTGAATCGTGAAGGCGTTCGTTCGGTCGTCCGGTGACGAGGAGGCGTCCGGGTCACGAGACCGGACCGCGTGACCGGACCAGGCACCCGGATCACGCAACTAGATCGTTTAAGTTGCACGCTAGCAGACGATCGCGGCTCCGGGGACGGTGGTGACGTACATCGTTTCGGGGGCCGCGGCAGGTCGGGCGGCGGCAGGCGCGGCGGGCGCGATCACGGCGAGGCCGGTCACGCCGCCGCGTGATCACACCGACCCGCGGACCACGATCCGGCCCGGCACGGGTGCCAGCCCCCCGGCGTCGATGCCCAGGGCGTTGCGGGCGGCGATCCGGCCCAGGATCTCGGCGTCGATGTGGACGGTGGTGAGCGCGGGCGTGGACAGGGCACCGTACTCGATCTCGTCGAAGCCGATCACGGCCACGTGCTCGGGCACCCGCAGGTCGAGGTCGCGCAGGGCGGTCAGCGCCCGCAGCGCGATGTCGTCGTCGAAGGCGGCCAGGGCGGTGACCTCGGAGTGGACCGCCAGGAACGACCGGACGGCGATCGCGCCCGCCTCCCGGGGCCGCGGCACGACGAAACGCTCCAGGGGCGGCAGGCCGAGCCGCCGGGCGGCCTCCCGGGCGAATCCGAGCCGGGCCTCCGTCAGCGGGAAGTCGTGGTCGGGCAGGGCCATCGCGATCCGGGTGTGACCGCGTTCGGCGAGGTAGCCGATCTGCAGGGCCGCGTTGAAGGCGAAACCGCTCTCCCAGTCCTCCTCCACGGGCCCGTGTCCCCGCATGTAGGCCTCGCCGAGCCGCAGCACCGCGCGCGGCGCGATGGTGTCCAGGACCTTCTGCGTGGCCTCCGGGATCGCGTGGCCGTGCCGGACCAGGAGGATGTGGTCGTGCTCGGCCAGCTCCTCGTCCAGGCCCCGGACGTAGCTGCGGGAGAAGTTGCCCTCCATGCCCCAGTCGACGTTGAGCACGACGATGCGCGAGGACCCCTCGCGCAGGGCGCGGGCGATGCCGTGCGGGACGTAGCCCAGGTCCCGGGCGGCCTCCATGACCCGCTCCCGGGTCGCGGTGGAGATCGTCTGCCGGGGATCGTCGTTCAGCACGAAGCTCACGGTCGCCCGCGACACCCCGGACGCCTTCGCCACGTCGGTCAGCGTCACCCGGCCCGAACGCCCCATGCCGGCACTCTCCCTCTCGGTCGACGGAGTCGTCCCCGGTCGACCTCTTCGGCCGGCTGCCTCGGCGAAAGAACGCGTCCGGGCTCTAGAACGATTAAGCATCCGGCGCTACTCTACGCCACTAGATCGTTTCAGCGTTGTCTCCGGACCGCCGTACGCCGGGCCGGCCGACCTGTCGTGCTCCGAGCCGGGCCGGTCGGTGCCCGAGGCGATGGCCAGCAGTCGGCGTGCCTTCAACTCGGTCTCCTGCCATTCCCGTTCGGGTTCCGACCCCCAGGTGATGCCCGCGCCGGTGCCGAACCTGAGGAGCCCTTGGGCGCGGTCGAACCAGAAGGTGCGGATACCGACGGCCAGTTCGCCGCGGCCGCGGTCGGCGTCGACCCAGCCGATGCCACCGCAGTACGGGCCACGTGGCGAGGTCTCCAACGCCTCGATGATCCGCAGGGCGCGTTCCTTGGGCGCCCCCGTGACCGAGCCGGGCGGGAAGCTCGCCGCGAGCAGCCCGGGCCAGCCCACGCCGTCGCGCAGGCGCCCGCGCACCGTGGAGACGAGGTGGACCAGCCCCGGATGCCTCTCCACGGCGCACAGGGCGGCCACGGTGACGGAGCCGGGGACGCAGACCCGGCCGAGGTCGTTGCGGACCAGGTCGACGATCATCACGTTCTCGGCGTGGTCCTTCTCCTGCAGGTCGGCCTCGGTGCGGCCGGTGCCCTTGATGGGGCCCGACGCCACCTCCCGGCCGACGCGGCGCAGGAAGAGTTCCGGGGAGGCGGTGGCCACCTCCACCCCGTGCCGCGGGAGGCGGACGACGCCCGCGTACGGTGCGGGGTTGTGCCGGCTCAGCAGCCCCGCCAGCCCCACGGTGTCCGCGTCCGGCGCCACCGGCGCGGACAGCACCCGGCAGAGGTTGGCCTGGTAGACCTCGCCGGCGGCGATGTGCTCACGGACGCGGGTCACTCCCTTCGTGTAGGCGTCCCGGTCGAGCGAGGTGGCCCAGGCGTCGGGACGGGGTCCGCACCACGGTGTCGCGGGGACGACACGTCGGTGGTCGATCCGCCGTACGTCGCGAAAACGGGCGCAGGTCAGGCGCCCCTCGAAGTCGGCGACGACGGCCCAGAACCCCGCGGAGTCCAGGGCCGAGGGATCACTGGTGACGTCGACGAGCCCGGTGGCGAGGTGTCCGCCGAGGAGGGCGAGGGGAGGGAAACGAGTCATGAAACGCCTCCTGCCTGCTGCGGGGACGGCGCGGCAGCGCCCTTCAGGGCCACTGGCGGTGCCCCCGGCCGAAGACTGGGGGAGGAACTGCGCGACCGGCCCCCATCGGCCCGCACGGCCCGCACAGCCCGCAGTCGCACAACGACCCATCGCGCCCCTGAGGAAGCGCTCACGCCGCGACGGTCTCGCGTTCGGCGCCCCACCGGGCGGCGCGCAGTGTGTTGACCAGCAGCATGGCGATGGTCATGGGGCCCACGCCGCCGGGGACGGGGGTGATGCGGCCTGCGATGCCGTCGAGTTCGGCGGAGCGGACGTCGCCGGTCAGGCCGGCGGGTGTGCGGTGGATGCCGACGTCGACGACGACGGCGCCGGGCCGGACGTGTTCGGGGCCGACGAGTCCGCGGACACCGGTGGCGACCACCACGATGTCGGCGGGCCGGGTGACGGCCGCAAGGTCGGTGGTGTGCTCGTGGGCGACGGACACGGTCGCCCCGCGCCGCAGCAGTAGCTGGGTCAGGGGTCTGCCGACGAGTTCGCCCCAGCCGACGACCGCGACCCGGACGCCCTGGAGGGCGATGCCCTCGGTGTCGAGGAGCTCGATGACACCACTGGGGGTGCAGGGGCGCAGCCCGCGCTCCCCTCGGGCAAGGCGCCCGAGGCTGGCGGTGGTGAGACCGTCGACGTCCTTGGTGACGGGGATACGGTCGATCAGTGCGGCCGCGTCCAGGTGTGCGGGGAGCGGAAGTTGGAGGAGGATGCCGGAGACCTCCGGTGTGGCGGCCAGTTCGTCGATGACGGTGGCCACGTGGTCGTGGGTGGCGTGTGCGGGCAGCTGTCGGTGGAAGTCGCGCATGCCGACCTCCCTGATGGCACGTCGTTTCGCGGCGACGTACACCGCGCTGGCCGGGTCGTCGCCGACCAGGATGGTCGCGAGCCCGGGGACCGGTCCCGGACCGGCCGCCGCGGCGACCTCCTCGGCGACTTCGGCCCGGATGCGCCGGGCGATTCCGCTGCCGTCGATCGTGGTTGTCATGGTGGCGAACCGCTTTCTGTTCGTGAGGAACGATTCGCCCGGGTGAGAGGGGTGTGGTGCTGCGTGCGGTCGGTGTGACCGCGGCTGTACGGCGCCGTGGCCCGGCCGGCCGCCGGTCGTCACAGGTGGCCGGCCGGGTCACAGGGGATGGCGCACGACAAGACCGCCTTTCCCTGCACCGGGCGGTAGTTGTGCCGCGAGCTGTTGTTCCGTCTCGTCAGGCGAAGACGATGGTGTGGTTGCCGTCGCGGACGACCCGGTCCTCGGCGTGCCACAGCACTGCCCGTGACAGCACCGCCCGCTCCACGTCGGCGCCGCGGCGGGTGAGGTCGGCGGCGGTGTGGGCATGGGTGACGCGGACGACGTCCTGTTCGATGATCGGGCCCTCGTCGAGGTCCTCGGTGACGTAGTGCGCGGTGGCCCCCACCAGCTTCACCCCGCGGCTCTTGGCCTTGGCGTACGGTCCCGCACCGATGAACGCGGGCAGGAAGGAGTGGTGGATGTTGATGATCGGCACCCCGACCCGCTCGATGAAGTCGCCGGAGATGATCTGCATGTAGCGGGCCAGGACGACGAAGTCGACATTGCCCTGGAGGAGCCGCAGGTGTTCGGCCTCCGCCGCCGACTTGTCCGCACCCTGGCACGGCACGTGGAAGAAGGGGATGCCGAACGACCGCACCTCCTCCGCCACATCGGGGTGGTTGGAGATCACCATGGCGACGGTGACGGGGAGTTGTCCCTGACGGTGCCGCCAGAGCAGGTCGAGCAGACAGTGGTCGGACTTCGAGGCGAAGATCGCGACCCGTTTGGGCACGGAGAGGTCGCGGAGCGTGTACGTCAGTCCGAAGCCGTTCACCAGCCGTTCGTCCAGGTCCGCCCGCAGGGCGGGCAGCGCGGCCTGCAGGCCGTCCAGTCCGAAGACGGTGCGCTGGAAGAAGGCACCGCCCTGCGGATTGTCGGAGTACTGGTCGAGGGAGACGATGTTCGCGCCGTGCCCGCTGAGGACCGACGCCACGGCGGCGACGATGCCGGTGGCGTCGGCGCCCTGCACGATCAGCGCGGCCTGCTGGGCGGCGGTCCCGCTCGTGGTGGTGCGGGCCGGGGCGTCCTGCGTGAGGGTCATGCCGCACTGTCCTTCCGGAACCGGGCGGCCCACTCGGAAGTGGCGCTTAGCCCGCCGAACGTATAGAAGTGGATCTTCAACTCGCCGTGCCGGTCCGGGTCGTGGGCCGCGTCGAGAGCACGCAGGAAGCGGTCGGGACCCGCCGTGCCCATGAGGTTGGTGAGCGAGAACCCGTACTTCCTGACCACGGAGGCGCTGGTCCCGACGCCGAACCGGGAGGCGTACGTCATCAGCCGCTTGATGCCCGCCGGTCCGGGCACCCCGATCCTGATCGGCAGCGCGACGCCCTGGCTCCGTACCTCTTCCACCCAGGCCAGCACCGGGTCGACGTCGAAGCCGAACTGGGTGATGATGCCGCCCTGGAGGGGCTGGGCGGCGAGGGCGGTGTGCTTGTCCCGCAGCGCCGACCAGAGCGCGCCGGCGTCGATGGCCGGGTGGCCCTCCGGGTAGCCGGTGATGCCGACGTCCTGGACGCCGTACTCCTGCAGCAGGCCCGTGTCGATCAGGGAGAGGGAGTCGGCGTAGGGCCCCTCGGGGACGGCGGGGTCGCCGCCGACGAGGAACACGCTGTCCGAGGTGCCGTCGGCCCTGAGTCCGGCCAGGAACCGCTCGAAGTCGCCGCGCGATCCGAGGCGGCGGGCGGATATGTGCGGTACGGGCACGAAGCCGAGCCGCTTGACCGCGCGGGCGGCCGCCAGCCGCAGCTCCAGGTCCTCGTTGCCGAGGAAGGTGACGTTGATCCGGGTGCCCTGCGGAATGGTGTCGCGGGCCTCCTCCAGTTTCGGGACGTCCTTCCCGGTCATCTCCAGGGAGAAGTCGTCGAGCAGCGACGTTCTGGCCGCCGCGCGTACCGTGCTCACGGGATTCATCTCTTTCGCCTCGCTCGTCGTACGGCCGTCGTCAGCGGTCGCGGCGGTAGAGGGTCCGCGCGTGCTCGTCGAACGGGGAGGGCTGGACGGTGGCCCTGATCCGGGGGAAGCCCAGGTCGGCCTCGGGGTCGGTGCCGGCGCCGGGGTGCTCGCCCCAGACCACCTCGACCCGGGTGCCCGGTACGGCGTGCTCGGCGTCGACCAGGGTCTGCGCCAGCACGGTCCCGACCGGGTCGATCGACGCGCTCTGCATGGTCATGCCGGCCAGGCCCGCGTCCGTCTCCACCCGGTGGCGCGCGTAGGAGAGCACGAAGCCGGGATCCTCGCCGCCGCCCAGGACGGTACGCACGTCGTCCGGGTCGAGGACGAGGGTGACCTTGCTGCGCAGCGGGCCGTCCTTCGCCTTCAGCAGGGCGTCCCGGCCGAGGAAGTCGTGGCTGAAGTGGATCAGCTTTCCGTAGCCGAGCTCGTACGGGGAGACGTAGTAGTCCTCGATGTCCCGCGAGAAGTAGCTGCCGTTGAGGGGGCGCTTGCCCTCGATGCCGAACAGCGGGAGCCAGGCACGGTACTCAGCGAGGCCGGCATCGGTGTAGATGCCGGGCACCGGCGAGGGGATCCAGCCGCTCTCCACGCTCGGCGTGGCGTACGCCAGCGCGCCGACCTGGACCAGACCCAGCGGCTCGCCCGCCTTCAGGAACGCCTCGTGGACGTGGGCCGCGTGCTCCCACGGGCCGATGAACTCGTAGCCGGCCTGTCCTGCCATGCCGTGGCGCAGAGCCTCGAAGGATCGGCCTTCGAGGGTGACGGGGGTGGCGTGGAAGAACTTCGTCTCCGGCAGCGGGCCGCCGAAGACCTTCTCGATCAGCTCGATCGCCAGGGGGCCCTGGATCTGGTAGCGGAACAGCTTCGGGTCGCCGCCGCCCGGGCGGAAGGCGGAGGACGCGTCGGTCTCGAAGGCGACGTCGTAGCCGCCTTTCTCCGCGTGGTACCGCACCCAGTGCTGGGCCGCGGGGATACCGCTGAGCAGGTACTTGTTCTCGGCATGCCGGGCGAGGATGCCGTCGGTGACGATGCGTCCGTCGCGGGTCACCGGCACGTACTGCTTGGCCTGGCCGATCGCGAACTTCTCGAAGTTGTTGACGCCGTGGTCGGCCAGCACCCGTGTGGCGTCCGGGCCTTCGATCCACATGTCGTACATGTGGTGCGAGAGGTTGAGGAGGGCCACGCCCTCGTGCCAGGCGGCCTGCTCCTGCCGCCAGCCGGAGTACTCGCGCGCGACGACCTCGGGGGTCCACGGTTCTGCGTCCGGCTGCCACAGCAGCTCGACGGGGGATCCGGCCTTGTCGATGCCGTCCTGGAGGGAGGGGACTGCCATTGCGGCTCCTTCGTTGCTTGTGGTGGTGGTTGCCTGTGGCGGTGATGTCGGTGATCTGTCCCGCGAGTACTAAATCGATCTAGTGGACCATAGGGGCCATCAACTCAAGGACCCCTAAGGCGAGTTGTGACACTAAGACGATCTGGCGAAAGCCACGGAGCACCTTCGCCCGTGGTCCAGGTAGGCGGACGCCACGCGCACCGCGTCGAGGCCCGCGCGGACATCGTGGACCCGTACGCAGTACGCGCCCGCCACGGCGGCCAGCCCGGACACGACGGCCGTGGCCATGTCCCGTTCCGCGGGCGGCACTTCACCGGCGCCCCCGCTCGCGAGAGCGGCACCGATGAACCTCTTTCTCGAAGCACCGACGAGCACGGGACGCCCGAGCCGGCACAGCGACCCCAGGCCGGCCAGCAGCGCCCAGTCGTGCTCGGGACGCTTGGCGAAGCCCAGGCCGGGATCGAGGACGACGCGGTCCGGGTCGAGACCCTGCTCCGCCAACCGCCAAAGCCGCTGGGCGAGTTCGGCGGTGACCTCGGAGACGACATCGCGGTAGTCCGCGTGGCGGTCCATGTCCCGGCTCGGCGCCCGCCAGTGCATGGCGACGTACGGCACGCCCGCCGCGGCGACGGTTCGCGCCATGGCCGGGTCGGCCAGGCCACCGCTGACGTCGTTGACCAGGCACGCCCCCGCCTCGACCGCGGCCCTGGCGACGGGGGCGTGCATCGTGTCGACGCTCGGACGGACGCCGGCGCGGGCGAGTTCCCGCACCACCGGCACGGTCCGGGCCAGTTCCTCGTCCAGGCCCACGGGCCGTGCTCCGGGCCGGGTGGACTCACCGCCCACGTCCACGATGTCCGCACCCTGGGCGGCGAGTTCAAGACCCCGGTCGATCGCGCGCCGGCTGTCCGCGTACAGGCCGCCGTCGGAGAAGGAGTCCGGCGTGACGTTGAGGATGCCCATGACCAGACATCGGCCCGGACCCGGCAGCCCCTTCACCTCGGACACCCTTCCGGACCGCCCGACCGGGGCGGTTCGTTCCATGGTTGACATCAGTGGCAACCCCCTTGGTCCCGCGTCCCGCCGCGGGAGAGGAACAGGAGAACTAAATCGATTAGGTAGCCGACAGTACAGGAGAGATGCTTAATCGTTCTAGTCCTTGAGTGTCGTCGCCTTCGGCGGCACGGGGACGACCGTCGGGCCCCTGGGTACGGGCTCTCGGGGCCCTTCGGCGTTACGGACAGATCGAGACGGGTCGGGGCAGGTCAGTGCTTGTCGCTCGCGAAGGGCCTGCGGGAGATGGTGGCGCGGATCGTGGTCTGGGAGTGCCGTTCGACCGTCGGGTTGGCGGAGCCGCCGTCCGGTTCGCCCCACACCACGTTGACCTCGCGGCCGTAGCCGATCTCGTCCGCGTCGATCATGCAGACGGAGATCCAGCCGCGGACGTTGGACGAGTAACTGCACAGCGTGGACAGGCCGATCAGGTTGCCGTCGACGCTCTCGATACGGTCGAAGTGCGAGGCCGAGTAGAACGCGGCGGGCATCTCGATGTACTTGAACCGCCGGTCGCCCTGCTCGTACATGCTGGCGAAGACGCGGGCGACGTCGTCACGGTGCCAGGACAGCCACACCTTCCTGCGGTGCTTGCGCCCGCGCATCCGCTCCAGGGCCTCGCGGCCGACGAAGTCGTGGTCGAACTTGAGGATGTGGCCGTAGCCAAGGTCGTAGGGAGTGACGTAGTAGTCCTCCACCTTGTCCGGGGTGTAGCTGCCACCGGTGGAGAGGTTCGCCTCGAAGGAGCGCGCGCCGAGCCACTCGCGGAACGGCCGCATGCTCTCGCCCGAGTAGACCGCGGGCACGGTGGAGGCGATCCAGCCGGACTCGGTGGCCACGGAGGCGTAGGCCCGGCCGCCGACCTGGCGGATCCCGTACGGCTCGCCCGCCTCCAGGATCGTGTCGCGGATGCCGTCGAGGTCGGCGTAGGGGCCGAAGAACTCCAGGCCGGGGAAGCCGCTCATGCGGTGGTTGAGGGCGGTGGTCTCGTACTTGCCGATGTGGAAGCGGCCCATGGTGAAGAAGGGGATGCCCGGCATGGGGCCGCCGTTGACCTCCTCGAAGATGCGGGCGGCGTGCGGGCCCTGCAGCTGGAGGCGGTAGAACTCGCGGCCGTTCGGGTTCTGCGCGGTGCGCTCGTCGCGGCGCAGGGTGACGTCGTAGCCGCCGGTCTCGCCGTGGAACTGGACCCAGTTGAGGGCCGGCGGCCGGCCGACGAGCCGGACCACGTGGTCGGCGAGGCAGAAGAGGATGCAGTCGCCGATCTGGTAGCCGTCGTGGTTGACCGCGATGAACTGCTTGGCCTGCATGGGGCCGAAGCCCTCGAAGCTGTTCGCGCCGAGCGCGGCCAGCAGGCGGTAGCAGTCGGGGCCCTCCACCGTGAGGTCGGTCATGTGGTGGGAGAGGTCCATCAGCGCCGCGCTGTTGCGCCAGCTCTCCTGCTCGTCACGCCAGTTGGTGAACTCGGCGCGGATCGGGAAGGGGTACGCCCCCGACCGGCCGCCGCGCAGCAGCGCCAGCGGGCCGCCGGCCTCGCCTATCTGGTCCTCGAGTTGTGCCATTGCTTCCTCCATGTCGTGCCTGTGCGGCTGCGGATGCGGATACGGATGCCGCGCCGGTGAGCGGGAGAGGGGAACGCGAAATCAGGGGAGGGATGTCGCCGGTACGGCCGGGCGAGTGCGCGCGGTGAACGCCTTCGGCTCCGCGTACCGCGGGGGCGTCGAGCGGGAGCGGCCCCGATCGACGACGATACCGTACTGTACGGTACCGTTATGAGTCGTCAACAGGTAAGAGGAACAACAAGGCAAGCAGAGCAGGGGGCCCCGGCGGCGGCCCCTACGATGGCGACCGTGCCGAGAACGAGATCCGCGGAGCGCCGAAACCTGATCCTGCGCGCAGCCGGCGAGCTGTTCATCGCCAAGGGCTACTCACGCGTCACGATGGAGGACGTCCTGACGGAGGTAGGCGGCTCCAAGGGGACGCTCTACCGGCACTTCGCGGACAAGGCCGCGCTGTTCCAGGCCTCGGTGGAAGCCCTGTGCGACGAGTGGTCGAAGCCGGTGCACACCTTCACTCCCCCCGGCACCGACCTCACCGAGACCCTGACGGCCCTGGGGGGACACTTCGCCGCCCTGGTCCTCACGCCTGAGGCCATCGCCCTGCACCGGCTGGTCACCTCGGAGGCGGAGCGCATGCCGGAGGTGGGCCGGGCCTTCTTCGAGCACGGTCCGTCGGCCGGCCAGGCCGTGCTGGCCAAGTACCTGCGGCAGGCGCGCGACGCCGGCGAGATCGAGCTCGCCACCGACCCCGTCCGTGCCGCGGCGCAGCTCTACCAGGCGATGCTGGGCGACGCCCAGATGCGCCTGCTGACCAACTCCCCGCACAAGCCGGACGACGCGGAGGTCCGGGAGAGCATCGCCGTCGCGGTACGCGTGTTCCTGCACGGCACGGCCACGGCGCCCGCCGCCGGCGACACGGAGGACCCCGTCCCGGCGATCCGGACGTGAGGGCGCCCGGGCCGTGGACGGCTCGTACGCAAGGAGACCGATCGTCACCTTAGGTTGCGCTACGCGCTCTCCCCCCTCCGGCTGGAATCGGACCAGCATCCCGTCCAGTGATCGCGGTCGCCGCGCGCCGCGCCAGGACGACGGGTGGGTCGGGTCCCGCGTGTCCTCCTCCGGCCGCCCCCACCGCGTCCTGCCCAGCCCAGCACAGCACGGAGGAGCCGCCCGCCATGTGCCAGAACCACCAGCCGACACAGGACCAGGCAAGCAACCCGCCGTCCGACGAGACGCGGCAGACGTCCCGCAGAACGCTGCTGGGCGCAGTGGCCGCCTCGGCCGTCGCCGCCGCCCCGCTGCTCACCGCGGCACCCGCCGCTGCCGCATCCGCATCCGCCGCTCCCCTGTCGCTCGTACTGCTCGGCACCAACAGCGGACCACCGCCCCTCGCGGACCGGTACGGCATCTCGTCGGCCCTTGTCGTCAACGGCAGGACGTATGTCGTCGACTGCGGCCGCGGAGCGGTGAGCCAGTACCTGCGCGCGGGACTGTCCATGCCCTCCCTGACCGGGATCTTCCTCACCCACCTGCACGCCGACCACATCGTCGACTACTACGCCTTCCCCCTGCTGGCCGCCGGGGCGTCGGGCGCGCAGGGGTTCCGGACACCCGTGTCCGTGTACGGCCCCGGCCCCGCCGGAGTCCCGTCCACGGTGGCCGGCGCCCCCGGCCCCGTGCCGGGCACCGTCGAGATGACGAGGCTGGCCGGTCAGGCGTACGCCGCCGCTCCCACCTTCTTCATGACCGAGCACATCGGCATCGACCCGGCCACCCTGCTGGACGTCCGTGACGTCCTGCCGCCGTCCGCGGCGGGCGCCTCGGCCACGAACACCGCGCCCGTCATGCGGCCGTTCACCGTCATGGAGAACGACGACGTCAAGGTCAGCGCGGTCCTCGTGCCGCACGGCGCGGTGTTCCCCGCCTACGCCTACCGCTTCGACACCGACCACGGCAGCGTCGTCTTCTCCGGCGACACCGCGCTCACCCCCAACATCGTCACGCTGGCCCGGGGAGCGGACGTACTGGTCCACGAGGCCCTGTACCCCGCCGGCCTCGCGGCTCTTGGCCTGCCGCAGTCCCTCATCGACCACATCCTGGCCACGCACACCGACGTGGCCGAACTCGGCCGGATCGCCTCCGAGTCCGGTGTCGGCGCCCTGGTCGCCACCCACCTCGGCCCGGGAAACCCGGCCGCCGTGTCCGACGCGACCTGGCGACGCCTGCTCCACGACAGCGCCGACCGCGCCCGCTACGGCGGCCGTGTGGTCCTGGGGACAGACCTGCTCCACGTCCCGATCGGCAGGGGGAGGGCGCGCCGGGGTCAGGGGTTGTCCGGCGGATCGGGTCGGTTGTGACGCCGGTTCTTCCCGGCCGGGCCGGGCGGGAGCGATGGGGCCGCCCCCGCGCGAGGTCGTTCGAGCAGGGCAGAACCGGCCTGCAAGGTTCCCATTGTCGTATTGCCCGCCCAGCCGCCCTCGCTGTACCTGGTACGTCCGCCCCGAGACGACCGCAGCCCTTCCGGGCACGGCGCGCAGACAGGGCCGCAAGGCAATACCTTGATCACTGAGACCTACATCACGCTCCGTTTTGGTGTCACACCTTGCCGGGCTGCCCGGTCAGTAGTGCGTACGAGCGATTCCGCCAGGAGGACCAATGAACGCACGCCTCAACTACTACGGCAATCCCTTCGCGGGAAAGGTGCTCAAGCACCTCTTCTCGGCCAGCAAGGCACTGTCGGACTCGACACTGCCGGCCACCATTCAGTATCTGGTGGAGGTCCGCGCCAGCCAGATCAACGGCTGCGGCTTCTGCACCGACATGCACACCAAGGAGGCCACCCACGCCGGGGAGACCTCGGTGCGGCTCAATCTGATCGCCGCCTGGCGGGAGGCGACCGTCTTCGACGAGGCCGAGCGCGCCGCGCTGGAGCTGGCCGAACAGGGCACCCGCGTCGCGGACGCGGCCGGTGGTGTCACCGATGAAGCCTGGGCGAACGCCGCCAAGCACTTCGACGAGGACCAACTCGCCGCGCTGACGACCCTCATCGGCATCATCAACGCCTACAACCGCATCAACATCATCACTCAGCAGCCGGCCGGCAGCTACAAGGTCGGCATGTTCGGCTGAGTCGGGGCCGAGCCTTCGGCGCGGGGAGGGAACGGCTTTCAGACGCCGGCCGATCGGGTTCCATCCGGCGGTCTGCCGAGCCGGCTTCCTCCCCGGGGCCCGGTACGGCGTGGACGCGTGTCGACACGCATCAAAGGGATGTCGCCCAGGCAAGCGACATGACGACGTTCGGCCGTGCTTGCCGCAGGACACCAGGCGACGCTCTCGCCTGTGCAGCCGGCCCAAGGGTGGCGGCCGCCGACTCGTTGCACGCACAGCAGGCACCTCACGGCGTTCTCACGGCGTGTCACAGGTGTGAGCCGCGCTTTGTCTTCGTTGTAGAGCAAGTTGTCGTGAGCCCGGAACCGCCGACGCCAGTTCGCCCGTTCCGGGCTCGATCCACGGAGGTTTGACACCATGCACGAAATGCACGGTATGCACTCAGAGGACGGCTTCGGACCCAAGATGCTTGCGGACGTCAAGCCGCCGTTCATCCCCGAGGGTGCCTCGGGGATGACCGTGCTCGTCGAGTGGGCTCCCGGTGACCCCGGGACTCCCCCGCACCGCCACTCGGGGCCGTGTTTCGGCTACGTCCTCGAAGGAGCGGTCCGGTGGGAGCTCGAGGGCGAGCCGGAGCACGTGATCAAGGCAGGTGAGACGTTCTGGGAGCCGGGCGGTGAGGTGATCCACTACCAGAACGGCAACGCCTCGTCGGATGCGCCTGCCAAGTACATCGTGTTCATGATGTGCGCCCCGGGTCAGCCGATGCTCACCCTGGTCGACGACGAGGAACTGGAGAAGCGCGCCCACCTGCGCGCCCCGCGCCCCACCGCCTGACCTCCCGCCTGCACACCGCGGCCGGCTGTCGCGTCACGGGAACCCCGATGGCGCGGCCGAGTCGGCCGTCTCCCGCAGTGCCGCCATGGCCCTGGCCATGGCGACACTGCCATGAAACCGCGGTCCCCGGCCGGCGGGACCACGGCGGACGCGGCGCGCCGCACAGCGCGCGACCGGCCCCGCTCCCCCGTCGAATTCAGCTCAGCACCCGGCCGCCTACGACAACACCGACGGGGCCATGCCATGACCGAACCAACCCGGTTGCCCGATCTGTCCACGACAAGGACTTCATCGGAGAGACCTTCGCCCCGATCTACACCACGACCGTGAGGGTCAGCGGGGCGTTGAGCCTGCGCACGCACGCGTGAGCGTCACTGGGCACCTGCGCGTCGAGAGGCAGCGGGCGCCAGTCCCCACCGCGACGGAGGGCGGCGGCTGTGCAGAACGAGGCGGCCGGTCGACGTGTTCTGCCCGATCGCCGCAGAAGCGCTCAGCACCCCGGCACTCAGTCAGCGGCGGGACGGCTCAGCGCTCATCGACCGGCCCCGGCCACAGCGCCCGCACCGCGTCAGGGACCTCGGCCACAACAGCCCGATCGAGCAGAGCCACTTGGAGGATGTAACCGGGGAGGACGGAGAGCATCGTCGATGCGATCCCCTCGGCCGTCGCGTTCGCAGGCAGGCAGCCGCTTTCCTGGTGGTCACGGACCAAGGCGATCAGATTGGTGCGTATGCGGCCCATGAGTTGGTCGAGCTTGCGCGCCAGAGAGGGGTTGCGCATGGCCTCTCCCCAGACCAGCACCGCGAGGCCGGCCACGTCTTCCTCGACGGACTTGACGCGAATCACGTCGAGCAGTTCCGCCAGGAACGCCCCCATGGACTGGCCCTGCCGGTCCGTGGCGACGGCGAGCGTGATGTCGAGGACATCACGCATGTTCTCCTCGGCGATCGCGAGGATCATCTCGTCCTTGCTGGTGAAGTGCCGATACACCGCGCCCGCGGACAGTCCCGACTCCGCGAACAGGTCCTGCATGGACGTGGAATGGAACCCGTCACGAAGGAAGCAACGACGCGCGGCGTCCAGGATCTGCTCGCGACGGGCGTCCATGTACTGCTGGGTGACCTTGGGCATGAGGCCAGCCTAACAACAAAAACGAACATTCGTGTTGACGTACTCCAAGCCGCAGAGCCAAACTAGGGGCTCAAGAAAAACGACCATTCTTTTTTGAGAGGCCAGGCTGTGAGAAACCCCTTGTCAGGACACCGGGCATGGCGGGAAGTGGCCATTGCGGCCGTGGGGCTGCCCATAGCGATCACTCTGGCGGTGATGGCGTTCGCCTGGCCGGCGGGGCGGATCTCACCGCGCGACGTCCCGGTCGGGATCGTGGGCACGGGGCCCGCCAGCCAGCACGCGGTGGAGGGGCTGACCCGCGAGAAGCCCGGCGCGTTCGACTTCCGCCTCTACCCCGACCAGCAGGCCGCGCGGGCGGCGATCAAGAACCGGGACGTCTACGGCGCCTTCGCCATCTCCGGCCACCGCATCACCGTTCTGAAGGCCACCGCGGCCAGCCCCTCCGTGGCCCAGTTGCTGACCGATGTCGGACAGCAGGTGGCCCAGAGGGCCACCCAGGAGCTGGCCGCCCGGCAGAAAGCCGCCGCACAGAAGGCCGAGGCCGCCGCGCAGAAGGCTGAGGCCGCGGCGCAGAAGGCCGGCGATGCGAAATCCAGGAAGAAGGTCCACGAACAGACAGCCGGCCAGCAGGACGCCGCCCAGTCGAAGGCCGCCGGGCAGGAAGCCGCCGCCGGTTCTGGTTCCTCGGTGCAGGTCCTGGTGAAGGCCGTCGACGTGGTGCCCGTCGCCACAGAGGACCCGCGGGGCGTGGTGTTCAGCTCGTCGGTCTTCCCGCTCACGATCTGCGGCATCCTGATCGGGGCGTTCGTCACAATGGCTCGCGGCCTGGCACGCCCGCGGCACCGGGTGATGACGCTTCTCGTCTCCTGCGGCGTCGCCGCCCTCGGTGTCTATCTGGTGGCTCAGGGATTCCTCGGGGCGCTGCCCCACAACCACGTGGCCACGTGGGCGATCCTGTCGCTCGTCCTGCTCTCCATCAGCGCCACCGCCGCCGGCGTGATCCGGCTCCTCGGGCCGACGGGCCTCGGGCTCAGCGCCGCGCTCATGGTCTTCGTCGGAAACGCCTTCTCGGGCGCCACCTCCGCTCCGGAGATGCTTCCCAAGGGCGTGGACCATGTCGGCCAGTGGCTGCCCCCGGGCGCCGGAGCCAGTCTGCTTCGCGACACCACGTACTTCGACGGAAACGCCGACGCCGGACATCTGGCCGTGCTCGCCCTGTGGAGCGTCTGCGGACTCGCAGCAGTCATGTACGGCCACTGGGCCATCAGGGACGGTCGCGGCGCGCAGACCGATGCGCCGCCCTCCGGGGAGTTGCTGCCGGCCTTGCCGGGGTCCGGCACGGGTTTGCCGGTTCGGCGTCACGCACACGCTCACGCACGTCGCCATGACGGCGACGGCTGATGCGGAGTGCTTCCTGAGCGCGATCAGGCCCTGGCCGGGCGGCAAGTTCAGGCCGGGGCAGGTCGCGGTCCTGGCCGTCTACGCGCGCCTGCGACACATCGAGGGCGCGGCCCGACAGGGCCAAGGGCCGGCTCCCGGCACCAGTAGGACCACCGAGTAGCACACCAGGTACTGAGCCGCGTCGGCTCACGCCGTACCGGAACGGATACCCACCATGCCTGCCCCACAACAGCCCAGGCCGCTCGGCCGGACCGCCCATCCGCAGTCGGCCGATGCCTCTCCAGCCATCGCTGGAGCCTTCACCCTGCTCAGCAGACGCTGGAACGGCCTGATCCTCATGGCACTGGCCAAAGGCCCGGCCGGCTTCGCACAGATCCGGGAGCGCGTCCCCGGCATCAGCAACCGCATGCTCACCCAGCGGCTCCAGGAACTGACCGCGATCGATCTGGTCGCCCAGGACGTCCGGCCGGGGCAGTCCCCGCGGACCCGCTACACGCTCTCTCCGCACGGCAAAGCCTTCCTCGTCCCCCTCGCCGTTCTCTTCCTGTGGGCGGAAGACCACCTTCCAGCGAGCGGCTCACCCTCGGATCAACCGGCCACGCCAGGTCACTGACCGCTCTTTCCCGGTCAGTTGTCGGCTGCCGGGTTCGCAGGCGCACAACGACTTCCGAACGCCACCGTGTGGCCGGCCTGGACTCCGTCATGACGTTCCCGCGTCGCCGCCACCGCCACGTCTCCCTTCGCCGGGTGAGCGGGAGCCGACCTCGCGACGATCGGAGCGTCGCACCGGGCGCCCCCGTCGTCGGCTGTGCGGACGCGCGCCGACACCAGCGCCTTTTATGCCGTTTTACACATATCGTTACTTTCTGGAACCTCCAACCGCCTAAGGAGGGAAGGCGTGTGGAGCGGATGAGGGAGACTGGTGATCTTGGACGTCTACGAGGCAGTCACGAGCCGACGAGCCGTACGCGGATTCATCGACCGGCCCGTCCCCAGGGAGGTCCTCGAGCGGGTACTCTCCGGTGCGGCCTGGGCGCCGTCCGGGTCGAACCTCCAGCCCTGGCGCGTGTACGTGCTGACCGGCCGAGCGCTGGGCAAGCTCAAGGAGCTCGCGGGCGGGCGCGTGACCGCGAGCGACCCCTGGGACGAGCGGGAGTACGAGATGTACCCGCAGACACTGAAGTCCCCGTACCGCGAGCGCCGGTCCGCCTTCGGCGCGGAGCGCTACAGCTCACTCGGTATCGCGCACGAGGACTGGGAGGCCCGGCAGAGAGCCGCCTCCGCCAACTGGCAGTGCTTCGGCGCGCCCGCCGCCCTGTTCTGCTACATCGACCGGGACCTGGGCCGGCCCCAGTGGTCCGACGTGGGCATGTATCTGCAGACCGTGATGCTGCTGCTCCGCGCCGAAGGCCTGCACAGCTGCCCGCAGATGGCGTGGTCCGTCTACCGCAAGTCCGTCGCGGAGGTCCTGTCGCCCCCGGACGACCTCATCCTCTTCTGCGGCATGTCGATCGGATTCGAGGACACCGCAGTACCGTACGCCCGTACGGGCCGAGCTTCGCTCGACGAGACGGTCACGTTCGTCGACGACTAGCTGGCGGTACTGCACGCCACGTACTTCGTGCAGGGCAAGGGTCACATCTCGAAGTACCCCGGCTCCTGCGCCGCATCGCGGTCGAGGGGCACGAGATCGGCAATCACACCTGGAACGACAGGAAGCTGACCGACCTCGACGAGGAAGACGCCCGTCAGGAGCTGGCCCGGACACAGGACGCCATCGAGCGGACCACCGGCGCCAGGCCCGTCCTGATGCGACCGCCGGAGGGTCGCACCAACCGCGAAGTTGCCAAGATCTGCCGGGAGTCGGGGCTGGCGCAGGCGCTGTGGAGCCAGACCCACCGCGACGGCGTCATCCTCCTGCACGACCTGCACAAGGGAACCGTGCCCGCCGTCCCCGGGATCCTCAAGGCACTCGAACAGCGGGGCTACACCATCGTCACCGTGTCGCAACTGCTCGCCCCCGCCGAGCCCCAGCCCGGGATGGTCTACCGGCCCTGAGTCGGCTCGCTCGCTCACCCGCGGTGCCGTCCGGATTCCGGCCGCCGTGCTCGACAGCCCCACAGCAGCCTTGTTCGAATCCGAGAGCGACATCTTCGCCGGCATCGAACAAAGGTGCCAATGGGTGGCTCACTCAACCTCGAAGCCGGCCCCCACGCGAAAAGGGCCCCCGCAGGCTTTCGCCCGCGAAGACCCTTCGCTGCGTCGGGACGACAGGATTTGAACCTGCGACCCCTTGACCCCCAGTCAAGTGCGCTACCAAGCTGCGCCACGTCCCGCTGCGGAGTCACGCGGTGGTTTCCGCGTGATCACGCAGGTCAACACTACCGCACGCGTACGGGTGCTGCGGCCGACCGCTCCGTGACCGGGTCCGCTGCGCGGGTCGCGCGGCGGACCGGGACGAGCAGGGCGGCCCCGGCGGCGGTCAGGCAGAACAGTGCGAGCAGGGCCCAGGCGTGGGTGTAGCCGGAGGCGTACGGCAGTCCGGAGGGCTGGAGCCGGCCGGTGACCAGGACGCTGGTGAGCGCGGCGCCGATGGAGCCGCCGATCGTGCGGATGTTGGCGTTCATGCCGGTCGCGGCGCCGGTCTGCTCGGGCGGGACGCTGCCGACGATGAGGTTGGCCATCGAGGCGAAGGCCAGGCCGATGCCGAGGCCGAACAGTCCCGCGACGACGCCGATCTGCCACTGCTCGTCGTGCCAGAGGGTGAGGAAGCCGCAGGCCAGCGCGCCGAGCGCGGCTCCCGCGGTGAGCTGCACCTTGGCGCCGACGCGGGGTTCCAGGCGGCCGCCGATGACGCCCGAGAGGAACATGGCGATGAGCATCGGCAGCATGAGCAGGCCGGACTCGGTGACGGTCGCGCCGAAGCCGTAGCCGGCCGAGGCGGGGGTCTGGACGAAGCCGGGCAGGAAGGACCAGATCGCGTACATGCCGGCGCCGAAGAGGAGGGCGGCCGTGTTGGTGGTCCAGACGGCGGGCAGCCGCATCACGCGCAGGTCGATCAGCGGGGTGGCGGAGCGGGACTCGGTGAGCAGCCAGACGGCGAACAGGACGACGGCCGTACCGAACAGGCCGAGCACCTTGGCCGAGCCCCAGCCCCACTGCCCGGCCTGGCTCAGCGGCAGCAGCAGCGCCACCAGCCAGGCGGAGAGCAGCCCGGCGCCGAGCCAGCTGACGCCGCCCTCGGCCCGCTTGGGGGACTCGGGAACGTAGCGGGCGGCGATCAGGACGGTCGCGGCGACCACGCCGACCGGGATCCAGAACAGCCAGCGGTAGTCGAGCGCCGAGACGATCGGTCCCGCGGCCACGATGCCGACGCCGCCGCCGGCCGCGATCACCGCGGACAGGTTGCTGATGCTGCCGCTGACCTCGGCCGGGGTGAACTCGTCGCGGATGATGCCGAAGGAGAGCGGGAACAGGGCGCCGCCGATGCCCTGGACGACCCGGGCGATGATCAGGACGCCGATGTTGGGCGCGAGCGCGGCGATCAGGCAGCCGGCCAGGACGGCCAGCAGCACGGCGACGAGGGTGCGCTTCCTGCCGACCAGGTCGCCGACCCGGCCGAGTATCGGGGTGAAGACCGAGGCGGACAGCAGATAGGCCGTCATCACCCAGGTCGCGGTGGACTGGGAGGTGTGCAGGGCGTGCTGGACGGTCGGCAGGGCCGGTGCGACCAGCGACTGGAGCATGGAGAACACGCCGGCACCGGTCGCGAGGACCGCGAAGGTGAGGCGGGTGGACTTCCGGGGCATGAAGGGCCTCTCCGAAATCGGAACGGAGGGAAAGGGAAAGGGTGAGGCTGAGGGAGACATCCGTGAGCGTGCGGGAAGGGGACACCCGGCCGCGTCCGACCATGGCGATACCGCTCCGCACTGCTAAAGTGGAGGTACCCCTCCACTCTACTGGAGGCAACCCTCCGCTTCAACCGAAGTCGAGGAAACCCTCCGGTTCACCCTTGTCACGCGGGAGGCAGCAGTGACGGACAGCCCGTTCCCCGTCAGTGAGATCGTCGCGTCCCGGAGACCGCACCGTAAGGACGCGGCCCGCAACTACGACGCGCTGGTGACGGCCGCCCGCGAGGCGTTCGCCGAGCGCGGCGCCGACGTCTCCCTGGAGGACGTCGCCCGCCGCGCGGGTGTCGGCATCGGCACCCTCTACCGGAACTTCCCCACCCGCCGCGACCTCTTCGAGAGCGTCTACGCGGACGAGGTCAACGCGCTGTGCCGGGCCGCCGTGGAGCTGGCCGAGCTGGAGCCGTGGGAGGCGCTGACGTCGTGGCTGGACCGCTTCACCGGCTACATGGTCACCAAGCGGGCGGTGCGTGAGGCCCTGAACGACGAGTCGGAGATCTTCCAGGCCTGCCGTGACTCGATGTACGCGGCCGGCGGCCCGCTGATGGAGCGGGCCCAGAAGGCGGGCGTGGTCCGCACCGACATGGAGATCGGCGACCTGCTCCGCCTGGTCTCCGGTGTCACGGCGACGGCGTTCGAGGACGACGCCCAGCGCGACCGCGTCCTCGGCATCGCCCTGGACGGGGTGCGCACCGGCCGTTAGCGGGCGCCGGTCCCCCGCCGGAGCCCCTCGCCGGAACGCCCTGCCGGAGCCCCCCGTCGGAGTCCCGCGGCTCAGAGCCGTACGACGATGAGCGCGACGTCGTCCCGGCCGCCGCTGGCGACGCCCAGCCGGGCCAGCACGGTGTCGGCGAGCTCCTCGGTGCCCAGGTGGTTGAACTCGCCGAGGACGTCGGCCAGTTGGCCCAGACCGACATCGATGTCCTGGTCCCGCCGCTCGATGAGCCCGTCGGTGTACAGGACGAGGGTGTCGCCGGGCTTGTACGGCAGGCTCGCCTGCGGGCGCGGGACGTGCTGCGGACGGGCGCCCAGCGGCGGGTCGGTCGCCTGGTCCAGCAGTTCGCAGCTGCCGTCGGGGTGGATGAGCATCGGCGGCGGATGGCCCGCACTGCTGTAGGTGATCAGACGGCTGCGCATGTCGACGACCGCCTTGACCGCGGTGGTGCCCAGCGCCCCCTCGACGGACCTGGCGTACAGACCGAGTACCTCCAGCGCCTGGGCGGGGCGCTCCAGGGCCCGGATCGCGGCGGACAGCGCGCTGCGGAGCATGCCCATGACGGCCGCCGCCTCCAGTCCGTGGCCGATGACGTCGCCGACCGCGACGGCGAGCCGGTCGGGTGCGATGTCCACGACGTCGTACCAGTCGCCGCAGACGTTGAGGGAGCCGGTGGCGGGCAGGTAGCGCACCGCGATGTCGCGGTGGTGGGCCAGGTCGGGGACGTGGAGCATGGCTTCCTGGAGGATGACGGCGACCTCGCGTTCGCGGGTGTGGGCCTGCCGCAGTTCCTCGTTCAGCCGTTGCAGCTCCCGCGCCCGTGCGTACAGCTCCGCCTCCAGGGCCTGGGTCTCCTGCGGGCGCTCCGCCGCCCGGACGCCCTCGGGGTGGGAGGCCCGGTACTCCTTGACGAACGCGGTGACGTCCTCCACCCGGTGGATGATGTAGTCCACCTGCCCGGCCGCGCCGAGCACGGGGGTGTTCACCGGAGACCACCAGCGCTCTTCGAAGACCCCCGGCCGGCCCATGACGGGGATGTCGTACTTCTGCAGCGCCATCGTGTCGGACCGGCCGGTGGCGAGGACCCGGTGCAGGGAGGCACCGAGGTTCTTGACCCCGTCGGCGTCCGGGTCGGCGGGGTTGTCCGGGAACGCGACGAAGATGTGCCGCCCGAGGAGGTCCTCCCGGGTGCGTCCGGTGGCCGCCAGATAGGCCCGGTTCACATCGACGATGACCAGGTCCGGACCGAGTACCAGGTACGGGCTCGGTGTCGCGGCGAACAGCGCCGTGTGATCAACCCGCGATGCCACCGCTGACGCTCCTTCCCGCCTCAACGGCTTCCTCCTCAATCTACGGTCGGTCCTGCGGCTCTGCCCGGCGTGCGGCGTCGCGGAGCACGGTCGCCGCAGTCCTCGGAGCGCGGTCGCCGCGGTCCTCGCGGACCCCGCGATCCGGCGATCCGGCGCGGCCCGTGCCAGGCTGGGAATCCGGCCGGCGGGGCCGTTCCCGGCACCGGGCGGACCGCGAGGCGATGACGGCCGCCGGGGCCGTGAGTCGACGCTGGGAACGGGTGAGTACGGATGAGCGCGAGCCCCTCGGACGGCCGGGATCCCGGTCCGCCCGGTGCCGGGAACGGCCCCGCCGTCTCCCGCCGGGAGTTCGACGCCCTCTTCGAGGCGGTCCGCGCCTGGGGCCGCTGGACCCCGGCCGACCGCGGCGCCTGGAACCGGGTGACCCCGGAGCGGGTACGACGGGCCACGGGCGCCGTGCGGTCCGGTCGGGTCGTGCCGCTGGGCCTGCCCTGGAACACCGTGCCCGGCCCCGACAACCCCCGGCCCGCCCTGCACCACATGACCGATCTCGGTGACGTGGAGCGCCCGGAGCCCGCCACCCACAAGGACTTCATCGCCGCCGACTACCACGGCAAGGCCGTCACCCACCTCGACGCCCTGTGCCATGTCTCCTACCGGGGGCTGCTGTACGACGGCCGGACGGCGAAGGACGTCGTCGGCGCCGCGGGGGCCCGCTTCGGAGCGGTGTCGGCGCTCGGCCCCCTCGTCACCCGGGGCGTGCTCCTCGACCTCCCCGCCGTCCTGGGGATCCGCTGGCTGGAGCCGGGGCTGGCGGTGCACGCGGCGGACGTACTCGCCGCGGAAGAGGCACTCGGCGTGCGGATCGGCGACGGCGACGCGGTACTCCTGCGCTCCGGGCAGCCCCGCCGCCGCGCGGACCTCGGTGCCTGGGACCCGGGCACGGCCTCCGCGGGCCTCCACGTGGACGCCGTACCGCTGCTGGCCGAGCGCGGCATCGCGCTGCTCGGCGGTGACGGCGACAGTGACGTACGGCCCTCCCCCGTGGACGGTGTGCACTCACCCGTCCACGCCCTGGTCGTGGCCGCGATGGGGGTGCCGCTGCTGGACAACCTCGATCTGGAGGCCCTGTCGGACGCGACGGCCCGGGCGGGGCGGCACGAGTTCCTGCTCGTCGTGGCGCCGCTGAACATCCCGGGCGGCACGGGCTCGCCGGTCAACCCGGTCGCCGTGCTGTGACCCCGGATGCCCAGTGCTCAATGTTACGAATTTGGCATATGTATCACCATTTCGGGGGAAATGACTTAGAAGAAACGAACTCTGCAGGCGCGAGTGAGGCGAAGCGTGGTTCGGGGCGGTGGGAAAGCGATACCGACGGGGCATGCGCCGGACGGCAAAGGGCCCGCCCGCTCGCGTGAGCGCTTCCTGCAGGGCGAGGCGGTCGCAGCCGGCGTGCGCGCCCCCATCTCGAACTCGTGGCAGCGCTGCCGGGCCCTGGGCCTCTCCCCCGACCAGCCCGGACTTCCCTTCCGGGACGACTTCGAGCGGGACGCCCGGATCGTCCGCGCGGCCGTGCCGGTGCTCGACCGGCTGCAGTCCTGGTTCGCCGGCAGCAGGATGAACATCTCCGTGGCCGATGCGAACGGGACCGTCCTGCTGCGCCGTTTCGGGGAGACGTCGCTGGCCGGCAGCCTCCCGGCGTTCCAGCGCGTCCCCGGGTTCGTGTTCGCCGAGCGGTACGCCGGCACCAACGGGATCGGGCTCGCCCTGGCGGAGCGGCAACTCGTCCAGGTGTACGGCGCCGAGCACTTCGCCGAGCGCGCGCAGGGCAACGCCTGCCGGGCACTGCCCGTCCGTGACCCGATCAGCGGCCGTATCGAGGGCGTCCTGTGCCTCGGCTACCCGCGCAGCGCCGAGGACCCGGCGCTGGCCACCGTGATACGCCGGGCGGCCCACGCCATCGAGAAGCGGCTGCTCGGACAGAGCTCCGAACGCGAGCGCGCCCTGCTCCGCGCCTACCTCGACACCGGCGCCGAGACCGCCGAGCCCCACCACAGCGTCGGGGTCGGCGAACTGACCCTCGGGATGCGCCCCGGCGACCGGGCGATCCTGATGGAGAAGGCCGCGGAGCTGATCTCCTGCGCACAGCGGGCCGCGGTCCGCGTGAAGCTCTCCGACGGCCGGCGGGTCACGCTGGTGAGCCGCCCGATGACGACCGCCACCGGGGTGGAGGGCTTCGTCACCGAGGCCATCCTGTCCGGCCCCGCCCGGCACGAGCCCCTCCTCGTCCCACAGCCTGCCGAGCAGCCGCCGCGCCCCACCTTCCTGCTCGCCGAGTCCACCCGCGACACCACCGTGCCCGCCGAACCCGCCGCGGCCGTCGAACCCGCCGCTCCCGAGGCCGACGCGACGTCCCCCCTCCCCGCGGTCCCCGCCGTCCCGCCGACCGCGGCCTTCCCCCTCACCGCGGTGCCCGGCCCGCTCCCCGGCACCGCGGCGCCGGGCCTCGTACCCCTGCGAGCCGACGCGCACGGTGCCGACGCGTCGGCGGGCGGTCCGAGGGGTGTGCCGGGCCGGGGCGACCGCACGGGAGGCGGACCCGGCGGCACGACCAGCAGCACGACCGGCGGCAGCCGCGGTTCGCCGCCCCCGGCCAGGGGGCTGGTGCTGGTGGGAGAGCCGCACGTGGGGCGGTACGCCCTAGCGGCCCGCCGCCGTCTGGAGCTGCTGACCGACGCCAGCACCCGCATCGGGACCACCCTGGACGTGCGCCGTACCGCCGAGGAACTCGCCGAGACGGCGGTGCCACGGCTCGCCGACTACGTCACGATCGACCTGCCCGAGGCCGTACTGCGGGGCGAGGAGGCCGCCGATCCCTTCTCCGACCTGTACCGCACGGTGGTCCACGGCATCGACGACGACTGTCCGTTCCACCCGGTCGGCAAACGTATCGACTACAACCCGGCCACCCCGCACCTGCGCTGCCTGACCAGCGGGCAGGCGGTGCTGGAACCGGACCTGCGGACCGCCGTGGGCTGGCGCGCCCACGACCCGGAGCGCTCCGACGTGATGCTGACCCACGTCCGCTCGCTCATCGCCGTCCCCCTCGTGGCCCGCGGCGTCGTCCTCGGCGTGGCCGCGTTCTACCGTGGGCGGCATCCCGCACCCTTCGACGACGACGACCGTTCACTCGTCCAGGAACTCGCCGGCCGCGCGGCCCTGTCCATCGACAACGCCCGGCGCTACACGCGGGAGCGCAGCATGGTCCTGGCGCTGCAGCGCAGCCTGCTCCCGCAGGGGCTGCCGGACCAGGACGCCGTCGACGTGGCGCACCGCTACCTGCCCGCGGAGTCCGACGTGGCCGGGGACTGGTACGACGTCATCCCGCTCTCCGGCACCCGGGTCGGCCTGCTGGTCGGGGACGTCGTGGGCCACGGCATGCTCTCGGCCGCCACCATGGGACGGCTGCGCACCGCCGCACGCAGCTACGCCGAACTCGACTTCTCCCCGGACGAGGTCCTCACCCACCTCGACAACCTGGTGGGACGCCTCGACCGGGAGGCCCCCGCATCGAGCGAGGCGGGCATCTTCGGCGCGACCTGCCTGTACGCCATCTACGACCCGACCACGCAGCAGTGCACCATGGCCCGCGCCGGCCATCCGCCGCCCGCGCTCGTCCACCCCGACGGCGCGGTCTCCTTCCCCGACCTGCCCGCCGGTCCCCCGCTGGGCCTCGGCGGCCTGCCCTTCGAAGCCGTCGACATCGACCTCCCCGAGGACAGCCGGCTGGTCCTCTACACCGACGGGCTCATCGAGAGCCGCAACCGTGACGCCGACCTGGTCCTCGACCGGTTGCGCGCCGCCCTCGCCCACCCGGGCCGGACGCCCGACGAGATCTGCGAGACGGTCCTGGACACCGTGGCGCCGGTGCACCCCCGTGACGACATCGCCCTGCTCGTCGCCCGTACCCACGCCCTGCCCCCGGATCGGATCGCCACCTGGGACCTGCCCGCCGACCCCTCCCTCGTCAGCGAGGTCCGCTCGTCGGCGCTGCGCCGGCTGGCCGACTGGGGACTGGAGGAGGCCGGGTTCGCCGCGGAGCTGGTGCTGAGCGAGCTGGTCACCAACGCCATCCGGCACGGCTCCGGTCCCGTCCGGGTCCGACTGCTGAACGGCCGCACCCTGATCTGCGAGGTCTCCGACTGCAGCAACACCGCCCCGCACCTGCGCCGGGCGGCCACCACCGACGAGGGCGGCCGCGGCCTGTTCCTGGTGGCCCAGCTGGCGCGGAGCTGGGGCACCCGCTACATCCGGCAGGGCAAGGTCATCTGGGCCGAGTGCGGGCCCGACGCCGCCTGAGGCCGGGGACACGGCTGACCCGTTGGTGTCATCGCGGGCGTCGAATCCGTGGTCGCGCGGGCGTCGAATCCGAAAAGGGATGACTTGTCGCACTAATATCGCGGCGAGAGTCGGGAAGAAACCGCCAGGCCGACCCCCGGAGATGTCCGTGCACGACCCTCCCGACACCCCCGAGCAGGTGGTCACGGCCTCCGGAACCCTCGGAGCCGACCCCTTGGTACGGATCCGCGGGCTCGCCAAGCGGTTCGGCGGGACCCGCGCGCTGGACGGGGTCGACCTCGACGTCCGGGCGGGCAGCGTCCTCGCCCTCCTCGGCCCCAACGGTGCCGGGAAGTCGACGCTCATCAAGGTGCTCGCGGGGGTCCACCACGCCGACGCGGGCTCGGTCACGGTGGCCGGGCACCCGCTCGGCAGTCACGCCGCCGCCCGCAGCATGTCCTTCATCCACCAGGACCTCGGGCTCGTGGAGTGGATGACCGTCGCCGAGAACATCGCCCTGACCGCCGGTTATCCGCGCCGCGGGGGACTGATCTCCTGGCGGCGGACCCGGGAGCGCTGCGCCGCGGCCCTGGAGACGGTCGCCGCGCACCTCCATCCGGAGACGCCGGTCGCCCGGCTCGGTCCCGCCGAGCGTTCGCTGGTCGCCGTCGGCCGGGCCCTCGCGGCCGACGCGCGGCTCCTCGTGCTCGACGAGCCGACCGCCCGCCTGCCCGCCGCGGACTGCGCCCGGCTCTTCCGGGTGCTGCACAGCCTGCGCGACCGGGGCCACGGCATTCTCTATGTCACCCACCGCATGGACGAGGTGTACCAGGTGGCCGACACCTTCGCCGTGCTGCGCGACGGCAGGCTCGTCAGCCAGGGCCCGCTGGCGGGCCACAGCCCCGCCCTGCTGGTCCATGACATCGTCGGCGCGGAACCACCGGGCCGCCCGTTCCCCGTGACCGCCCCCGCGGGCGGCCCGGCCGTCCTGGCACTGGACGGGATCCGGACCGCCGGCACGGCGCCGGTCACCCTGGAGCTGAGGGCCGGGGAGGCGCTGGGCCTGGTCGGTCTCTCGGGCGCCGGGCACCTGGAGCTGGGCCGCGCGCTGGCCGGCGCCCGGCCCCTCCTCGGCGGCCGGGCCCTCCTGGCAGGCCGGCCCTACCGGCCCCGTACGGTCACCGACGCCGTCGCCGCCGGGGTCGGCCTCGTACCCGGGGACAGACAGCGGGAGGGCTGTGCCATGGGGCTGACCGTGCGCGAGAACCTGCTGGCCAATCCCCGGGCGGGCGGTCCGCGCGCGCAGCGCTGGATCGGCCCGCGCCGCGAGCGGGCCCGGGCCGCGGAGCTGATCGAACGGTTCGCGGTGCGTCCCCGCGACGGCGAGGCCCCCCTCGCCGCCCTGTCCGGCGGCAACCAGCAGAAGGTCCTGATCGGCCGGTGGCTCAGGGCGGACCTGCGCCTGCTGATCCTGGAGGAGCCGACCGCGAGCGTGGACGTCGGCGCCAGGGCCGCGGTCCACCGTCTGCTCGACGAGGCGCTGGCCGGCGGTCTCGCGGTGCTGCTCGTCTCGACCGACTTCGAGGAGGTGGCGGGCGTGTGCCGGCGCGCCCTGGTGTTCGTCCGCGGCCGGGTGGCGGCCGAGCTGAGCGGTGCGGACCTCACGGTCACGGCGCTCGCCCGGGCGGCGTCGGCCCTGCCGGCCCCCGGAACGACCACGGAATCATGACGGCAGCGCCCCCGCCCGCCCCGCCCCGTTCCCGGCCGCCGCGGCGGCGTCCGGCGGCCGGGCACCTCGCGGGCGCCTACGGCCTGCTGGGCCTCACCGCACTGCTGGTCCTGGTCTTCTCCCTCACGCTGCCGCGCACGTTCCCCACCCGGGACACCGTCGACGCGATCCTGTCCAACCAGTCGATCCCGGCCGTTCTCGCGCTCGCCGCCATGGTCCCCGTCGTGACCGGCTCCTTCGATCTCTCCCTCGGCTACGGTCTCGGCCTGGCCCACGTCATGGTGCTGCAGCTCGTCGTCCACGCCGGATGGCCCTGGCCCTGGGCCTGCCTCGTGGTGATCGCGGGCGGCGGGGTGGTGGGCGTCCTCAACGGCGTGGTCGTCGAGTTCGGCCGGATCGACTCCTTCATCGCCACCCTCGGCACCGGCAGCATGCTGTACGCCGTGACCGGCTGGGTCACCGGCGGCGGCAGGATCGTCCCGGGCCCGCAGGGCCTGCCGGCCGCCTTCACCGACCTCTACGACGCCACGCTCCTCGGCCTGCCACTGCCCGCGTTCTACGTCCTCGCGCTCGCCGTCGTCCTCTGGGTGGTACTGGAGCGGCTGCCGCTCGGCCGGTTCCTCTACGTCATCGGGGCCAATCCGCGCGCCGCCGAACTGGTCGGCATCCCGATCCGCAGGTACACCCTCTACGCGTTCGCCGCGTCGGGGCTGATCGTCGGCTTTGCCGGGGTGCTGCTGGCGGCCCAGCAGCAGATCGGCAACCCCAGCGTCGGCCTCGACTATCTGCTGCCCGCGTTCGTCGGGGCCCTCCTCGGCTCCACCGCGATCAGACCGGGCCGTCCCAACGCCCTGGGCACGCTCGTCGCCGTCGCCGTGCTCGCCGTCGGCCTCACCGGCATCGGACAGCTCGGCGCCGCGTTCTGGACGGTCCCCCTGTTCTACGGCGGCACACTGCTGCTCGCCGTCGGTCTGGCCGGCTACTCCGCCCGCCGACTGCGCACCGGGGCCGACGCGGCCCGCGACGCACCGCCCGCCGTGCCACGGCCGCCTACGGGGTCCGGCGGCGGAACCGCGGACACCGGGCCATGACCCACGCCGACGGCTCCGCCCCCCGCACCGCCCCCCGCTCCGGCCCCCGCCACGCCCTGCCGCCCGTGCCTCCGCGAGGGGCTGCCGTGCGCCGTGCCCGCGAGGTCCCCGCCTCCCGGACCGGCCGGGCCAGGTCCCTCTGCCTCGCGTTGCTGGCGGCGGGCGTCACGGCCCTGACCGGCTGCCAGCGCGGCTCGTCGGACAACCCCCCGCCCGTCGCCACCGGCCCGGGCGGCTGTCCCGTCGTCCAGGCCGGGGCCCGGGCCGCCGTCGCACGGGCGGAGCGGTCCGACACCGCCTGGAACGGACCGACCACCGGCCCCGCGGCGGTGTCCGGCAGGACGATCGTCTTCGTGGCGCAGACCATGACCAACCCCGGGGTCGCGGGCGTCGCGAACGGCCTGCGGGAGGCCGCGCGCGTCATCGGCTGGCAGGTCCGGGTGATCGACGGCGGCGGCAGCCCGGCGGGCATCCAGGCGGCCATGGGCGAGGCGGTGGCCCTGCGGCCCTCGGGCATCGTGATCGGGGGTTTCGACCCCGGCTCGACGTCCCAGCAGGTCGCCGCGGCCGGTCGGGCCGGCATCCCGCTCGTCGGCTGGCACGCGGTCGCCGCGCCCGGCCCGAGCAGACGGCCCCCGCTCTTCACCAACGTCACCACCCGGGTCGAGGACGTCGCCGGCATCAGCGCGCAGTGGATCATCGCGCACTCCGGCGGCCGGGCCGGGGTCGTCCTGTTCACCGACGCCTCGGTCCCCTTCGCGAAGCGGAAGTCCGACCTGATCAGAGCGAAGCTCGCCACCTGCGCCGGGGTACGGCTGCTCGCGTACGAGAACATCCCGATCCCCGACGCGAGCAGCCGCACCCCGCGCGAGGTCGCCTCCCTGCTCGCCCGGTTCCCGGACACGTGGACCCACTCCGTCGCCATCAACGACCTGTACTTCGCCGACGCCGCCCCCGCCTTCCGCGCGGCAGGCCGGAAGGGGACGGGCCCGCCCTTCAACATCGGTGCCGGGGACGGGGACCCGTCCGCCTTCCAGCGCATCGACAGCGGGCAGTACCAGTCCGCCACCGTTCCCGAGCCGCTGTCGCAGCAGGGCTGGCAGATCGTCGACGAGTTCAACCGCGCCTTCTCCGGCCGTCCCGCCAGCGGCTACGTCGCCCCCACCCACGTCTCGACAGCCGCCAACAGCGCCGGAGCCATGTCCTGGGACCCCCCGGGCTACCGGGAGGCCTACCGGAGGATCTGGGACGGGTGAGCCATCGCCGGCCCGCGCCCGGCCGTGCCGGTGTCCCGGGGGGCCGGTGTCCCGGGGGCCGGTGGACCACGACGGCCGCCCGGGACCGGACCTGAGCCGCCGCGCGCGGTGTTCAAGGCGGGTCCCCGGCCGCCGGCACGCCACACTTGAGGGAGACGGCCGGCGACAGGGCGGGGAGGCGAGCGTGGTGATCGCCGTCAATCCGACGGACAGCGGCTCGCTGCTCGCCGCCTTCGGTGCGCTGGGCGTCCTGGCGGTGATCTTCGCCGAGTCGGGGCTGCTGGTCGTCGGCTTCTTCCTGCCGGGCGACACGCTGCTCTTCCCGGCCGGTGTGCTGTGCGCGGCGACCGCGGACCGGCCGCCCCGGCTGGAGCTCTGGCAGGTGCTGCTGTGCGCGGCCGTCGGTGCGGTGGCGGGCGGACAGGTCGGCTATCTGATCGGCCGGCACGGCGGGCGGCCGCTGCTGGCCCGTACCTCCCGGCCGCGGGTGCGGGAGGGCGCCGCCCGGGCGGAGCTGCTGCTCGCCCGGTACGGATACGGCAAGGCGCTGGTGATCGGCCGTTTCGTGCCGATGCTCCGGTCGGTGCTGCATCCGGCGGCCGGGGCGCTCGGGGTGCCGGTGCGGCCGTTCACCCTCTGGCAGGCCGTCGGCGGAATCCTCTGGTCGCAGAGCTTCGTCCTCGCCGGGTACGCCCTGGGCTCCTCGGTCTCCCACATCGACCGCTATCTGCTGCCGCTGGTCGGCGCGATCGTCGTCCTGTCCCTGCTGCCGCTGCTGGTCGAGGCCCGCCGGGCCCGCCGCGGCCGCTGACCCCGGCCGGGGCACGGGGGTCGTGGCCGGGGCTCCGGGGCCGCGGCCGGGTCAGTCCGCCGTCGGCAGGACCAGCCGGAACGTGCAGCCCCGGCCGGGTGCCGTGTCGAGTTCGAGGCGGCCGCGATGGCCCTCGGCGATGGTCGCCGCGATGGCCAGGCCGAGGCCGCTGCCGCCGTGGGCGCGGGACCGGGACGGGTCGGCCCGGTAGAAGCGCTCGAAGACGTGCTCGGCGTCGGCCGCGGCGAGGCCGGGACCCTCGTCGGCGACCTCCAGGACGGCCACCGTCGATCCCGGGGGCAGCGGAGCGGAGGCCGCGTAGCGTCCCGGGCGGTTGGTGCCGCCGGCCCGGAAGCCGGCCGTGGTGACGCCGACCCGCACATGTACCGGGGTGTTCGGCGGGGTGTGGGTACGGGCGTTCGACAGCAGGTTCTCCACGATCTGCCGCAGCCGGTGCGGATCGCCGACGGCCGGGACTATGTCCAGCTCCCCGCCGTTCCCGCCGTCGCCGCACAGCGGGCCGAGGTCGGTCGGATGCCCGCTGCCGTGCACGGCGGCGCCGCTCACCGCGTCGGCCGCCACCGACAGCAGGTCGACCGGCTCCGACTGGTACGCCGGTTCCTTGTCGAGGGTGGCGAGCAGTTGCAGGTCGTCGACGAGGAGACCCATGCGCTCGGCGTTCTGCACGATCAGCCGCTGCGCCTCCCGCTCCTCCTCCGCCGAGCGGCGTTCGGGACGCAGCGCGAGCTGGGCGTACCCCTGGATGGAGGTGAGCGGGGTGCGCAGTTCGTGACCGGCGTCGGCGACGAACCGGCGCAGCCGGGCCTCGGATGCCTCGCGCTCCGCCAGCGCCCGCTGGAGCCGGTCCAGCATCGAGTTCAGGACCCGCCCGAGCCGGCCGATCTCGGTGTGCGGGTCGGTGTCGGGCAGCCGCAGGTCCGGCCGGCTCTCGGTGATGTCGGCCGCGGTGCGCTCCATCCGGGTCAGCGGCAGCAGTCCCAGCCGTACCACCGTGCGGCCGAGGGCGAGCAGGGCGGCGATCGTGACGGCCAGCAGCACGCCGTCCAGCCAGAGGAGTTTCGACGTGGCGCCGTCCACCGTGTCGAGCGGCAGGGCGACCACGATCTTCGTGCCGTCGTCGCCGTTGCGCAGGACCACGCGCCAGTGGCCGCCTCCGGAGACGGCGGGGAGGGTGCCGGGCGTGCCCTCCCGCAGGCTCAGGTTCCGGGCGGATCCGGGCAGCTCGGGCCCGGGCTTGTCCTTCGAGCCGAGCGTCGTCTTCATGAGGTGGCTCTTGGCGTCTTGAAGTGCTCTCCCGGCTGAAGCCGGGAGATTCCTGCTTACCTCGCGGCAGCGGGCTTGACGCGCTTCGCGCGCCTGACGACTGCCCTCCCGGCAGCCGGGATGAGCGCGAGGCCCATCCGGTACAGGTGCAAGACGTTCCGGGCTGCGTTGTGGTCGGCGTTGCCCGACCAGCCGCAGTCCGGGTTCTTGCACACGAACACGGCCTGACTCTCCCGGCTGCCGGACGTGGTGAAGCCGCACGCTGAGCAGCGCCTAGAGGTGCCGGGGGCGGGGACCTTGACCACGGTGCCGCCGAGCTGGGCGGTCTTGTACGTCAGCATGGTGACCGTCCGGCACCATGCCTCCCCGCTGATGGAGCGGTTCAGCCCAGCCTTCTGGGCAACGTTCTTCCCCGGCTCCTCGATGGTTCCCCTGGCCGACTTGACCATGTTCGTGATGCTGAGTGCTTCGACCACGACGGTGCCGTATGTGCGGGCGATGACGGTGGTCGTCTGGTGCTGCCAGTCCAAGACCCGGCGCTTGGCTTTCGCGCGCAGTCCTGCGATCTGGTCATAGGTACGGTGCAGCCGGCGGCTGGTGCGCTCGCCGGGCTTGCGGTGCTGCTTACGCTGCGCGGCACGCTGCTCCAGGTACAGGAGCCTTGCCTTCTCCTTGCCGGTCAGCCATGCGCCGTGCCCGTACGTTTCACCGTCCGACAGGGCTATGGGCACGGTGACGCCCACGTCGATACCGACGTCCGGCCCCTGGTGGGGACCGGGTTTGACCTCCAGGGTCTGAACACGAAAGGCGATGTGCCAGCCGAGCACGTCCTTGATCAGTCGTGCCCCGGTGATCCGGTTCTCCGCGCCTGCACGCTTGCCGACCGGAAGGTCTTTGGTCCACCGGAAGCGGACCCGGCCCACCTTGGGAATGTTGACCATGCCCCAGCGGCGGTGCACGCGGGTGATGTTCAGGTCCCGGCCCTGCAGGATGTCCACGGACATCACCGTGCGGAACCGGCCCTTGAAGTTCGGGGCGTCGGCGCGGCCCTCCCAGCAGTTCTTCCACGCACGGAAGTACGTCTTGAGTACCGCTTGCGCGGCCTGGGCGGGGAGGACGGCCAGGAAGTCGATGTCCTCACGGGCCTGTCGGATCGCGGCGTCCGGGTTCGCGAGTGTCCGCTTCTCCTTCGGCATCATCCGCCACCACGCGTGCAGCAGGTTCCACATCGTGCGGGCCGCGTGCGCCTGGCCGTCTGCCTTCAACCTCTCGGCAGGCGACAGCGCAAGCCGGGCACGGTGCCCGAACTGCCGCTTGACCAGGGTGTTGTGACTCACTATCGAGACCCTACCATTGGTTTATGTCACCCCGCTGGAACCCTAATCCCGATGTCAGAACTGGTCGCCATGTTGTTTACAACCTGCACGTTCACTTGGTTTTTGTCACGAAGTACCGGCGGAAGGCGTTCACCGACGCCATGCTGACCCGCACAGAAGAGATCATGCGGGAAGTCTGCGCCGACTTCGAGGCCGAGCTGAAGCAATTCAACGGCGAACAGGACCACGTCCACCTGCTCGTGCACTACCCGCCCAAGGTCCAGCTCTCCAAGCTGGTCAACTCCCTCAAGGGCGTCAGCTCCCGCAGACTCCGCCAGGAGTACGACAGTCATGTCCGCCGGTACCTGTGGGGTGGACACTTCTGGTCCGGCTCCTACTTCGCAGGATCATGCGGCGGGGCACCCCTGACCGTCGTCAAGCAGTACATCGAAAACCAGCAGCGCCCTGTCTGACCTTCACCCCAAGGGCGCAGAGCACTCCGGCGCTTCGCGCCTCCGGGCCAAGGGTGGCCTTCACCCCCGCCCTGAAGGGCGGAGCACTGGCCAAGATCAGAGGTAGAAGAGCTCCAGGGGGCCGACCACCCGGTGCCGGGGCTGTGCGCCGTGGGCGCGTGGCGGCCGCCACAACCGGCCCAGCAGCCGGGCCCGGCTCTCCCGCTTCTCCGGTCTCCGGTCGCGAGGTCATGCCGGCCGTCTCCGCCGAGGTCGCTCCCGCATCGCCTCTTCCCGGGGTCGTGGTCCGGCCGCAGCCGCACACAGCAACTGTTTGACGTTTGTATATCAGCGGGGCGGCCGGTGCGGCGGAGTTCAGCCGAGCTTCTCGACGACCGCTTCGAACTGCCGCACCATGGCGGGCACCGACCGGCCGTCGAGCAGGTCCACGACCCGCTTGCGGGCACTCGCCAGGTGCACGGGGTAGGCGTCCCGGAGCCGCTTCAGCCCCTCCGGGGTGAGGGTCGCGACGTTGCCGCGGGCGTCCCCCTCGTAGCGCCGCTTGACGACCTGGCCACGGCTCTGCAGCGCGTCCACGACACGGGTGATGCGGCTGGCCGACAGGGCGGTGGCCGAGGCGAGGTCCGCCATACGGAGTTCCTGGTTCTCGGCCTCGGAGAGGTTCATCAGGACGACGTACTCGGTGAGCGTGAGCCCGGTGGTCCGCAGCAGGTCGTCGTCGAGGGAACGGGGCAGCGCGACGATGACGCGCATCAGGGCGCGCCAGAAGCGTTCTTCCTGGGCGGTCAACGGCTCTTCTGCGCTCATCTGAGCAGAATAGCGTGCTCAAGCAAGGAATCTCAACCCGATCTCCGCCTTCCGGTCCACGTCAGGGGCTGTTCGGCGGCTCGGCCGGACAGCCCCCCGACCGAGCCGCTCAGGCCTCGCTCCAGCAACGGAACACCGCCGCCTGGCCGTGGCAGGTGCCGTCCGCCTCAAGGAGGTTCCACATGGTGACGTCCTCTATCCAGAACCTCCGGCCGGACCCGGCGATCCGCAGCCCCCGGTAGCCGGAGGCGTGTCCGCGGGTGGCCACCGAGTGCACGAAGGCGTCCCGGTCGCCCTGCGCGTCCGGGTCGGCGGACAGCCGGGACGGGAGCCGTACGAACTCCTCCCACGGGTACTCGAAGCACTTCTGGGCGGTGGAGTTCGCGTAGACGAAGACCGGATCCGGCCCGGCGCCGTGCGCGAGCAGCCCGAAGGGTGCGCTTGCGTAGAGCCAGCGGGCCGCCTCCCCGTCGTCCTGGAACGCGGTGGGGCACAGCGGGGCGCCGGTCAGCCGCTCGTGACTGGAGAGCAGAAGCCGCGCGAAGGCCGGGCCCCGGCTGTGCTCCGCGTCGTAGGCCGTGGCCATCGGTGTCCGCCTTTCGTCGAATGCCGAAAGGATGGTTCCAGAGCGGGTACGGCCGCCGACCGCCGGGTCACCACACCTGCTGGTCCTCCTGGAGGCGGACGGCCACGAACTTGGTCTGGGTGTAGTGGTGCAGCGCCTCCAGGCCCTTCTCGCGGCCGTACCCGCTGTTCTTGTAGCCGCCGAACGGGCCCTCGACCATCATGCCGGGCGGGTACGCGTTGACGTAGACCTGCCCGGCCTGCAGGCGCGCGGCCACCCGGTGGGCGCGGGTCACGTCACCGGTCCAGACGGCCGCGACCAGCCCGTAGTCGGAGTCGTCGGCGAGGGCCACCGCCTCCTCCTCGTCCTCGAAGCGCAGGACGGCGAGCACCGGGCCGAAGATCTCCTCGCGCGCGATGCGCATGTCCGGGGTGACGTCCGTGTAGACGGTCGGTTCGAAGGTCCAGCCGTCCCCGGTCGGCCGGCCGCCGGTGAGGAGGGTGGCGCCGTCCTGTTCGGCGATCCTGAAGTACTCGTCGACCTTGTCGTACTGGGCGCGGGTGATCGCCGGCCCGTAGGTCTCCCCCGGCGTGACGTGGGCCAGCACGGCCTGTACGGCCGCCACGAACTCGTCGTGGATCCGCGCGTCGACCAGCAGCCGGGTGCCCGCCATGCAGGACTGGCCGCCGTTGGGCAGGAACGCCTCGACGGCCCCCTGGGCGGCCTTGGCGAGGTCGGCGTCCGCGAAGACGACGTTGGCCGACTTGCCGCCCAGCTCCAGCGTGAGCGGGATGATGCGGTCGGCGGCGATCCGGCCGATCTCGCGGGCGGCGCGCACCGATCCGGTGAACGCCACCTTGCGGACCCCGGGATGGCCGACGACCGCCGCGCCCACGGTGTCCCCCGTGCCGGTGACGACGTTCAGCACGCCGTCGGGCAGACCGCACTCGGTGGCGATGCGGGCCAGCCGGAGCGTGCTGGCCGAGGTGAACTCGGACGGCTTGGCCACCACGGCGTTGCCGGCCGCGAGGGCCGGGGCGATGGAGCGGGCGGCCTGGTTCAGGGGCGCGTTCCACGGCGTGATGACACCGACCACGCCGAGCGGCTCGCGCCGGGTGTACGCGTGGAAGCCGGGCCCTATGTTCACCACCTCGCCGCCGGGCAGGTCGACCAGGCCGGCGTAGTACTCGAAGTAGCGGGCGGCGCCCTCCACCTCCAGCGGGGACTGCCAGGCGGGCTTGCCGGTCTCGGCCGACTCCAGCTCCGCCAGGACGGCGGCCTCGTCCCGCAGCCGTTCCGCGACGGCTGCCAGCAGCCGCCCCCGTTCCACCGGCTGCCGGTTCCACCAGCCGTCGACCGCCCCGGCCGCCGCCTCGACGGCCCGCGCCACGTCGGTGGCGTCGCCGAGGGCGATCTCGTGCAGGACCTCGTCCTGTCCGGGAGAGGTGGACGGCAGCCAGCGATCTGATGCCGGGTCGGTTTCCACGCCTGCGATCCAGTGGCCGTAGCGCTTCATCGGCGCGCTCCTCATGACGAGTGATGGGACGAACCGGGGAATGAATGAACTTTCATTCACTCCGCACCCTACCTCTCCGCCTTGACAAGATCGAGTGACTGAACGAAGTTTCACGGGTGACCATGCCCCCCGCTGCGACGGCCGACGAGACGCCCCTGCGCCGCAAAGTGCTGGACGCCGCGCTGGAGTTGTTCGACGAGCGCACCTGGGACGGCACGAACGTGCCGGAGATCGCCGCTCGCGCCGGGGTCGCGGTGGGCACGATCTACCGCTACTTCCCCAACAAGCAGGCGCTGGGCGAGGCGGTCTTCACCGAGGCGAAGGCGGCGTTCGCCGACACCGTGGTCACCGACGCCGTGCGCGCGGCCGATCCGGCGACCGCGATCGGCCTCGTCTGGCAGCACCAGGTCGCGTTCGCCCTGGCCTACCCTCAGGCGTTCTCGTTCCTCGAACACCAGGTGCATGGCTCGTACCTGCGGCCGCAGGCGTACGAGGTCGTCGACCGGCTCAACGCCGAACTGGTGGAGATCATGCGGGCGGCGCAGCAGGCCGGTGCCGTCCGCACCGGTGATCCGCAGGTGCTGCTCTCGATGGCGTTCGGTGCGTTCGTCGGCGTCACCAAGCACTCACGCGCCTCGGGGGTCCCGCTGGGCGAGTACGACCTGGAGGGCGTCCGGGAGGCCGTGATGAGCCTGATCGGACTCACCGGCCCCGGCTCCCCCGACGCCGCCTAGGGCCGCGGGACTGCTCAGCGCAGTACGGCCGCCAGCAGGTCGGCTCCCAGTGCCGTCAGGTCGGGGAGGTTGAGGGTGTAGCGGACGTAACGACCGTGCCGTCGGGACGTCAGCAGGCCCGCGCGGCGCAGGACGGCGAGGTGGCGGGAGACCTCCGGCGATGAGAGCTCCCAGGCGTGGGCCAGCTCGCCGGTGGTGTGCGGGCCGCGGGCCAGGGTGCGCAGCAGCCGCAGCCGTACCGGATGCGCGAGCGCCTCCAGCCGTAGCGTGACCGTCTCCAGCGACACCGGCTCCGACGGTGTCGGCTCGGCGACGGGGTACTGCACCACCGGCTGCCACCCGGGCGCGTAGACCGCCACCAGGTGCGGGCGGCCGAAGACGCTGGGCAGGAAGGTGACCCCGGTGCCGTGGGCGGCGGTCGCACTGTCCTGCAGCTTGTCCACGATGATGCAGTCGCCGTCCGGCGCCAGGGTCACGGCACCGGAGACCGACGCGAGCGCCGCTCCGATGCCCTGACGCTTGAGCAGGTCGTTCTTCAGGCGCAGGTCGGTGGCGAGTTGCACGGCGACGCCCGTCCAGGCGGCGTCGAAGAAGGCCTCGGCGCACTGTTCGAGGGTGTCGCGCACCCGCGCCCGCACGGCGGCCGGGTCCGCGAGCAGCCGTTCCGCGAAGGCCTCCTGGAGCGCACCGCGGGCCTGGGCCAGGTCCAGGGCCCGCTCCCGCGCCGCCGCGTCGGCGAGCGGCGACGGGGCGGCGAAGTGGACCCGGTTGCTGCCGCACGTGGTGGTGAGCGCGGCGGTCACATAGGTCTCGTCCTCGATCCGGTCCACGTCGTCCAACTCCTCGGCGAGGGTGGGCCGGGGACGGGCGGGGACCAGGAAGTCGGCGCGTGAGGAACGCCAGAGGAACTCCGCCTCCCTGAGCCGCTCGGCCAGCTCGGGCCGCAGCCCCGCCCAGACGTCCCCGGCCCAGCCGGCGAGCTGCGGGTGGTGTCCGGGTTCGGCCAGCACGTGCAGCATCGCGGTCAGTTCGGCCAGCGGGGAGGCGGCGAACCGCAGCCGCCCGGACGGCAGGCCGCCGATGTCGATCCTCAACGTCATCCCCTCATCATCGCTGGCCGGACGGCCGGCGACCGCGTCGATTGACGGTGTCCGTCAACCCACATGGCCGGCCCGGCGGGCGAACGCACCGTTGACGCCATGGCAACCACCGTCAATATCCGGCCGCGTGCCCTCGTCCGTGCCTCCGGAGGCCCCCGCTATGCCGTCGCCCTGGCCGTGGACGCGCTCGGCACCGGACTGCTGCGGCCCTTTCTGCTGCTCTACGGGGTGACGGTGCTGAGGCTGTCCGCGCCGGCCACCGGCATCGCCATGACGGCCGGCATCGTCGTGGGTCTGGCGTGCATGCCGGCGGTCGGCCGCTGGCTGGACCGGGGCGCGCGCAGCACGGTCGTGGCGGCGTCGATGCTGGTCCGGGTGGTGGGCGTGGCGCTGCTGCTGGCCACCCCGGCGGGGCACGTCCGGCTGTTCGCGACGGCGGCACTCTTCCTCGGCATCGGCAACCAGGCATGGCCGGCCGCCCATGCGGCCCTCGTGGCCACGGTCGCCCACGGCCGCGAACGCGACGCCGCGCTCGCGGCGGGCCGCGCGCTGCGCAACGCCGGCCTGGGGGTGGGCGCCCTCCTCGCCACCGCGTGCCTGGCGGGCGGCACCACCGCACTGCGGGCGCTGGCAGCCGTCACCGGGCTCGCCTACCTCGCCGCGGCGGCCCTGGCATGGTCGGTCCACCTGCACACACAGCCGGCCGCTGCTCCGCCCGAGGACGGGGCCGACGGACCCGCACCCGCCCCCAGGATGCGCGCGCTGCTGGCCGCCAACGTGGTCTACGCCTTCTGCCTCAACGTCACCGAAGTCGCGCTCCCCCTCGTCCTGGTGACGCAGTTGCACGCGTCCCCGATGTGGTCGGCCGCCATCTTCGTGACGAACACGGTGCTCGTGGTCACCCTGCAGGTGCCGGTCACCGTGCTGCTGTCCCGCTTCTCCCGGCGGGCCGTGCTGGCCCTCGCCGGCGTGGTGGTCGCCGTGTCCTACCTCGGCTTCCTCGCGGCCACCTCACCGGCACACGGCTGGAGCGTCCCGGCCGTCGCCGCGGTGGCGGTGGTCTGCACGATCGGCGAGATCATCTACGCCGGCAGCGCCACCGCGCTCGTCACCGCCCTGGCCCCGGCCCATGTCCTGGGCCGCGCCCTCGCCCGCTTCCAGCTCTCCACGGGCTTCGGCCTCGCCGTCTCCCCCGCGGTCATCACCGCTCTCGCCTCCCGGGGCCCGGCCGCCCTCTGGGGCGGCCTCGCCGCCGCAACGCTCCTCTCCGCCACCGCCGTCGCCACCGAGAGCGACCGGGGAACGCGGCTCAGCCGTGGCCTCCGCCGGGCGCGAGCAGGCTCGTGAGCCCTGCGATCGCCGCGGGGGACGGCGTGAAGTGGCCCTGGTCCGGGCACCCTTGGCCCTGGCCGGGCACCGCTCGGGTCAGGCGACTGCTGTGCGGTAGCCGGCGACGTCCGGCCGGCGCGGGGGCTCCTCGCCGCATCCGGCGCCGTCCCCGGCCGCGGGGCGCTCCCGGTGCCCCGGGCCGCGTTCGCAGGGGGAGGCGAGCGGGTCGGCGACCGACTTCATCTGCTCGGCCAGCCGCTGGACCAGGGCGGGGTCGAGCTGGTCCATGACGCGTCTGCGCGCACTGGCCAGATGCGCCGGATAGGCAGCGGCCAGCCGCAGCATGCCGGCGTCGGTCAGCTCGGCCACGTACCCGCGGGCGTCCGTGCAGTGCCGCCGCTTGGTCACCAGGCCCTGGTCCCGGAGGTTCTCCACCACCCTGGTGATGCGGCTCGCGGACAGCGCCGCCGCCGTGGCCAGTTCGGTCATGCGCATGCTGTTTCCGTCGGCCTCGGAGAGGTTGGCCAGGACGATGTACTGCGTGAGCGACAGGCCCGTGGCACAGAGCAGGTCGTCGTCGAGCGCCCGGGGCAGGGCCACCAGCATCCGCTGCAGCGCACGCCAGAGGCGTTCCTCGTCGTCGTTCAGCGGATACGTGGGCTCCGGCGGCTGCGGTGACACGTGCTGACCTCCCTTCCTTGTCCGGCCCTTACCACTGAAGCACAGGATTACTTGCTTGACAAAGCATTTCGATGACGCCAGTATACTTGCCAAGGCAAGCAATAGCGCCGTAGCGGACCAGCCGCGCGACGCCAACCGAGAGGCCGGAAAGGCATGAGCGTCGAACTGCCCCCCGCGGGGACCTACACGGTCGATCCGGAGCGGTCGTCCATCGGCTTCACCACGCGGCACATGTTCGGTCTGGGCAAGGTGAACGGCACCTTCCGGGTGGAGTCGGCGAGCATCACGGTCGCCGAGCCGGTCACCCGGTCGACCGCGCACGCCGTGATCGAGGCGGGCAGTTTCCACACCGGGACGCCACGCCGTGACGAGCACGTGCGCTCCGCCGCGTTTCTCCACGCGGAGCGCCACCCCGGGATCCGGTTCGAGTCGACCGGGGTGGCCCGCGGCGCGGGCGGCACCTGGGTCGTCGAGGGTCACCTGACCGTCCGCGGGCACCGCGCGCCGGTCGAGCTGACTGTGGACTCCCTGTCCGTCGAGAACGGCTCCCTGAAGATCTCGGCCTCGGCGACCGTCGACCGGTACCGCCACGGGCTGACCGCGGCGAAGGGGCTCGCGGCGCGTCAGCTGCGGCTCACCCTGTCCGCCACCGCCCACCCCGCGACGTCCGCCGCCCAGCAGACCGAGACGGCGTCCGCCGTCGAGAGCGCAGCACAGCGAGAGGAACTCCCCATGTCTCCCAAGATCGCGGTCGTCTACTACTCGTCGACCGGTACCGTCCACGAGCTGGCGGAGGCCGTGGCCGACGGCGCCCGCAAGGAGGGTGCGGAGGTACGGCTGCTGCGCGTGTCCGAGCTCGCGCCCGAAGAGGCCATCGCGAGCAACGACGCCTGGTCGGCGCATGCCGCGGCCACCAGGGACATCCCGATCGCCACCCCGGCCGACATCGAGTGGGCCGACGCCGTCGTCTTCGGCACCCCGACCCGGTTCGGCAACATCGCCAGCCAGCTGAAGCAGTTCATCGACACGCTGGGCGGGCTGTGGGCCCAGGGCAAGCTGGCCGACAAGGTCTACAGCGGCTTCACCGCCACGGCCACCGCGCACGGCGGCCAGGAGTCCACGCTGCTCGCGCTCTACAACTCCGTCCACCACTTCGGCGGCATCCTCGTCACCCCGGGCTACACCGACCCGGTGAAGTTCGTGGACGGCAACCCCTACGGCACCAGCCACGTCAACGGCCAGGGCGCGATCCCCGTCGACGACACCGCCCGCGCCGCCGCCGTCTACCAGGGCAAGCGGGTGGCCGCCGTCACCGCGCGCTTCACGGCCGCGTAACCGACGACCGACGAGGGCCGCGCAGCGGACGGCCCACCGGAGACGGCCGTGTGCCCGGCGGCAGGGGGCTGCCGCCGGGCACACGGTCCTGACACGAGGGACGGGCACACGGCCCGCGCACGGCAAGGGTCTCGGAGGGCCGCTCCGGCCCCAGGGCGCCGGCCGGGGATCCAGGGTGTCGCCCCGGGGTGCAGAGCGTCGGCCCCGGGCACCCCGGTGCGGCCGACAGGACTCACTCGCCCCGCCGGGCCAGCCATTCCTCCTCCTCGCCCGGTTCGGGCAGGACCAGGCCGCCTTCCACCGCGGAGCGGGCGGGGCCGTCCTGGAGCACGACCATGACGTGGCTCTCCGGTACTCCGGTGACGCGGGCGGCGGCCGAGGACAGCTCCAGCGCCAGCCGCGTCGCCTCCTCCTGCGGGTGTCCGCGCCGGACCCAGCCGGAGACGATCAGCGGGGCTCCGGGCTCTCCTCCGGCGAAGACGCTGTCCGGTGGCGGTTCGGAGAAGATCACGTTGACGTAGGCCGGCGGCACATGGTTGATCGCCACATGGATCCGGGTGATCTCGGAGGCCAGCGCGGCCTTCGACGCACCGGTCAGCGTCGGCAACCTGGTCGCCGCGTATCACGGCAATACCCCGCTGATCGTCACCTCCGGCCAGCAGCATCGGGAGCTGCTGATCGGCGAGCCCTACCTGGGCAACCGGGAGGCCACCACGCTGCCCAAACCGTGGGTGAAGTGGTCGTACGAACCCGCACGCGCCGAGGACGTGCCCGAGGCGTTCCTGCGGGCCTACGCGATGGCCCTGCAGCCGCCCGCCGGTCCCGTCTACCTGTCCGTGCCGATGGACGACTGGAAGCGGCCGCTGTCCGGCTTCACCCGTATGCGGACCTTCAGCGACCGGGTGCTGCCCGACCCGGACCGGCTGCGCGCGTTCGCCGACCGCATCTCCGCCAGCAGCCGTCCTGCGCTGGTCTTCGGGCCCGAGGTCGACAAGGCCGCCGGCTGGGACGTGGCCGTCGCGCTCGCGGAGAGGCTGCGCGCGGCCGTCTACGGCTCCCCGCTCCTCGACCGCGCCTCCTTCCCCGAGGACCACCCGCTCTTCCGCGGGCCCCTAGGCATGTCGGTCAAGACCATCAGCGACCGCCTGGAGGGGCACGACCTGGTGGTCGTGATCGGCGCGGAGGTCTTCCGCTACTACCCGTACGTCCCGGGCCCCTACCTGCCCGACGGCACCGAACTCCTCCAGATCACCGGCAACCCCGACGTGGCCGCCGCCGCCCGCGTGGGCGACAGCCTGCTGGGCGACCCCAAAGCGGCGATCGAGCTGCTCCTGGCCGCCGTCGAGGACGGATCGGCCCGGACCACCCCGCAGCCGATGGAGCGTCCCCGGGTGCTGCCGGAGGCGCCGAACAGCCCGCTGACGCCGCCGGAGGTGTACGCCGCCCTGAGCAGCGTCAAGCCGGCCGACGCGGTCATCGTCAACGAGTCGACGTCCACGATGGCCCAGCAGATCGAGTGGCTGCCCACCACCCGGACCGGCTCCTTCTTCGCCACCGCGAGCAGCGGCATCGGATGGGGCGCGCCGGCCGCCGTCGGGGTGGCCCTGGCCGACCGGGAACGGGGTGTGCCCCGGCCGGTCGTCGGGCTGATCGGCGACGGCTCCTTCCAGTACTCCGTGCAGTCCGTCTGGACGGCGGCGCAGCACCGGCTGCCGATCGTCTACGTCGTGATGCGCAACCAGGAGTACTCGATCCTCAAGTCGTTCGCGGTCCTGGAGGAGACGCCGGGCGTGCCCGGCCTCGACCTGCCCGGCCTGGACATCGCCGGGGTGGCCCGCGGCTTCGGCTGCCGTGCGGTCGACGTCGACACGACCGAGGACCTGCAGCGCGAGTTCAAGGCGGCCCTGACCGCGGACACGACGACCGTCATCGTGGTCGCCACCCAGCCGCAGAAGGCCATGCTGTGACGGGCGCCCGGGAGTAGCGCGGGAATCGGGGAGCCTCGGGAATCGGGGAGCCTCGGGAACTGGGGAGCAGAGATGGATCTCGGACTGAAGGACCGCGTCTATATCGTCACCGGCGGCACCCGTGGTCTGGGCCTGGCCGCCGCCCGCGAACTGACCTCGGGCGGCGCCAGGGTGGTGGTCAGCGGGCGCAGCACGCACGCGCTGGCCGCGGCCGAGGCGGAGCTGGGCGGCCCCGGGCAGGCCGTCGGGGTGGTCGCGGACAACGCCGACGCCGGGACGCCGGACCGGCTGATCACCGCGGCGCACCAGGCGTTCGAAGGGCTGGACGGCGTCCTGATCAGCGTCGGCGGCCCGCCGACGGGCACCACCGACAGCATCGACGACGACCAGTGGCGGGCCTCCTTCGAATCGGGCTTCCTCGGCGCGGTACGGCTGTCGCGGGCCGTCGCCGCGCGGCTCGGCGAGGGCGGGGTGATCGGTTTCGTCCTGTCGACCTCGGTGTACGAGCCGATCCCCGGCCTCGTCGTCTCCAACGCCCTGCGGCCCGCGCTGGCCGGCTACGCGAAGACCCTCGCCGGGGAGGTGGGCCCGCGGGGCATCCGGGTGGTCGGGCTGGTGCCGGCCCACATCGGGACCGACCGGACGCTCGAACTCCAGTCGATCACCGGCGACGCCGGCACCACCGCCGCCGGCATCCCGCTGCGCCGCCTCGGCACTCCGGAGGAGTTCGGCCGTGCCGCCGCGTTCCTGCTGTCGCCGGCCGCGGCCTACGTCACGGGCGCGATGGTGACGATCGACGGCGGAACACGGGCCAGTTTCTAGCATCCGCCCCTTTCGAACTCTCCTTGACAGACCTCCACTTGACCACAATGCTTGCCGCATATATTTGCCGAAGAAAGCAATATTCTCAAGCGGGAGACCTCGATGACCACACAGATCCCGGGCGGCGAGGGCGCCGCGCTGCGGACCGTACTGGAGGGGTCCGCGTTCCGGGCGGACCCGCACGCGGTACTGCGGCCGCTGACGGAGTCGGGGACCGCGCACCGCTGTGAACCGGCCGGTGCGCCGCCGCAGTTGCTGGTCACGGGATACGAGGCGGCACGCCGGGTGCTCACCGATCCTCGGGTGTCCAAGCGCAGCGAGCGCGCGGGGCTGGAGCCCGGCTGGCTGATGAGCGGGGTCCGCGACGAGGTCGGGGTCGACTACATGCTGACCATGGACCCGCCCGACCACACCCGGCTGCGCAAGGTGGTGGCACGCGCCTTCACCCCGCAGCGGGTGGAGGCGCTGCGGCCGCGGACCCGGGAGATTGCGTCCCGGCTGGCGGACGACGTCCTGGCCGCGGAGACACCGGACCTGGTCGACGACTTCGCCGCCCGCGTGCCCATCTCGGTGATCTGCGAACTGCTCGGTGTGCCGCTGGGCGACTGGGACCGGTTCCGCTGGGCTTCGGAGCAGATCGTGGCCCCGGTCGCCGGTTCGGACCGGGAGGAGGCCTACGTATGGATGAGCGGGTATCTGGCGGAGCTGATCGCCGGCAAGCGGGCCGAGCCCGGACCGGACCTGCTGAGCGCGCTGGCCGGTGACACCGGCGAGGACCGGCTCACCGACCCGGAGCTGGTCGGCATGGCCTTCCTGCTGCTGATCGCCGGGTACGAGACGACCGCGAACCTCATCGGCGCCGTGCTCCTCGGCCTCGCCCGGCAGCCGGACCTCCTCAAGGCGCTCCGTGCCGACCCGGGGCTGATCCCCGCGGCGGTCGAGGAGTTCCTCCGGATCGACGGGCCGGTGGTGACGGCGACCGAGCGCTTCGCCACCGAGGATCTGCTGGTGGGCGAGGTGCCGGTGCGGCGCGGCGACATGCTGCTGGTGTCCCTGGCCGCGGCCAACCGGGACCCGGCCCGTTTCGAGGACCCGGACACCTTCCGCCCGGACCGTCCGGCCGGCGGCCATCTCGCCTTCGGCCACGGCGTCCACCACTGCCTGGGCGCCCCGCTGGCCCGGATGGAGGCCGAGGTCGCGGTCGCCGCGTTCGTACGGCGGGTGGCGGACCTGAGCCTGACCGTGGCCGAAGCGGACCTGGAGTGGGCGCCGGGCCTGCTGATGCACGGGGTACGGCGGCTGCCGGTGTCACTCGTGGCAGCCGAGGACACCGGGAATTCCGTCTGAGCGCGGGCCCCGTAAGGGGCGCGGGGAACTGCGCGACCAGCCACGACGGCGCCGCAGCCGACACACGGCACACGGCACACGGCACATCGCGGCACTTCCAGTGGAGCACTCAGACAGGCGCCGCCGGCACCAGCCGGCCCCGGGAGATGAGGGATGCCGCCTTCTTGAGGGGGCGGGCCCGCATGCTGACGCTGTAGCCGTCGATGCCCGCGGTCGCGGCGACGCGCGTGGTCAGGTAGCGGTAGAAGTCGTCGGGGTCCCGGGCGACGACGCTGACCAGCAGGTTGTACTCGCCGGTGACGGCCCCGGCGAACGGGACCTCCTCGTGGCGGGCGAACTCCTCGCCGACCCGCTCCAGACGGGCGGGGGCCACGCGGAGCCAGACGGTGGCGTTGAGGGGGTACCCCAGGTGCTCCGGCAGCAGTTCGACCTCGTACTCCAGGGTGCCGGAGCCCTCCAGCGCCTCCAGCCGACGGGCCACCCGGGCCGACGACCAGCCGGTGCGCTCGGCGAGGCGGGTGTGGGTGGTACGGCCGTCCTCGGCGAGGGCGTCGAGCAGCGGGGCGTCCTCCTCCGCGGGAGGCGGCGGGGGCACGGCGGCGGGCGGTGGCCGTTCCGCCGTGAGCAGCCGTATCTGCTCGGTGTCGAGGCTGTGGCCGTAGCCGGTCCACTCGGCGGTGCCGGGGGCGCCGTACTCGTGCAGGAGCAGGTCGACGCTGACGTCCAGGACCGAGGCGGACTTCGGCAGCTGCCGGAAGAGGGCGTCGTCGCGCTCGGTGTCGAGCGGCGCGCGGATCACGCAGAAGATCTCCGAACCGCCCGAGGCCAGATGGGCGTAGGAGATGTCGGGGCGCCGGGCCAGGGCGTCGGCGAGCGGGGCGACCCGGTCGGGGCGGCAGCGGACCCGGGCCACCCACTGCGCGGAGCCGTACACCCGGGGGTTGACGAGTCCCAGCACGCGCAGCGTGCCACTGCGGCGCAGCGCCTGGTAGCGGCGGGCCGCGGTCTGCTCGGAGACACCGGCCACCTCGCCGATCCGGCGGAAGGGCAGCCGGGGCGCGCACTGCAGGGCGCGGAGGATCTTTCTGTCCACGATGTCGAGCATGGCGGAAGTCTGTCACAGAGGCGCGGGGTGAATGGAGGTTTCCGCAGCCGGAGGGCCCCTTGGTTGGTGGTTGCGGGGGCGCAGACCGGATGCTGTGGCGGCGGGTTTCCCCTCGGACACCCGTACGACACAGGCCGCCGGACCCGCCGGTGGCCCTCGACCGCGGTGCGGTGCGCCGCGAAGGAGTATCTCCGTGAACGTCACGACACCGGCGAGCGGGCCGGTCGAGCGACGGGCGGCCACCATCGTGATGGCCTGCCTGGGCGTCTTCGTCGCCTATCTTCCGGTCACCACCGTCGCCGTGAGCCTGCCCGCCCTGCAGGCCGCGCTCAACGCCTCGACCGCCCAACTGTCTTGGGTGCAGGACGCGTTCGTGCTGCCGATGGCCGCCTTCATCCTGACCGCCGGCGTCTTCGGAGACGTCCACGGGCGCAAGAAGGTGTTCCTGGCGGGCCTGCTGTTCTCGGCGGCGGGCGCGGTCACCGCCCTGTGCGCGCACTCGATCGAGGTCGTCTGGGCCGGACAGGCCCTGGCCGGCGTCGGCGCGGCCGCGCTGCTGCCGACCACGCTGGCGCTGATCAGCCACGCGGTGCCGGACCACCGGGAGCGCGGCAAGTTCATCGGCATCTGGGCCACCTGCCTGATGGCGGCCCTGGCCGTCGGTCCGCTGATCGCCGGGGTGATCGTCCAGCACTTCTCCTGGCGCTGGGTCTATCTGCCGAGCGTTCCGGTCGCACTGCTGGCCGTCGCCGTCGCGGCCCTGCGGCTGCCCGACTCACGGGCACCGCACGGGCGCCGCCTGGACTGGCCCGGCCAGCTCACCGCCACGCTCGCGGTCACCGCGTTGGTGTACGGCGTGATCGAGGGCGGGGCGGGCTCGTTCACCGACGTCAAGGTGATGGTGGCGCTGTTCACGGCCGTGGTCGCCGGTGCCGGGTTCGTGCTGGCGGAGCGGCGCAGCGACAGCCCGATGCTGGACCTGAGCCTGTTCCGCAGCCCCGCCTTCACCGCCACCACACTGGTCGCGATGACCAGCTTCCTGGCGCTCATCGGGTTCTTCTTCGTGCTCAGCCTCTACTTCGGCGTGGTGCAGCGGCTCGACACCATGGACGCCGCCTGGCGGCTGCTGACGGTCACCGGGGCGGCCCTGCTGGTCGGCGGGCCGGCCGGGCGGCTGATGCACCGGATATCGGCACGGGTGATGATCACCGGCGGCCTGCTGCTGGTCGCCGCCGCCCAGTTCGCGCTGACCGGTCTGGCCGCCGACACCTCGTTCGGCTCGGCCGCCTGGCGGCTCGCCCTGCTGGGCCTCGGCATCGGCTTCGTCATGACGCCGATGACCGCGACCGCGGTGGCCGCCGTGCCGTACCACCTGGCCGGCATGGCCGCCGCGGGCAACAACGCCTTCCGGCAGGTCGGCGGCGCCCTCGGCCCGGCCGTCCTGGGCGCGCTGCTCACCACCCGGGCGCTCGACGCGCTGCCGGGTCACCTCACCGACGCGGGGATCACCGGCGCGGCGCAGGACCGGATCGTCACGACCGCGCAGTCGGAGGGTCTCGGCGCGGTCGCCGGGCTGGACCTGGGCGCGCGGACCGGGCAGACGATGGGCGCGCTCGGCGACTCCTTCCTGGACGGCATGCGCCTGTGCCTGATCACGGCGGGCAGCCTGACACTGCTGGCCGCCCTGGTCGCGGTCGTCCTGCTGCGTACGCCCCGGCAGCAGGGGACGCTCAGGGCGGCGGGGCACACCACGGCCTCGCCCGAGCAGGCCTCGGCGGCGCGGGGCGCCTGACAGCGGGACAGCCGGGGACCGCGGGGACGGCTCTGACGGCTCTGACGGCTCTGACGGCTCTGACGGCTCACCGCACCAGGCAGGGCCGTTTGGCGTCGAAGGTCCAGCCCTCCACCAGGTAGCGCATCCCGGCCGCGTCGTCCCGACCCGCGCCGAGGTTCCGCTCCTCGTGGAGGGCGTGGGCCGCGAGCAGCCGGTCCATGTCGAGCCGGACGCCGAGGCCGGGGGCGTCGGTGACGGCGACCTCGCCGCCGGTGATCGTCGGCGGTTCCTCGGTGAGGCGCTCCTGTCCCTCCTGCCAGATCCAGTGCGTGTCCAGGGCGTTGTAGTCGCCGGGGGCCGCGGCACCGCAGTGGGCCATCATGGCCAGCGAGATGTCGAAGTGGTTGTTGGAGTGGCAGCCCCAGGTCAGCCCCGTCTCGTGGCAGAGCTGGGCCACCCGGACCGACCCGCGCATGGTCCAGAAGTGCGGGTCCGCGAGCGGGATCGACACCGACTGCAGGGCGAGGGCGTGGGTGAGCTGCCGCCAGTCGGTGGCGATCATGTTGGTCGCGGTGGGCAGCCCGGTGGCCCGGCGGAACTCGGCGAGGATCTCGCGCCCGGAGTAGCCGCCCTCGGCACCGCAGGGGTCCTCGGCGTAGGCGAGCGTGCCGAGCAGCGGACGGCACAGCTCGACGGCCTCGTGCAGGGACCAGGCGCCGTTGGGATCGAGGGTGATGCGGGCCTCGGGGAAGCGCTGCTTGAGCGCCTGTACGGCCTTGACCTCCTCGGCGCCGGCCAGGACTCCGCCCTTGAGCTTGAAGTCGCGGAAGCCGTAGCGGTCGTAGGCCGCCTCGGCCTGCCGAACGATCGACTCCGGGGTGAGGGCCTCCTCGCGGCGGATCCGGTACCACTCCACGTCGGCCTCGGGTTCGCGCAGGTAGTCCAGGTCGGTGCGGTCGGGGTCGCCGACGTAGAAGAGGTAGCCGAGGACGCGTACCGAGTCGCGCTGCTTGCCTTCGCCGAGCAGGGCGGCGACGGGCACCTCCAGGTGCTGGCCGAGCAGGTCGAGCAGTGCGGACTCGACGGCGGTGACGGCGTGCACGGTGGTGCGCAGGTCGAAGGTCTGCTCCCCGCGGCCGCCGGCGTCCCGGCCCGCGAACCGCTCCCCCATGACCCGCAGCACCCGCTGGTGGTCGCCCAGCCGGGCGCCGACGACCAGCGGCTCGGCATCCCGCAGGGTCCGGGTGATCGCCTCCCCGCCGGGCACCTCGCCGAGCCCGGTCCGGCCCTCGGAGTCCTCGACGACCACGACGTTGCGGGTGAAGTACGGGGCGTGCGCACCGGAGAGGTTGAGCAGCATGGAGTCCCGGCCGGCCACCGGATACACGGAGAAACGAGTGACGAAGGGCTGTCTCATACGGAGACAGTATCTACATATGAAGACGAGCGCCAGGCACGTGAGCCCGCGGGCCAGACCCCCTCAGCGGCCGCCCGGGGTGACCAGTCCCGTCTCGTAGGCGACGACCACCGCCTGGGCGCGGTCGCGCAGGGAGAGTTTGCCGAGGACGCGGGAGACATGGGTCTTGACGGTGGCCTCGGAGAGGTGGAGGCGGGCTGCCAGGCCGGCGTTGGACAGGCCCTCGGCGAGCAGGCGCAGGACGTCGAGTTCCCGGGGGGTGAGGTGGGCGAGGTCGCGGTGCAGGGCGGCGGCGTCGGCACCGGCCCGGGCGAACCGTTCGACGAGGCGGCGGGTGATGGCGGGCGCCAGCAGCGCGTCGCCGGACCGGACCGTGCGGACGGCGGCCGTCAGGTGCTCGGGCGTGACGTCCTTGAGCAGAAAGCCGCTGGCTCCGGCGGACAGCGCCGCGTACACGTACCGGTCGAGGTCGAAGGTGGTCAGCATGAGGATGCGCGGCGGGTCGGGGGTGGCGAGGATCCGGCGGGTCGCCTCCAGGCCGTCCAGCTCGGGCATCCGGATGTCCATCAGGACGACGTCCGGCCGGGTGCGCCGTACCGCGTCCACGGCCTCGTGGCCGTCGGTGGCCTCGGCGACGACCTCGATGCCGTCGGCCGCGAGGATCAGCCGGAAGCCGGTGCGCACCAGTGCCTGGTCGTCCGCGACGACGACCCGGGGCGGGTTCGCCGGCGAACTCACGCGCGCTCCAGGGGTATCCGGGCCCGGACCCGGTAACCGCCCAGCGGACGCGGCCCGTTGCTCAGGGTGCCGCCGTGCACGGCGAGCCGCTCGCGCAGTCCGATCAGCCCGCGTCCGTTGCCCGTCGCGGCGGCCGGTCCGGGGGTGCCGCCGGAGTCGGCGACCTCGACGCGCAGTTCGTCCTCGCCGTAGTCCACGCGCACGACGGCCCGCGAACCGGACGCGTGCTTCAGGGCGTTGGTCAGCGCTTCCTGGACCACACGGTAGGCGGTCAGCTCGACCCCGCCGGGCAGCGGCCGGACCGTTCCGGAGACGGACAGCTCGACGGGGGTGCCGGTGCCCCGGGTCCGGTCGACCAGCGGGCCGAGCCGCTCCAGACCGGGCTGCGGCTCCAGTTCCGTCTCCTCGGGGTCGTCCGTCGTGAGCAGCCCCATCACCTGCCGCAGCTCCCCCATCGCCGTACGGCCGCCCGCCTCCACCGCGAGCAGCGCCTCGCGCGCCTGCTCGGGCGAACTGTCCATGATCTTACGGGCGGCGCCGGCCTGGATGACCATCACGCTGACGTTGTGCGTCACGACGTCGTGCAACTCCCGGGCGATCCGGGCCCGTTCGTGCTCGACGGCACTGCGCAGCGCCTCGGCCTGGCGTTGTTCCACCTCCGCCAGCCGCACCCGGCTCTCGGCCGCCCGGATCTTCCACGTGCGCAGTCCGAGGGTGACCACGACCAGCGGCGCGGCGATGAAGAGGGGCACGTACTGGGTGGGGACGGTGGGTTCGGCGCCGAAGGGGGTGTGCGGGACCGACCGCCCGATCGTGAAGGTCAGCAGCACGGCCAGCGCGAGCGTGCCCGTGGCCGCCACCCGGTGGGGGCTGTACGCGGCCGCGCTGTAGGCGGCGATGACACAGGCGTAGAAGGTGAGCCGGGTGACGTCGTCGGGGGTGAGCACGTTCGCCGCCAGCACGATCCAGAGCACGGCCAGCGGGTAGCGGCGGCGCCAGGCGAGCGGCACGGAGGAGAGGAACGCCAGGCAGACCAGGCCCGCCGTGCGGTGCCGCCCGGTCGGCCCGTCCGGGTCCACCGCGTACTGGATCTCGGACACGAGGATCAGCAGGGCGAGGCCGGCGTCGAAGAGCCGGCCTCGCGCGGTGAGCCCGGGCGCGGGACCGCTCGGCCCGGCGAGCGCGCGCAGTCGTACCAGCGGGCCGGACGCCCGTCTCGTCGTCATCGCCTCATTCTGGGCGGCCTTCGCCCGCCGGGCATCCCTCTTCCGACTACATCTCCAGGATGACCTCGCGCCCCGTACTCCCGACACGGTACGGCGATTACCCCCGGCGGCCGTCGTGCCCGCCCCGGCCCGTTCCCTAGCGTCGGCGGCCACCGAGGGACGGAGGCCCACCGATGACGGCACCGCTGATCGAACTGCGGGACGTGACCCGGCGTTACGACGCCGGACCGCCCGCGCTGCTGGACGTGACCCTGACCGTGGCACCCGGGGAGGCCGTCGCCGTGCTGGGGCCTTCCGGCAGCGGCAAGTCGACGCTGCTCAACCTGATCGCGGGCCTGGACCGGCCGGACGAGGGCACGGTCACCGTGGACGGCGTGCGAGTGGACGGGCTGGGCGAGGCGGGCGCGGCCCGCTACCGGCGGGCGGGCGTCGGGATGGTGTTCCAGTTCTTCAACCTGCTGGACGACCTGACCGTCGCCGACAACGTGGCGCTGGCCGCCCGACTCGCCGGAACGGGACGGCGGGAGGCCGCTCGCCGGGCCGGGGAGCTGCTCGAGTCGCTGGGCATCGCGGCCCAGGCGACCGCCTACCCCGGCCGGCTCTCCGGCGGTCAACGCCAACGCGTCGCGGTGGCCCGGGCGTTGATGAACCGGCCCGCGCTGCTGCTGGCCGACGAACCGACGGGCGCCCTGGACTCCGCGTCCGGCGCCGACGTCGCCCGTCTCCTGCGGGAACTGAACGCCGACGGCCAGACCCTCGTCCTGGTCACCCACGACCAGGACCTGGCCAAGGCCTGCACCCGGCGCACGGTCCGGTTGACCGACGGCCGGATCACCGCCGACGTCGCGGCGGAGACGGTCCGATGAGCGGCCTCGGCCGGGTCGTCCGGTCGGGCATGACCCGGCGCCGTACGCAGACCCTGGTCATCGCCCTGGCCGCGCTGCTGGCGGTGACGGCGTCCGTGCTGGCCGGGGCGCTGCTGATGGCCTCGCGGGCCCCCTTCGACCGGGCGTTCGGGCGCCAGCACGGCGCCCAGCTCACCGCGCAGTTCGACGCGCGCCTGGCCACGCCGGCCCGGATCGCCGCCTCCGCCCGGGCCTCCGGGGTGACGACGTCGTCCGGCCCGTTCCCGACGGCGACCGCCGCACCGGAGCACTCGGGCGCGTTGTCGGTCGTCGGCCGCGCGGACCCCGGCGGGGCGGTGGACCGGGTCACGCTGACCGCGGGCCGCTGGGCCCGGCGGACCGGCGAGATCGTGCTCGCGGCGGATCCGGACGGGCCGCCCGTGCGCCTCGGGGAGGCGCTGGAGTTCCCCGGAGTGCCCGGCGACCCGACGCTCAGGGTGGTCGGCACGGCCCGCTCGGTGAGCCGTACCGCCGACGCCTGGGTGGTGCCCGCGCAGATCTCGGCCCTCACCAAGTCCGGCCGCCCCGACGGCTATCAGATGCTGTACCGCTTCGCCCACGCGGCCACCGACGCCCAGGTCGCCCGGGACAGTGCGGCGGTGGCGGCGGCCGTACCGAAGGGCGCGCTCACCGACGCCCGGTCCTGGCTCTCCGTCAGGCTGTTCGCGACCCGCGAGACCGCCCTGTACGTGCCGTTCCTGGTCGCCTTCGGGGTGCTGGGCCTGGCCATGTCGGCGCTGGTCGTCGGGAACGTGGTCGCCGGTGCGGTGGGCACCGGGCTGCGGCGGATCGGCGTCCTGAAGGCGGTCGGCTGCACTCCGGCACAGGTCGTCCGCGCCCATGTGGCGCAGGCGCTGGTCCCGGCCACGATCGGCGCCGGGCTCGGTGTGGTCGTCGGGCAGTTGCTCGCGGCGCCGCTGCTGGCGGACACCGCGGCCGTGTACGGCTCGGTCGGACTGGGGGTCTCCGCCGGCGTCGATCTGGCCGTCGTGGGCGGGGTGCTGGGCGTGGTGTCCGGCACGGCGTGGCTGAGCGCCTGGCGGGCCGGGCGGCTGCGCACGGTCGACGCGCTGGCCGTGGGCCGGACCCCGGCGGCGGGCCGGGGCCGTACGGCGGCCCGGCTGGCGGCCCGGCTGCCGGTGCCGCGACCGGTGGGCCTCGGCCTGGCCCGGCCCTTCCACCGGCCCGCCCGCGCCGTCTCGATGGTCGCGGCGGTCGTCTTCGGCACGGCGGCGGTCACCTTCGCCACCGGGATGGCCGCGTCGCTGGGAGAGGTGGTGGCCGCCAAGAACCACAACGCGGCGGACGTGACCGTGGGCGCCGGGCGCACGGCCGGCCCGGTACCCGTCGGGCCGGACGCGCCACGGGTCACGGCCGCGCAGGCCGCCGCCGTCGAGGCCGCGATCGCCGCTCAGCCCGGCACCCGCGACCAGTACGGCAGCGTCAGGACCGAGGCCAAGGTCTCCGGGGTGACGGGCGCCGTGCCGGTGGTCGCCTACGACGGCGACGCCTCCTGGGGCGGGTTCGTGATGGTGTCCGGGCGCTGGGTCCGGGCGGCCGGTGAGGCGGTGGTGGCGACCCCGTTCCTGACCGCGAGCGGAGCCGAGGTGGGCGACACCGTCACCCTCACCGTGAACGGCTCTCCGGTGCGGATCCGGATCGTCGGCGAGGTCTTCGACGTCGGCGAGCAGGGCCTGCGGGTGTTCACGGACCTCGCGACGCTCCGGACCGCCGCCCCGGACCTGCACCCGGCCGACCACGCCGTACGGCTCACCCCGGGCACCGACGCCGACACGTACGTGAAACACCTGAACGCGGCCCTGAAGCCGCTCGGCGTCTCGGCCACCGACACCAAGTCGGTCAACGGCAGCGACGGCGCGGTCGCCCTCGACACGCTGGCGGCGGCACTCACCCTGATCCTGATGACGGTGGCCGGACTCGGGGTGCTGGGCGGGGTCGTCCTCGACACCCATGAGCGCATCCGCGACCTGGGCATCCACAAGGCGCTCGGGATGACGCCCCGGCAGACGGTGACACTGGTGATCGCCTCGGTCGTCCTGCCGGGGCTGGCGGGCGGGGCGCTCGGCGTCCCGCTGGGTCTCGCCGTGCACCGCGTCGTCATGCCCGCCATGGGCGACAGCGCCGGACTGCGCCTGCCCGACGTGGTCCTCGACGTCTACCGGACGTCCGGCCTGCTCCTCCTCGCCCTGAGCGGCACGGCGATCGCGGTCCTCGGCGCGCTGCTCCCGGCGGGCTGGGCGGCCCGGGTCCGGACGGCGACGGCACTGCGCACCGAGTAGATCAACGCCCGGTTCTGGACGCGCCGGTGACACAGCGGTGAGACTGAGGGGTCCGCCGCCCCGGCCCCAGGAGGGTGACCATGGCCGACACTACAGCGACGCCACCGCGCGTCGAACTCACCCCGCAGGCCGCCGAACTGGTGCGCCGACTGCACGCCGAGCACGGCCCGCTGATGTTCCACCAGTCCGGCGGCTGCTGCGACGGCAGTGCGCCCATGTGCTATCCGGACGGCGAGTTCCGCACCGGCGGCTCGGACGTACTGCTGGCCGAGCTGGCGGTGGACGGTGTCGAGCAGCCGGTCACCTTCTGGATGTCCCGCAGCCAGTACGAGGTGTGGAGCCACACCCGGCTGATCGTGGACGTGGTACCCGGACGGGGGAGCGGCTTCTCCCTGGAGGCACCCGAGGGGGTGCGTTTCCTCACCCGTTCTCGCGTAGTCGACGCCTAGCAGCCCTGCCGGTCACTCTCGTCTGCTGCACTTCCCCGGAGTCCTGAGGAACTTGACGAGACATCAGGGGGTGCGGTGACGCATCGTCGGAGACGACTGGCAGCGACGACCCGAACTCTGTGCACGCTTCTCACCACGTCCGGCATGCTGGCCGGTGCGGCCCTCGCGGGGGCGGCACCGGCCGGCGCCGTGTCGGGCGCCGGACGCATCGCGTCCGGCGTCACCTACCGGCAGTTCGACCTCCCGGCGGCCAAGGGCACGGTCCACGCACATCTGCTGACCGTCGACCTGACCGACCCGCACGTCCACGTGGACCTGCTCTCCCCGGGCGCCGTGGCCGCACGGTCGCCGGTGTCCGCGATGGCGGACGCGGCGGGCGCGGTCGCGGGCGTGAACGGCGACTTCTTCAACATCACCGAGGCCCAGCACCCCGGCGTCGAGGCGACCGGCGCGAGCGTCGGACCGGCGATCGCGCACGGCAGGGTGCTCAAGGCGGCGGTGCCGACGGCCCAGCGGTTCGGCCCGTCGCTGCCGCCCGGCACCGACACCACCGACGTCTTCGGCGTCGGCGTGGACCGCCGGGCCCGGCTCGACCGGCTGACGCTCGCCGGCACGGTCCGCACCCCCGACGCCACCCTCACCCTGCGCGGCCTCAACCAGTACGCGCTGGCACAGGGGTCCGTCGGGGCCTACACCGCCGCCTGGGGCGCGGCCTCCCGCAAGCGCGCCACCTGCGGCTCGGACACCGACCGGGCCGCCGGGTGCAGCACGGACACCTACGAGGTGAAGATCCGCGCCGGCAAGGTCGTCGCCACGTCCGCCACCCCGGGCAGCGGCGAGATCGCCCCGGGGACGACCGTCCTGCTCGGCCGGGAAGCGGGCGCGGACAGGCTGCGCGCCCTCACCAAGGGCGAACGGGTCACGGTGCGCGAGCGCATGATGGCGTCCGCCACCTGGATCCGGTACCGCTTCGCGGTCGGCGGCTACCCCGTGCTGCGCGACGGCCGACCGCTGGCCGGGCTGAACGACACCACCTCGGCCGTACGCACGGCCGTCGGCCACGCGAACGGCGGACGGAGGCTCATGCTGCTGGCACTGGACGGCGCGGCGGCCTATCGCAGCGGCCTGACCATCGCCGAAGTCGCCGACGAGATGCGGCAGTTGGGAGCGGACGACGCGTTCAGCCTGGACGGCGGCGGCTCCACGACGATGGTGGCCCGCACCCCGGGGGCAAAGACGGTGAGCGTGCTCAACCACCCGACCGACAGCCCGGAACGCGCCGTGGCGAACGGGATCGGGGTCTTCTGGAAACCCTGACCGGGTGGCTCAGGGTTTCAGACTGCTGACCAGATCGGCGGTCGCGGTGAGCCCGCTGGTGATGGTCGGCGCCATGCTGGTGCTGGCCAGGAAGAACCCGAACAGCATGCAGACCAGGGCGTGTGAGATCTTCAGCGCGCCCTGGCGCATGAAGATCACGGCCAGCAACAGGAGCAGCAGCACCACAGAGATGGAAACGGCCATCGCGAACCTCCTCCGCCACGCCCGTTTCGGGGCGTTCGGCCGCAAGTGTGGCGTAGCGGAGGGGTGGCCCGTGCGGTTGACACGGCCCCCGTTCGAGTGGTTTTACGACGCCGCGTGGGCGTCCAGGAAGGCCTCCAGGCCGGCCAGGTCGTCGGTGTTGAAGTAGTCGACCCCGGCGGCGAACAGCTCTCCCCACAGCGCGTCGCGGGCGGGCCCGGCCACGTCGGGGGTGTTCCAGAAGCGCACTGTCTGGCCGTGCGCGTGCGCCTGGCCGATGATGCCGAGCAGCTTCTGCCGCTCGGCGTCGGGGAACGCGCCCTCGCCGAGCCACGTGAAGTTGAGCTGCCAGTTGTCGCTGATCAGCGGAACGAAGGAGGCGGGCGCCGAGGTGCCGAGGTCGGTCAACCGGCCGTCGTAGAAGGTCCGGCGCACGGTCTGCGCCTCCATCGGGGTGCGGGCCGCGCGGTCACCGGAGATCACGTTGGTGACCGCACCGGGGACGACCCGGCCGTGCCGGTACGTCGTGAACAGGTGCGGGTAGCGCCGCAGATGCCGGTCGAGCTCCAGGTACGTCGAGGAGCCCTCGGTCTTGATGTCGATGAGCAGCTGCAGCGGCCTGCGCCAACCGCGGTACACCGAACCGTGATTGGCCTTGACGATCGCCGCCAGCGGGTCGAGGTAGAGGGATTCGAGGGTGCGGCTCGGGTCGAGGTCGTCCACGGTGTGACCGATGAGGAGCTGGTCGCCGACGAGGAAGATGTCGGCCTCGACGCTGCCGAAGCGGTGGTCGAGGGCGTCGTGGAGGGGGCGGGTGTGCTCGTAGTCGTTGTGCGCGTGGGCACGCCACAGCGGCCGCCGGCCGCGGTGACCGCCGCCCGCCCACGCCTGCGCGCCGGGCAACGCGACGCCGCCGACGAGGGCGGCACCGAGGGTGGTGAGGGCTCTGCGACGGGTGGTGAGGGCCATGCTCTGCCTCCCTTGTAGGGCCATGAGGGACCGAAGGGAGTATGCGTTCGAACAGAGCCCAATTGGTGTATCTGCGCAGGGAGTTGGCTGGACTGCCACCCCTGGTTCACTTCATGCGGGCCTCAGCAGGAGCGCGCCCCAAAGGGGCACGGGGAACTGCGCGACCAGCCCCCACGCACCCGCAGTCGACGACCGAAATTCACGGCGCCTGAAGATCGACCAGTCCGGCCAAGGCTTCTCGATGCGCCCCCACCGTACCGAAGGCGATCGAATCCGCCTTGGCCCGCTTCAGATAGAGATGGATCGGATGTTCCCAGGTCATCCCGATCCCCGCATGCAACTGCAGCGCCTCCTCGGCAGCGTGCACCGCAACCGGCGCCGCGTAAGCCGCCGCAACGGCCACCAGCACATCGGCGTCCTCGCCGGAGGCCAGCGCGTCGGCCGCCCCGCGCGCCGCCGCGCGAAGGTTGACGACCTCCAGCCACAGCTGCGCCAGCCGGTGCTTGATCGCCTGGAACCCGCCCACCAGCCGGTTGAACTGCTTGCGCTCCTTGAGGTACCGCACGGTCTCGGTCAACGCCCACTCGGCGACGCCGAACTGCTCGGAGGCCAGCAGCCCCGCCCCGGCCCGCAGCGCCCGCCGTACCGAAGGCTCCGCGTCGCCCACGCGGCGCCCGGCCGCCCCGTCCAGGGTCACCGTGGCGAGCGGCCGGGTCAGGTCGAAGGCGACCTGCGGGGTGACCGTCGCGGCACCCGCCCCGACCGCGTACAGCCCGCCGTCGTCCCCGGGCACCAGCAGCACGTCCGCGGCGACCGCGTCCGCGATCCCGGTCAACTCGCCGTACAGGCGCCCGTCCTCGACGCGCACGGTCCTGAAGCCGACGCCCGGAGCGACGTGCAGCCCCACGGCCAGCGCCCCGACGGTCCGCCCGGACGCCAGCTTCCCGAGCAACTCCTCGTCACCGCAGGCCAGCAGCGCCTCGGTCGCCACCACGGCACTGGTCAGATACGGCACGGGCGCCACCGCCCGCCCCAACTCCTCCAGGACGACGGCGACTTCGCGGTGCGAGGCACCCTGGCCGCCGAGCTTCTCCGGTACCAGCAGCCCGGCGAGCCCCATACCCTCGGTGAGGGCCTTCCAGGCGGCCGCGTCGTGCGGGACGTCCGACTCGGTGCGGGCGATGACGCCCGGCGCGTCGCAGTGGTCGGCGAGCAGATCCCGCACCGCGGCCCGCAGCGCCTCTTCCTCCTCCGAGTACAGCAGGTCGGGCTGTGCGCTCTGCGTTGTCATCGGGCGAGGTCCTTCCACGCGACGTCCTTGTCGGTGCGCGGCTCGGCCGGCAGGCCCAGGACGCGTTCGGCGACGATGTTCAGCAGGACCTCGCTGGTCCCGCCCTCGATGCTGTTGCCCTTGGCACGGAGGTAGCGGTAGCCGGCGTCGCGGCCGACGAAGTCCACCAGTTCGGGCCGGCGCATGGTCCAGTCGTCGTACAACAGGCCCTCCTCGCCCCGGAGTTCGACCTCAAGGCCGCTGATCTCCTGGTTGAGGCGGGCGAAGGCGAGCTTCATTCCGGCGCCCTCCGGGCCGGGCTGTCCTGCGACCAGCTGCTGGCGCAGCCGCTCGGCGGTGAGGCGGGCGACCTCGGACTCGACCCACAGCTTCAGCAGCCGCTGGTGCAGGTCGTGGGTGCGCAGCTCGGGGCGTTCGCGCCAGGTCTTCGCGACCGGGGCGATCATGCCGCCCTCGCGGGGCAGCCGCATGCCGCCGATCGCGACGCGCTCGTTGTTGAGGGTGGTCTGCGCGACCCGCCAGCCGTCGCCGACCTCACCGAGGCGGCGGGAGTCGGGGATGCGCACGTCGGTGAGGAAGACCTCGTTGAACTCGGCCTCGCCGGTGACCTGCCGCAGCGGCCGGACGTCCACGCCCGGGTCGGTCATGTCGCAGATGAAGTAGGTGATGCCCGCGTGCTTGGGCACGTTCGGGTCGGTGCGGGCGATGAGGATGGCCCAGCGGGAGTTGTGCGCGCCGGACGTCCACACCTTCTGCCCGTTCACCACCCACTCGTCGCCCTCACGGACGGCCCTCGTCCCCAGCGCGGCCAGGTCGGAACCGGCGCCCGGCTCGCTGAACAGCTGGCACCAGACCTCCTCGCCGATCCACAGCGGCCGCAGATAGCGCTGCTTCTGCTCCTCCGTGCCGTACCTGAGGATGGTCGGCGCGGCCATGCCGAGCCCGATGCCGTTGCGGCGCGAGTCGTTGTCGGGGGCGCCGGCGGCCGCCAGCTCGGCGTCCACGACGACCTGGAGGGAGCGCGGGGCACCGAGGCCGCCGAGGCCCTCCGGGTAGTGCACCCAGGCCAGCCCCGCGTCGAAGCGGGCCTTGAGGAAGTCGGGCTTCGCCGTGCTGGCGGGCGGGTGTGCGGCCAGCAACTCGGCGGTGCGGCGCGTGAGTTCGGCAGCGTCGGTCATGCTGCGGCTCCCTTCGGTACGACGGTGACCCGGCCGGTGGTGACGCCGTCACCGACCCGCTGCACGGCCGCCGCGGCCTCGGACAGCGGGACCCGCTCGCTCACCAGGGGCTTGATGGCGCCCTTGGCGGCCAGCTCGGTGAGCTGCCGGTGGCAGTCCAGGATCAGCCTGGGGTTCTTGGTGGCGTACAGGCCCCAGTGCAGGCCCAGGATGGAGTAGTTCTTCACCAGGGCGTGGTTGAGCCCCGGGCTCGGGATGGTGCCGCTGGCGAAGCCGACGACCACGATCCGGCCCTCGAAGGCGACCACCTTGGTGGACTGGGTGTAGGCGTCCCCGCCCACCGGGTCGTAGATCACGTCGGCGCCGCGGCCGCCCGTGGCCTCCTTGACGGCGGCGACGACGTCCTCGGTACGACGGTCGACGACGACGTCACAGCCCTGCTCGCGGGCCACGGCGACCTTGTCGGCGCCGCCGACCACGCCGATCACCGTCGCCCCCGCCGCCTTGCCGAGCTGGACGGCCGCGCTGCCGACCCCGCCCGCGGCGGCGTGCACGAGCAGCGTCTCGCCGGCCTGCAGGGCCGCCCGGCGGTGCAGGCCGAACCAGCCCGTCTGGTAGCCGATGTGCAGCGCGGCGGCCTCGGAGTCGTCCAGCGCGTCCGGGGCCGGCAGCAGCGCGGCGGCGTCCGCGACCGCGTACTCGGCGAAACCGCCGTGCGGCAGGGCGGGGTTGGCGAGCACCCGGCGGCCGTCCTCGGTCTCGCCGCAGATCTCCACCCCGGGGGTGAACGGCAGCGGCGGGCGCACCTGGTAGTGCCCCCGGCACATCAGGACATCGGGGAAGTTGATGTTGGCGGCACGCACCCTGAGCAGCACCTGGCCGTCGCCGGGCGTGGGCAGCTCCACCTCCTGGAGCCGCATCACCTCGCTCGGCTCGCCGTTCTCGTGCACTTGCCATGCCTGCATGCGGTGCCTCCACGGGACTGCGTCGACTGCGTCGTCCGACCGTCGTCTGACCGGGTCCATCGCATACTAAGCGGTCGCTTGCCATGGTGGGAACAGCCGCCGGAGGGAACGCCGGATTCGTCACGCCCGCTTCGGACGCGCCCGTACGTGCATCCGCTCCCCCTGCGGCCCGAACAGGCTGAGGAACTCCACCGGCCCCTCCCCCGTCGACCCGAACCAGTGCGGCACCCGGGTGTCGAACTCGGCCGCCTCCCCCGGACCCAGCACGACGTCGTGCTCGCCGAGCACCAGCCGCAGCTTCCCTGACAGCACGTACAACCACTCGTAGCCCTCGTGGGTACGCGGTTCGGGTTCGAGTTTCCGCTTCGGTTCGACCACCTTGAAGGCCTGCAGACCGCCGGGCTGCCGGGTGAGCGGCAGGAAGGTGCGGCCGAACCGCTCCATCGGCTTGGCCCGCACCCGGGGATCGCCGGCCGGCGGGGCGCCGACCAGTTCGTCCAGGGGCACCTGGTGGGCCTGCGCGATCGGCAGCAACAGCTCCAGGCTGGGCCTGCGCAGCCCGGACTCCAGCCGGGAGAGGGTGCTGACCGAGATGCCGGTGGTCTCGGAGAGGGCGGCGAGGGTGACCTCCCGCTCCTTGCGGAGCCGGCGCAGCCGGGGTCCCACACCTGCGAGGACGTCGTCCGTAGTCATGCCTGCATTGCAGTTTCGGCAAAGACGTTTGTCAATCCGGCAGTCGCCGGGCAACCCTCGGCGGCGGAGGTGGTCACCATGACCGATACATACGAGGTGGTCGTCGGCGGCGGCGGCGCGGCCGGGCTGTCCGCAGCGCTGGTCCTGGGCCGGGCCCGGCGCCGCACCCTGGTCGTCGACGCGGGCGAGCCGCGCAACGCCCCGGCCGCGCACATGCAGGGCTTCCTGTCCCGGGACGGCATGCCGCCCGCGGAGTTCCTGGCCGTGGGCCGGGAGGAGATCGCCCGGTACGGCGTGGAGCTGGTCCGGGACCGGGCGGTGGACGCGGCACGGGACGGGGACGCCCCGGACGGCTTCACTGTGTCGCTGGCGAGCGGCCGTACCGTCCGGGCCCGGCACCTGGTCGTCGCCACCGGCCTCAAGGACGAACTCCCGGCCGTCCCCGGGGTGGCCGAACGCTTCGGCCGGGACGTGGTGCACTGCCCCTACTGCCACGGCTGGGAGGTACGCGACCAGGCGTTCGGCGTGCTGGCCACGAGCCCGATGAGTGTGCACCAGGCGCTCATGGTCACCCAGTGGTCGAAGGACGTGACCCTCTTCCTGCACCAGGTCGAGGAGGCCGAGCTGGCCGACGAGGACCTGCGCCGGCTGGCCGCGGCCGGGGTCCGGGTGGTGCCGGGCGAGGTCGCGGTGCTGCGCGTCGAGGACGACCGGCTGACCGGGGTGGAGCTCGTCGACGGGAGCGTGCACGCGCGGGAGGCGCTGTTCGTCGCCCCGCGCCCGGTCCCGCAGAACGACCTGCTGGTCGCGCTGGGCGCGGAGCTGGCGGAGACCCCCTTCGGCGCCTACCCCGTGATCGACGAGCGGGGCCTGACGACCGTGCCCGGGCTGTGGGCGGCCGGCAACACGAGCGGCTTCGCCGAGCAGGTGGTCAACGCGGCGAGCCGCGGCTACCGGGCAGGGGCGGCCATCAACGGCGAGTTGCTCTTCGCGGACCTGGACGCGGCCGTGCGGGTGTAGTCCGGGCACGTACGTTGTGGTGTGGTCCGGGCCCGCCCGTTGCACCATGGCTGCATGCTGCTGACCCGGCTCGCCGAAGTGTCCCGGGAGGTCGCCGCCACCGCGGCGAGATCCCGCAAGACCGCGCTGCTCGCCGAGCTCTTCCGGGAGACGGCCCCCGACGACGTCCCGGTCGTCATCCCCTACCTGGCCGGCCGGCTCCCGCAGGGCAGGCTCGGCGTCGGCTGGAAGGTGCTGAGCCGGCCCGTCCCGCCGGCCGCAGCCGCGTCTCTCACGGTCCGCGAGGTCGACGCCCGGCTCAGCGAACTCGGCAAGGTCTCCGGAACCGGTTCTCAGGCCGAACGGGCCAGGATCGTCGGCGAGTTGATGGGCGCGGCGACGGCGGACGAGCAGCGCTTCCTGCTGGGGCTGATCACCGGGGAGGTGCGGCAGGGCGCCCTGGACGCGGTCGCCGTCGAAGGGCTCGCGCAGGCGACCGGCGCGGACCCGGCCGCCGTCCGCCGGGCGGTGATGCTCGCCGGGTCCCTCCAGACGGTGGCCGAGGCCCTGCTGGCGGACGGCCCGCCGGCCCTGGACCGCTTCCGGCTCACCGTCGGCCGTCCCGTGCTGCCCATGCTGGCGCACACCGCGTCCTCGGTCGCGGAGGCGGTGGAGAAGCTGGACGGCTGCGCGGTCGAGGAGAAGCTGGACGGTATCCGGGTCCAGGTCCACCGGGACGGCGACACGGTGCGGATCTTCACCCGGACGCTCGACGACATCACCGAACGCCTCCCCGAAGTGGTCTCCGCCGCACGGGAGTTGCGGGGCGACCGGTTCATCCTGGACGGCGAGGTGATCTCCTTCGACGCGGACGGGCGGCCCCGCTCCTTCCAGGAGACGGCGGGCCGGGTCGGCTCCCGGACGGACGTGGCGAAGGCGGCGCGGGAGGTCCCGGTCTCCCCCGTCTTCTTCGACGTGCTCTCGGCCGACGGCCAGGACCTGCTCGACCTCCCCTTCGCCGACCGCCACGCGGAGCTGGCCCGGCTGGTCCCCGAACCGATGCGGGTGCGCCGGGCACTGGTCTCCGGGCCGGACGAGACGACGGCCGCCGAGGAGTTCCTCGCGGCCACCCTCGCCCGCGGCCACGAGGGCGTGGTCGTCAAGGCCCTGGACGCCCCCTACAGCGCCGGCCGCCGGGGCGCCTCCTGGCTGAAGGTGAAGCCCGTCCACACCCTCGACCTGGTCGTCCTGGCCGCCGAATGGGGCCACGGCCGCCGCACCGGCAGGCTCTCCAACCTCCACCTCGGCGCCCGCAACCCGGACGGCACCTTCGCGATGCTCGGCAAGACGTTCAAGGGCCTGACCGACGCGGTGCTGGAGTGGCAGACCGCCCGGTTCAAGGAGCTGGCGGTCTCGGACGACGGCTGGGTGGTGACCGTACGCCCCGAACTCGTCGTCGAGATCGCCTACGACGGACTGCAGCGGTCCACCCGCTACCCGGCCGGTGTCACCCTGCGCTTCGCCCGGGTGGTCCGCTATCGCGAGGACAAGCGGCCGGAGGAGGCCGATACGGTGGAGACCCTGCTGGCCGCGCACCCGGAGGTACGGCGTTGACCGAGCCGAAGCGAAGCGCCGGACTGCTGTTGTTCCGGCATACCGGCGAAGGCCTTGAGGTGTTGCTCGGCCATATGGGCGGACCGTTCTTCGCGAAGAAGGACGCGGGCGCCTGGACCGTCCCCAAGGGCGAGTACGAGCCCGACGAGACGGCCTGGGCGGCGGCCCGGCGCGAGTTCCAGGAGGAGCTGGGCCTGCCGCCGCCGGACGGCGAGGCGATCGGGCTGGGCGAGGTCCGGCAGACCAACGGCAAGATCGTGACGGCGTGGGCGATCGAGGCGGACCTGGACCCGGCCACGATCGAGCCCGGCGTCTTCATCATGGAGTGGCCGCCGCGGTCGGGCCGGATCCAGGAGTTCCCGGAGCTGGACCGGGTGGCCTGGCTGACCCCCGACCGGGCCCGCGAGGTGATCGTCAAGGCCCAGGCCGCGTTCCTCGACCGGCTGGCGGAGCACACGGGCTGAACAGAGCCCCCTACGTTGCGGTCCGCCCGGCCGCGCGGGAAGGTCGTAGCAAGCCCGCTCCCAGGGAGGTCAGCCATGCCCATCGCGACGGTCAACCCGGCGAACGGCGAGACGCTCGAAACGTTCGAGGCCATGGACGAGGACGAGCTCGAACGCCGGCTCGAACTCGCCGAGGCTACGTTCCGCACGTACCGCACCAGCACCTTCGCCGAGCGCGCCCGGCTGCTGCACCGGGCAGCCGACCTGCTGGACGCGGACCTGGACGACATCGCGCGCACCATGACCACCGAGATGGGCAAGCCGCTGAAGCAGGCCCGTGCGGAGGCCGCCAAGTGCGCGAAGGCGATGCGTTGGTACGCCGACCACGCGCAGGCCCTGCTGGCCGACGAGGAGCCGGCGGAGACGGACGTGAAGGACTCGGGAGCGTCCCGGGTGCGGGTGCGGTACCGCCCCATCGGTCCGGTGCTGGCCGTGATGCCGTGGAACTTCCCGCTCTGGCAGGTGGTCCGCTTCGCCGCCCCGGCGCTGATGGCGGGCAACGTGGGCCTGCTCAAGCACGCGTCCAACGTCCCGCAGACCGCCCTGTACCTGGAGGACCTGTTCCACCGGGCCGGCTTCACCGAGGGCTGCTTCCAGACCCTGCTGATCGGCTCCGGCGCGGTCGACGACGTTCTGCGCGACGAGCGGGTGAAGGCGGCGACGCTCACCGGCAGCGAGCCCGCGGGCCGCGCGGTCGCCGCCACCGCCGGCGAGATGATCAAGAAGACGGTCCTGGAGCTGGGCGGCAGCGACCCCTACGTGGTGATGCCCTCGGCGGACATCGACCGCGCCGCGCGGATCGCGGTGACGGCGCGCGTCCAGAACAACGGGCAGTCGTGCATCGCCGCGAAGCGGTTCATCGTGCACACGGCCGTCTACGACGCGTTCGCCGAGCGGTTCGTGGCGGGCATGGCGGCACTGCGCACGGGCGACCCGATGGACGAGGAGACGGACGTCGGGCCGCTCGCGAGCGAGCAGGGGCGCAAGGACCTGGAGGAGCTGGTCGAGGACGCCAAGCGGTCGGGTGCGCAGGTGCTGTGCGGCGGGGAGCGGCCGGACGGGCCCGGCTGGTTCTACCCGCCGACCGTCCTCGCAGGGATCCACCGCGACATGCGCATCCACCGCGAGGAGGCGTTCGGGCCGGTGGCCACGCTGTACCGGGCCGGGGACCTGGACGAGGCGGTCCTCATCGCCAACGACTCGTCCTTCGGGCTGAGTTCGAACGTGTGGACGCGCGACGAGGCCGAGGTGGACCGGTTCGTACGGGACCTGGAGGCCGGCGGCGTGTTCGTCAACGGCATGACCGCCTCTCACCCGGCGTTCCCCTTCGGCGGGGTGAAGCGGTCCGGATACGGCCGTGAGCTGTCCGGGCACGGAATCCGGGAGTTCTGCAACATCACCACCGTTTGGCAGGGTGCGTGACGGTTGCACGGCTACGATCCCGGGTGTGAACCGCGAAGTGACCCTGCCTCTGATCGTCGACGACCGCGGTACCTTGCAGGTGGCCGCGGCCGACGTGAGTAAGTTGTTGCGGACGTTGGGGGCACGGTGGCTGCGTCTGGTGGAGGCCGACGAGGGTGGGCTGGACGAGGACACGGTGGCTGCGCTGACCATTGAGCTCGCGAAGCTCGCCGATCGGATCGACGTGGCTTGTATCGCCCACAGCAGTGGGGAGTAGCGGTCGTTCGGCGGGTACGGGTGCGTCGTGGCTGGTCGCGTCCACGCGGCGGCAGCCGCAAATCGAAACAGCCCCGCGCCCCTAGGTGAGTGTCCTGAGCGACGTCCAGAACATCTCCTCGTACGCCTGGAGTAGACGGCCGTACGTGTACACGCACTTCTCGTCCAGGCGCCCTGACTCCAGTCCCGCCTGGACCGCTGCCGTTGCCTGTACGTCGAGTGCCGGAGCCGGGGTCGCGAAGAAGTCGAAGAAGGCGCAGGCCTCGTCGGTGAAGCCGTAGTGCGTGCGCAGGGCCTGCGCGATGGCCGCGCAATACGTGCCCCACGTCGCGAAGTTGGCCGTGATGGCGAGGACGGCGTCCGTCGGGGTTGCGTTGAGGGCGAGCCAGGAGATGTACGCCGGGTACGCCTGGCAGCCCGGTAGGGGCTCGTACGCTTGCATGCGCTCTTCATCCACTTCGCACGCCTCGGTGAACGCGCCCAGCCGCTCTGCCGCCAGTTCCTCGCCCTCGGCCAGCATGGTGAAGAACCCGGCGGCCGCAGGCTCCTCGGAGGCGCGCTGCGCCAGATGCAGGAACGCGCGTCGGTCGGCGGGGATCACTTGGTGTTGTTCCAGGGCAAGTGCGGCGAGTGTCTCCAGACTCGCCCGGCCGCTGGCGACGAGGGGGACCAATGGATTGGCGTTCGGGTTCGGGGCAAGCTCTGACCTGGTCGTTTTCAGCATTTCCGCGGCCGTGCCGGGCATCGCGTCCTCCTCGTACGGATAGCTCTGTGCTGTTCCGACCCTGACACGGGGTCACCGGTTCGGAGTAGTCCGGCGAGAGATCATCGCCCTCACGGGTGATCGTGAGGGAACCACCTCCTGAGGTGAACCACCTCTCTGACCGGTCGGGCCCAAACCCACCGGAAGGCTGAAAGCAGGCACGGTTCATGGCGACTTTGTGCAAACCCTCAGTGTCGGTCCCGGAGTACGTGATCACGATGGAGGAGACGCTGGAACTGGCGCGCTCCCACCACGAGAACCACCCGCAGCTGCCGCTGGCGCTGAGACTGATCGAGAACACGGGCGTTCGCACCCGGCACATCGTGCAGCCGATCGAGGAAACCCTGAAGCACCCCGGCTTCGAGGAGCGCAACAAGCTCTACGAGGTCGAGGCCAAGGCCCGGGTCCCCGCAGTCATCCAGCGGGCGCTCGACGACGCCGAGCTGCTCACCACCGACATCGACGTGATCATCTACGTCTCGTGCACGGGCTTCATGATGCCCTCGCTCACGGCGTGGCTGATCAACGAGATGGACTTCGACTCCACGACCCGCCAGATCCCCATCGCGCAGCTCGGCTGCGCGGCCGGCGGAGCGGCGATCAACCGGGCGCACGACTTCTGCTCGGCGTACCCGGACGCCAACGCCCTCATCGTGGCCTGCGAGTTCTGCTCGCTGTGCTACCAGCCGACCGACCTCGGCGTCGGCTCGCTGCTCTCCAACGGGCTCTTCGGTGACGGCATCGCCGCCGCCGTGGTCCGCGGCAAGGGCGGCACGGGCGTCGAGCTCGAACGCAACGGCTCGTACCTGATCCCGAAGACCGAGGAGTGGATCATGTACGACGTGCGGGCCACCGGGTTCCACTTCCTGCTGGACAAGCGGGTCCCGGCGACCATGGAGCCGCTGGCACCGGCTCTCCAGGACCTGGCAGGGCTGCACGGCTGGGACGCGTCCGACCTGGACTTCTACATAGTCCACGCGGGCGGGCCGCGCATCCTGGACGACCTGAGCAAGTTCCTCCAGGTCGAGCCGCACGCCTTCCGGTTCAGCCGGGCCACGCTCACCGAGTACGGCAACATCGCGAGCGCCGTCGTCCTGGACGCGCTGCGCCGGATGTTCGACGAGGGCGGTGCCGAGCACCGGGCGCGCGGCCTGCTGGCCGGCTTCGGTCCCGGCATCACCGCGGAAATGTCGCTGGGTCGCTGGCGGCGTTCGGACGAAGAGGCGGACTGACCTCGATGACACTCACCGAACCACTCGACCCCGCCGACGAGGCACCCGGCGAGGCACCCGGTGAGGCCGCCTGTCCGGTCCGGCACTGGGAGGTGCCGGACCTGACGGGGGTGGATTTCGACCCCACCCTGGCCGAGCTGATGCGGGAGGGTCCGGTCACCCGGATCCAGCTCCCCAACGGGGAGGGCTGGGCGTGGCTGGTCACCCGGTACGACGACGTACGGATGGTGGCCAACGACCCCCGGTTCAGCCGCGAGGCGGTGATGGAGCAGCCGGTCACCCGGCTCGCCCCGCACTTCATCCCGGACCGCGGCGCGGTCGGCTTCCTGGACCCGCCCGACCACACGCGGCTGCGCCGCACGGTGGCCTCCGCGCTCACCTCCAAGGGCGTGGAGCGGGTCCGGGAGAAGGCCCGCCGGATGCTGGACGAGATCGTCGACGAGCTCGTCCAGGACGGCCCGCCCGCCGATCTCACGGCGGCGGTCCTGAGCCCGTTCCCCATCGCGGTGATCTGCGAGGTGATGGGGGTGCCGGCCGCCGACCGGCACAGCATGCACGTCTGGACCCAGCTGATCCTGTCCTCCAGTCACGGCAAGGAGGTCAGCGAGAAGGCCAAGCGCGAGATGAGCGCCTACTTCGGCGATCTCATCGCCCTGCGCGAGGGCAGCACGGGCGAGGACGTGGCCTCCCTGCTGGGCGCGGCCGTGGGTCGCGGCGAGGTGACGCTGGAGGAGGCCGTCGGTCTCGCCGTCCTCCTCCAGATCGGCGGCGAGGCGGTCACCAACAACAGCGGGCAGATATTCTACCTGCTGCTGACCCGCCGCGACCTCCTGGACCGGCTGCGCACCGAGCCGGCGATCCGCCCCCGGGCGATCGACGAGCTGCTGCGCTACATCCCGCACCGCAGCGCGGTCGGCCTGTCCCGGATCGCCCTGCAGGACGTGGACATCAAGGGCGTACGGATCCGCGCGGGCGACCCGATCTACGTCTCGTACCTGGCCGCCAACCGTGACCCGCTGGTCTTCCCGGACCCCGAGACGATCGACTTCACCCGCAGCCCCAACCCGCACGTCTCCTTCGGGTTCGGCCCGCACTACTGTCCCGGCGGCCAGCTCGGCAGGCTGGAGGAGGAACTGCTGGTGGACGCCCTCCTCGACCGGCTGCCCGGGCTGCGGCTCGCCGTGCCCCCGGAGCAGGTCCCCTTCAGAAAGGGCGCGTTGATCCGGGGACCCGAGGCACTACCTGTGACGTGGTGAGCGGCTCATGACCACGACCGAGGGACTCCTCGTACCACCGGGACACGGCCGCGTGGTCCACACGCCGGCCCAGCGTGTCACCTTCAAGGTGACGGGCACGCACTCGCGGATGGCCTCCACCTTCGAGGTGGAGGTCCCGCCGGGCTTCGACGTGGGCGCCCATGTGCACACCCGCAGCGAGGAGTTGTTCTACGTCCTCGAAGGCGAACTGGACGTCCTCGCCTTCGAGCCCCGCATCCGGACCCCCGACAACTGGCAGAAGTGGGAGTCGAGTTCGGGCACGAGGGTGGTGCGGGCAACCCCGGGCACACTGATCGCCGTACCCCCCGGCTGCCCCCACGCCTTCGCCAACCCGACGGACACCCCGGCACGGATGTTCTTCCAGGCATCCCCACCGCCGGATCACGAGCGCTACTTCGAGGAACTCCTGGAGATCCTGGGCAGCGAGGGCCCACCCGACCACGAGGCCATCGAGGAACTCCGGAAGCGCTACGACATCGAGCAGCTCACACCTCTGAAGCACCGGTGAGGATATTTACCTAGGGGCGCGGGGAACTGCGCGACCAGCCACAACGCGCCGTAGGCCCGCAACGCACCCGCACCCCTACGGCGCTACCGAATCGGCATCCCCGACAAGGTCCGCGCGATCACCAGCCGCTGGATCTCACTCGTACCCTCGAAGATGGTGTAAATTGCCGCATCCCGGTGCATCCGCTCCACCGGATACTCCCGCGTGTACCCGTTGCCGCCCAGGATCTGGATCGCCTGGGCGGTCACCTTCTTCGCCGTCTCGCTGGCGAACAGCTTCGACATCGACCCCTCGGCCGCGTCGAACGGCTTCCCGTTGATCGCCATCCAGGACGCCCGCCACACCAGCAGCCGGGCCGCGTCGATGGACGTCCGCATGTCCGCGAGCGCGAAGGCCACCCCCTGGTTGTCGATGATCGGCCGCCCGAACTGCTCACGGGTCATGGCGTAGTCGAGCGCGACCTCGTACGCCGCGCGTGCCGTACCGACGGCCATCGCGCCGACGGCGGGCCGCGAGGCCTCGAACGTGGCCATCGCCGCGTTCTTCACCCGCTCACCGCCCGACTTCGCCCGCTCCCGGGCCCGGGCGAGGCGCTCGTCCAGCCTCTGCTTGCCGCCGAGCAGGCAGGAACCGGGCACCCGGACGCTGTCGAGGACGACCTCGGCGGTGTGCGAGGCACGGATCCCGTGCTTCTTGAACTTCTGGCCCTGGGAGAGCCCGGGCGTCCCCGGCGGGACGATGAAGGACGCGTGGCCCTTGGAGCCGAGTTCCGGGTCGACGACCGCGACGACGACGTGGACGTTGGCGATGCCGCCGTTGGTCGCCCAGGTCTTCGTGCCGTTGATCACCCACTCGTCCTTGGCCTCGTCGTAGACGGCCCGGGTGCGCATGGAGGCCACGTCGGACCCGGCGTCGGGCTCGGAGGAGCAGAACGCGGCGACCTTGACGTCGTTGGTGTCGCCGTACATCTGGGGGATCCAGGTGCCGATCTGCTCCTCGGTGCCGTTGGCGAGGACGCCGACGGCGGCGAGGCCCGTGCCCACGATGGACAGGGCGATGCCCGCGTCGCCCCAGAACAGCTCCTCCATGGCCATCGGGATGCCGAGCCCGGTGGGGTCGAAGTACTGCTGGGCGTAGAAGTCGAGGGAGTAGATGCCGACCTTCGCGGCCTCCTGGATGACCGGCCAGGGAGTCTCCTCACGCTCGTCCCATTCGGCGGCCGCGGGACGGATGACGTCGGCGGCGAAACCGTGCAGCCAGTCCCGGACCTCCTTCTGTTCGTCGTTGAGTTCCATGGTGAACTCGGCCATGACTCCTCCAGCGGCGGCGCATAATGTGTTACTAGCGGTAACCCGAGTCTGTTACTCGTCGGTAGGAAAAGTCAACTCCCAAGGTCACCTCGGCAGCCAGTTCGAGAGCGGATGGCCGTCAGGTGTTAGTTTGCGCAGGCGTCACCGAAACAGCACGGGGTGGGGAGAGCACATGGACACCACGCAGCGGACCGAACAGCAGAGGTCCGCCGACCGCCGACGGCGCGAGCTGCTGGAGGCCGCGGACCGGGTGGTGCTGCGGGACGGCCCACAGGCTTCCATGAACGCCATCGCGGCGGAGGCGGGCATCACCAAACCCATCCTCTACCGCCACTTCGGCGACAAGAGCGGGCTGTACGCGGCGCTGGCCAAGCGGCACACGGACGCGCTGCTGAACTCGTTGCGGGCCGCGCTGGACGCTCCCGCGGAGCGCCGCGAGCGCGTCGAGGCGACCTTGGACACGTACCTCGCGGCGATCGAGGCGCGGCCTCAGGTGTACCGGTTCCTGATGCATCCCGCGGAGGGCGGCACGGGGACCGACCAGGGGTTCGACGTCGGGGTGCACTCGGCTCCGCTGTTGCGGCGGATGGGTGAGGAGCTGGCGCAGGTCATCGAGGACCGGCTGGATCTGGGGCCGAACAGTCAGCAGCTGGCGCGGGTGTGGGGGCACGGGATCGTCGGGATGATGCATGCGGCCGGGGACTGGTGGCTGGGGGAGCGGCCCTGTTCCCGTGCGGAACTGGTGAAGAGTTTGGCGGACCTGCTGTGGGGGCGGTTGGCGGCTGCGGGGGACAAAGTGGGGGGGCCGGGGTTCTGAGGGGTTCGGTTTCGGCTACCCGCCCGGTGAGGCTTCTCGCGCCCGCGCGGCGGCAGCCGCAAATCAGACACAGCCCCGTGCCCCTGGGTATCTCTCCTCACCGGTGCCAAGAAGATCTGGCCACCTGGCGCATCAGCTTGCGCCTGCGCCTGCCTGTGACGTGGTCGGCGTAGACGTGGCCTTCCAGGTGGTCGGTCTCGTGCTGGAGGCATCGCGCGAAGAAGCCGGTGCCGTGGATCGTGATCGGCTCCCCCGTCGCCGTGAAGCCCTCGACCACCGCGTGGTCGTACCGTTCCGTGCCCGCCTCCAGGCCCGGCAGGGACAGGCAGCCCTCGGGGCCGCGGAGTGTGATGCCGTCCGCCGCCACCAGACGCGGATTGACCACATGCCCCAGGTGGCGGACGTCCTCGTCGTCGGGGCAGTCGAAGACGAACACCCGCAGCGGCTCCCCCACCTGGTTCGCCGCCAGGCCCACGCCCTCCGCCGCGTACATCGTCGCGAACAAGTCCTCCACCAGCCGGGAGAGTTCGGGGCCGAAGTCGGTGACCTCCGCACAAGGGGCGTGCAGAACGGGGTCGCCGAGCAGGGTGAGAGGCCGGACCCGCCCGTGGGCGCCCGGAATGGAACCGTGTCGCATGGCCGCAAGGGTACGGTTCGGATCGGCCCCTGCTCGCCGCGCAGGCACGGGCCGGAATTCGGGTGTGCGAATGGATCTCGATAGGCTGACCTCACACCACGTTGCCGGATGGCTCAGGCGCGGCGCGTACGCAAGGAGGATCGAGAACTGATGGCAGGCAACTCGGACCCGCTCACGCCGCGGGCCAAGCTGGCCGTGACCGCGGGCAAGGCGGTCGCGGCGGCGTCCCGGGCGGCGGGTCGCGGCAGCGGCTCCGTGATCGGTGGCCGGGTCGCGCTCAAACTCGACCCCGACCTTCTCGCCCGGCTCGCCCAGAACCTGGACGTCACCCTCGTCTCGGCGACCAACGGCAAGACGACGACCACCCGGCTCATCGCCGAGGCACTGAAGGCCGCCGGGCCGGTCGTGTCCAACGCGCTCGGGGCCAACATGCCGGCCGGCATCACGTCGGCGCTGGCGGGCGGCTCGGAGTCCAAGTTCGGTGTCATCGAGGTCGACGAGAAGTACCTGGCCGGGGTGGCCCGGGACACCGACCCCAAGTGCATCGCACTGCTCAACCTCTCCCGCGACCAGCTCGACCGCGCCGCCGAGACCCGGATGCTCGCCGAGAACTGGCGGGAGGGCCTGGCCGGCACCAAGGCCGTCATCGTGGCGAACTGCGACGACCCGCTGGTGGTGTGGGCCGCGTCCTCCTCCCCCAACGTGATCTGGGTCGCCGCGGGCCAGATGTGGAAGGACGACGCCTGGTCCTGCCCGTCCTGCGGTGGCGTGATGCAGCGGCCCGGCGACGACTGGTTCTGCGGTGAGTGCGGGTTCCGCCGCCCGACGCCGAGCTGGGTGCTCTCCGGGGACCACGTCCTCGACCCGCACGGGTCCGCCTGGCCGATCCACCTGCAGCTGCCGGGGCGCGCCAACAAGGCGAACGCGGCCTCCTCGGCCGCCGTCGCCGCCGTCTTCGGGGTGCCGCCGCAGGTCGCCCTGGAGCGGATGTACCAGGTACAGGCCGTCGCGGGACGCTACGACGTCGTCCAGTTCCAGAACCGCGACCTGCGTCTGCTCCTGGCCAAGAACCCGGCCGGCTGGCTGGAGACGTTCTCGCTCATCGACCCGCCGCCGGCGCCGGTGATCCTCTCGGTGAACGCGCGCGGCGCGGACGGCACCGACACCTCCTGGCTGTGGGACGTGGACTACACGCGCCTGACCGGCCACCCGATCTTCGTGCTGGGCGACCGCAAGCTGGACCTCGCGGTGCGCCTGGAGGTCGCGAACCAGCACTTCCAGGTCTGCGACTCCCTCGACCAGGCCGTGCAGATGTGCCCGCCGGGCCGGATCGAGGTCATCGCGAACTACACCGCGTTCCAGGACCTGCGCCGCCGCGTCGGCAACTGACCACGAAGGACGAAGAGTTCATGAGCGACAACCAACTGCGGCTGGTGTGGATCTACCCCGACCTGCTCAGCACCTACGGCGACCAGGGCAACGCGCTCGTCGTGGAGCGGCGGGCCCGGCAGCGCGGTCTCGACGTGGCCCGGCTCGACGTGCGCAGCGACCAGCCGATCCCGACCTCCGGCGACATCTACCTGATCGGCGGCGGCGAGGACCGTCCGCAGCGGCTCGCCGCCGAGCGGCTGCGCCGTGACGGGCACCTGTACCGGGCGGTGGAGAACGGCGCGATCGTGTTCTCCGTGTGCGCCGGCTACCAGATCCTCGGGCACGAGTTCATCAACGACCTCGGGCAGCGGGAGCCGGGCCTCGGCCTGCTCGACGTGACGACCGTGCGCGGCACCGGCGAGCGGTGTGTCGGTGACGTCCTCGCCGACATCGACCCGCGGCTCGGGCTGCCCCCGCTCACCGGGTTCGAGAACCACCAGGGCGTCACCCAGCTCGGCCCGACCGCCCGCCCCCTCGCCCGGGTCCAGCTGGGCAAGGGCAACGGCACCGGGGACGGCACGGAGGGCGCGTACAACGACACCGTCTTCGGCACGTACATGCACGGGCCCGTCCTCGCCCGCAACCCGCTCATCGCGGACCTGCTGCTGAAGCTGGCGCTCGACGTGAACGCGCTGCCGCCGATCGACGACCGCTGGTACGAGGCGCTCCGCAACGAGCGCATCGCCGCCGCTCAGCAGCCCGCGTAAACCTTCTGGAACGGCCGGTTCCGGGGCCCGCCTGACAGGGTGTCCGCTCACATGTGCGGGCACGTCCAGCAGGCGGACGCCCGGTGCGGAATGACCCCCTTGCGCCGGTAGGGTGGCCGCGATGTCAGCCGGACAGCGTGGTCCGGTCTCCGGCCCACGTGGAGAAGGTTGTTTCGGGCTATGCGCATTGGTGTCCTCACGTCCGGCGGCGACTGCCCCGGCCTGAACGCCGTCATCCGGTCCGTCGTGCACCGTGCCGTCGCCGACCACGGCGACGAGGTCATCGGCTTCCGGGACGGCTGGAAGGGCCTCCTGGAGTGCGACTACCTCAAGCTCGACCTCGACGCCGTGGCCGGCATCCTGGCGCGCGGCGGCACCATCCTCGGGTCGTCCCGGGTCCAGCCCTCCCATCTGCGGGACGGTGTGGAGCGGGCCAGGGGCCATGTGGCCGAGCTCGGGCTCGACGCGATCATCCCGATCGGTGGAGAGGGCACGCTGAAGGCGGCCCGGCTGATGTCCGACGCCGGCCTGCCGATCGTGGGCGTGCCGAAGACCATCGACAACGACATCGCCGTCACCGACGTGACCTTCGGCTTCGACACGGCCGTGGGGGTCGCCACCGAGGCGCTCGACCGGTTGAAGACCACCGCCGAGTCCCACCAGCGGGTGCTCGTCGTCGAGGTCATGGGCCGGCACACCGGCTGGATCGCCCTGCACTCCGGCATGGCGGCCGGCGCGCACGCCATCGTCGTGCCGGAACGGCCCTTCGACATCGAGGAGTTGACCCGCCGGGTCGGCGAGCGGTTCGAGGCGGGCAAGCGGTTCGCGATCGTCGTCGCGGCGGAGGGGGCCAAGCCGAAGGCGGGCACGATGGCCTTCGACGAGGGCGGCAAGGACATCTACGGCCATGAGCGGTTCGCCGGGATCGCCCGGCAGCTCTCCGTCGAGCTGGAGCAGCGGCTCGGCAAGGAGGCGCGGCCGGTCATCCTCGGGCATGTGCAGCGGGGTGGCACGCCGACGGCGTACGACCGCGTCCTGGCGACGCGGTTCGGGTGGCATGCGGTGGAAGCGGTGCACCGGGGGGAGTTCGGCCACATGACCGCGCTGCGGGGGACCGACATCGTGATGGTGCCGCTGGCGGAGGCGGTGGAGACGTTGAAGACGGTTCCCGCGGAGCGGTACGACGAGGCGGAGACCGTGCTCTAGGGGGGCCTCGCCGTAGGAGGTTCCGATTCGTTGCCGGGTGCGGGTCGTGTGTGGTTGCTCGCGCCCACGCGGCGGAGCCGCATATCGATACAGCCCCGCGCCCCTTCAGGTGGGTGTCCTGGCCCCCGCTCGCAAGTGCGGTCGAGGGCGGTTCTAGTCTTGTGGGCGGCTGTAAACGTACAACCCCCCACGAATCAGGAGCCGGCGGATGGATCACAGCGGGCATGGCATGACCATGGATCTGCCGCCGTTCACGCTGGGGCGCGGACTGGAGTGGTCGGCGGATCCCTTCTTCCTCGTCGCCTGTGTCGCCGGGCTCGCCCTGTACGGGTGGGGTGTGGTGCGGCTGCGGCGGCGCGGGGACTCGTGGTCCGTGGGGCGGACCGTGTCGTTCGTCATCGGCGTACTGACCATCATGCTCGTGATGTGCACCAGGCTGAACGACTACGGAATGGTCATGTTCAGCGTGCACATGGTGCAGCACATGATCATCAGCATGCTGTCGCCCATCCTGATCCTGCTGGGCGCCCCGGTGACCCTGGCGCTGCGCGCGCTGCCCGTCGCCGGGCGGGGCCGGAAGGGGCCGCGTGAGCTGCTGCTGGCCCTGCTGCACAGCCGGTACATGCGGATCATCACCCATCCCGCCTTCACCATCCCGCTGTTCATCGCCAGCCTGTACGCGCTCTACTTCACCCCGCTGTTCGACTTCCTGATGGGCTCGAAGGCCGGGCACATCGCGATGATGGTGCACTTCCTCGCCGTCGGTGTCGTCTTCTTCTGGCCGATCATCGGCGTCGACCCGGGACCGCAGCGGCCGGGGTACCTCATGCGCATGCTGGAGCTGTTCGCGGGCATGCCGTTCCATGCGTTCTTCGGCATCGCGTTGATGATGGCGTCGGAGCCGATGGTCGAGACGTTCAAGCATCCGCCCGCCTCGCTCGGCATCGACGCGCTCTCCGACCAGACCGCGGCCGGCGGCATCGCCTGGGCGTTCAGTGAGGTCCCGTCCGTACTGGTGCTGATCGCCCTGCTGTTCCAGTGGTACGGCTCCGAGCAGCGCCAGGCCCGGCGCCTGGACCGGGCCGCCGACCGGGACGGCGACAAGGAACTCGAGGCATACAACGCCTATTTGGCCTCACTGCACGCACGCAAGGGCTGAAAGGCTTTTCATTCAGTAGCATAAAGCGCGACGGAATAACCGCCGGGGGGAGCGGTCATGGCACTGCGCGCTTTCTTGCACCGGGCATGCGTACTCGTCGTCCTGGTTCCGGTACTGGTACTCAGCGGTTGCGGGCGGGACTCGATCGCCGTCAAGGCGGTCGCCGCCGGTGTACCGGCACTCGACCCGTTCTTCGACGAGGACCAGGGGCTCGGCCACGACAAACAGGTCCGTTCACTGCCGGTGCGCGGCAACCTGCAGCAAGGGGACTCGCCCGGCCTCTACGGGGGCACCCGGCAGCCGACCATCTGCGACGTCGAGAAACTCAGGAAATTCCTCACCGATCCCGCGAATCACCGCAAGGCACAGGCCTGGGCCAGTGTCTTCGGCATCTCGACCGAACACATTCCTGATTTCCTCGACCGCCTCACTCCCGTATTGCTGCGTCACGACACCCTCGCGAAAAACCACGATTACAAAAAGGGAAGTGCCGTCCCCTACGACTCCCTGCTCCAGGCCGGAATCGCCGTTCTCGTCGATCGGCAGGGACAGCCCGCCGTGAAGTGCTCGTGCGGAAATCCGCTGCGGCCCTTCGAGGGCGATGCCGGCCGTATCAAGGTCGGGTTCGAGCACGGCAACAAGAAGTGGCGGGGGTACGACCGGACCGAGGTGACGGCCGTACGACCCGCCGCGCGGCCACTGAAGCGACTGGCGCTCGTCGATGTCACCGACCCCGACCGGGGCTTCGAGCGGCCGGTGGGGACGACGGGCACGCACGACACCGTGTTCCGTACCGGCGAGCTGCACTCTGTACCCGACGTCATCGGCATGTCCTTCGGGGCGGCGAGCGGACGGCTCTCCGACGCGGGGCTGGCCGTCGCCTCCGACGGTGCCGAGCTGCCGTCCGACGACGCCCGGGTGGTGGGCTCGGACCCGGTGGCGGGGACGGAGCTGGGGTTCGGGGAGTACGTCACCCTGCGGGTGGGCGGCGAGTCCGGGGCGGAGAACCGGTCCCCGGGTGGGGACTCGGGCTCGGACTCGGACTCGTCTCCGTCGGCGTCTTCGTCACCGTCCGCCTCCTCCTCTTCCTCTTCCTCTTCCTCGTCCTCGTCCTCGTCCTCGTCCTCGGGGGATTCCGGTACGGCCGTGTCGCCCTCGTCCGCCGATCCCGCGTCGGGGTCCGCGTCGCCTTCGTCGTCCGCCCCGGACGCGTCGTGGGACGCCGGTTCGCCGTCCGTCGGGTCCACACCGCCCGCCTCCTCCTTCGAGCCGGTCCCGAGTACCCACGCGGCGGACACCACACCGCCGGCATCATCCGCCGCTCCCCCGCCGGTCACCGAATCCGTCCCGGCCGACACCCCGGCCGACAGCGATCCCCCGGCCTCCGACGTGCCGGAGGACGGCGCGCCGGCGTCGGACGGCGAGTCCAGTGCGAGTACGACGTGACACCGAACCCGGGAGTGGCCGGATGCCTCAAGATTCGCCGTCGTCGGGAGCGGGCCGGATCATCGCCGACCGGTATGTGCTGCTGAGCCGACTGGGCAGCGGCGGTATGGGCCATGTCTGGCTCGCCCACGACCCGAAGCTCACGTGCCGGGTCGCGCTCAAGGAGCTGGTGCTGCGGGGTACGGACGAGGAGGAACGGGCCGGCCGGGCGGCCCGCGCCCTGGCCGAGGCGCGGCACGCGGCCGGGTTGCGCGGGCATCCGCATGTGGTGACCGTGCACGACGTGCTGGAGCACGAGGGGCTGCCGTGGATCGTCATGGAGTACGTGCAGGGCGCGGTCGATCTGCGGGCACTGCTGGAGCGGGCCGGGCCGCTGCCGCCCGCGGAGTGCGCCCGGATCGGCCTCGCCGTCCTCGACGCACTGACCGCCGGACATCAGCAGGGCGTGCTGCACCGGGACGTGAAACCGGCGAACATCCTGCTCGCGCCCGACCGCATGAGCGCGCCGTACGGCCGGGTGCTGCTGACGGACTACGGCATCTCGGTGCAGCCGGACGGCGGGGAGCCCCGGTACACGCAGTCCGGGGCGCTGGTGGGGACGGCCGGATATCTGGCGCCGGAGCGGATCTCCGGCCGGCCACCGACACCGGCCGCCGATCTGTTCTCCCTGGGGTGCACGCTGTACCACGCGGTGGAGGGGCGACGACCGTTCGAACGGGGTTCGGACACCGCGGAGATCTCCGCCACGGTCACGGACGAGCCCGCTCCGCCGGTGCTGGCGGGTGCCCTGGCGCCCGCGGTGCTCGCGCTGCTCGTCAAGGATCCGGCGCTGCGGATGTCGGCGGTGGCCGCCGAGGCCGCGCTGTCGCTGGTCGTGTCGTCGCGGGCGGAGGCGGACGTCCGTCCCCGCACCGATCCCGGTTCCGTACCGCCCTGGGGCGCTCCCCCTGTGGTGCCCGACTTCGGAGCCCCCGTCGTCGTGTCGGGCCCGGACCCGTCGCCCGCTCCCCCGCCCGGACACCGGCGCCGTCCGCCTCCGCACGCCCTGCGGGCCGCTGTCGCCGCCGCCCTGGGGCTGGTGCTGGCCCTGACCGGAGTCTGGTGGGCGGTCGCGCATCAGAGCGGTGGCTCCGCTGCCGGGCCGTACGGCAGCGTGGTCGGCCTGACGCAGCCCCTCGACGGCGGTGACTGTGTCGTCGCCGAGTGGTCCAGCGGGACGCGCTTCGTGGGCACCCCCACGCTCACCGTCGACCCGACCTGCGCGGACAAGGCACCGGACGGCCAGGTGATGACGTTCGTGCCGGTGGCGTCCGCCTCGGAGGCGCGTGCGAAGGGGCCCGCCGGGTGCGCGGAGCGGACCGGGGATCTGCGCGGGAAACTCGCGGATGTGCGGTCCGTCGCCGTCGTACCGATCGGGGACGGGTTCGACTCGACCGGCGGCCGGGTCGCCTGCCTGGTGCTGGGGGCGCACGGCCCCGTCTACGGGCCGCTCGACGGGTATCGCACCTTGGGGTCCGCGTTCGTGGGCAACGCCACCATGCAGAAGCGGGACTGTCTCAGGCTGCCGCCCGCGCGGACCGCGCTGCTCGTCTCCTGCTCGGGCCCCCACGACGAGGAGGTGCTCGGATTCACCCGGCTGGCCGCCGGCCTGACGCTGGCCGAGGCGGCGAAACAGCAGGACAGGGCTTGTGCCCGGGACGTACCGCCGGAGGAGTACGGATTCGATCCTTCCGTGTACGAGGCGGACTCCTGGACCAGTGAGGCCACATGGACGGCCGGCTTTCATTTCGCCGTGTGCGCCGTCAGGAAGCAGAACGGGGGCACCATGGAGGGAGACGGACCATGAGGAGGGTGTCGCGATGCCCGGTTCTGCGAACGGCTCGAACGGTGCCACCAAGGCGATGGGGGTGCTCACCGTCGGCGGACTCGTCGTGGTGACGGCCTACACGGTGGCGCTCGGCAGCAACGGCTGGCTCTGGTTCGGCTGGGTGGTGCTGGGCCTGCTGACACTGGCGATGGTGGTGACCCAGAACAACTGACACAGCGCCCCCGAAGGGGCGCGGGGAACTGCGCGACCAGCCACGACGGCGCCGCAGACGAACGACGGCACAACGCGGCCCTTCCAGCGAAGCGCTAGTGCACTCCGGCCTGGTACTTGGGCAACCGTGCGGTGATCTTCATCCCCGCACCGGGCGCGGTCTCGATGACGAGCCCGTGGTCGTCCCCGTACACCTGCCGGAGCCGGTCGTCGACGTTGGACAGGCCGATGCCCCCGGAGGGGCTGGTCTCGCCGGCGAGGATGCGGCGCAGCAGGACCGGGTCCATGCCTGCGCCGTCGTCCTCGATGACCACCAGGGCCTCGGCGCCCTCGTCCTGGGCGGTGATCTGGATGTGGCAGGTGCCGGTCTTGCCCTCCAGACCGTGCTTGACGGCGTTCTCGACCAGGGGCTGGAGGCAGAGGAAGGGCAGGGTGACCGGGAGTACCTCGGGGGCGATCTGCAGGGTGACCGTGAGGCGGTCGCCGAAGCGGGCCCGGACCAGCGCCAGGTAGTGGTCGATGGCGTGGAGTTCGTCGGCGAGGGTGGTGAAGTCGCCGTGCCTGCGGAACGAGTAGCGGGTGAAGTCGGCGAATTCGAGGAGCAGTTCGCGGGCGCGCTCGGGGTCGGTGCGGACGAACGAGGCGATCACCGCGAGCGAGTTGAAGATGAAGTGCGGGGAGATCTGGGCGCGCAGGGCGCGGATCTCGGCCTCGATGAGCCGGGTCCGGGAGCGGTCCAGGTCGGCCAGTTCCAGCTGGACGCCGACCCAGCGGGCGACCTCGCCGGCCGCCCGGACCAGGACGGCGGACTCGCGCGGGGCGCAGGCGACCAGGGTGCCGTGGACGCGGTCGTCGACGGTGAGGGGCGCGACCACCGCCCAGCGGACCGGGCAGTCGGGATACTCGCAGTGCAGGCGGAAGGCCTCGCCGCGGCCGGACTCCAGCGGCCCGGCGAGCCGTTCCGTGATCTCGGTGCGGTGGTGGTCGCCGACGCCGTCCCAGACGAGCAGGTTCTCGTGGTCGGTGAGGCAGAGCGCGTCGGTGCCGAGCAGGGTGCGCAGCCGGCGGGCCGAGCGGCGGGCGGTCTCCTCGGTCAGGCCCGCGCGCAGCGGGGGTGCGGCGAGGGAGGCGGTGTGCAGGGTCTCGAAGGTGGCGTGCTCGACGGGGGTGCCGAGGCCGCCGAGGCTCTCGGGGCGTGCGGTGCGGCGGCCGAGCCAGAAGCCGGCGGCGAGGAGCGGGAGGACGGCCACGAGGAGGCCCGCGAGGAACCCGGTCACGCCTTGACCTCCGCGCGCAGCTCTTCCGGCAGGTGGAAGCGGGCCAGGATCGCGGCCGTTCCGGGCGGTACCCGGCCGGGGGTCGCCAGGGACACCAGGATCATGGTGAGGAAGCCCAGCGGGACCGACCAGAGCGCGGGCCAGGCCAGCAGGGCGTGCAGCTCGCCGGTGCCGGGCAGGTCGGCCATCGTCGCGGCCACCGCGCAGAACGCCGAGCCGCCCCCGGCCAGCATCCCGGCGGCCGCGCCTGGCGGGGTCAGCCGCCGCCACCAGATGCCGAGGACCAGCAGCGGGCAGAAGGAGGACGCGGACACGGCGAAGGCCAGTCCGACGGCGTCGGCGACCGGCAGGCCGCCCACCGGGACGCTCGCGGCGAGCGGTACGGCCATGGCGAGGACCGTCCCGAGTCTGAAGTGCCGTACGCCGCGGGACGGGAGGACGTCCTGGGTGAGGACGCCGGCGACCGCCATGGTGAGGCCGGAGGCGGTGGAGAGGAACGCGGCGAAGGCACCGCCCGCCACCAGCGCGCCGAGCAGGTCGCCGCCGAGGCCGCCGACGACCCGGTCGGGCAGCAGCAGGACGGCGGCGTCCGTCTCGCCGGTGAGGGTGAGTTCGGGGGTGTAGAGGCGGCCGAGGGCGCCGTAGACGGGTGGCAGGAGGTAGAAGAGGCCGATCAGGGCGAGGACGGCGACGGTGGTGCGGCGGGCGGCGACGCCGTGCGGGCTGGTGTAGAAGCGGACCACGACGTGCGGCAGGCCCATGGTGCCGAGGAAGGTGGCGAGGATCAGGCCGTACGTGGCGTACAGCGGGCGTTCCTCGCGGCTCTCGGCGAGCGAGGTGGACATGCCGCCGTTGGTGCCGCGGTCGGTGGCGGGGACGCGGGTGCCCTTGGCGAAGGTCAGGCGGGTGCCGCCGGTGATGCGGTGGGTGCCCTCGGGGAGGGTGACCCGGGTGCCCCGGAGCGGGCGGCCGTCGACCGCGCCGGTGACGGTGACCGTGAGCGGGCGGTCGAGCCGGAGGGAGAGGGTGTCCTGGACGTCCACGACGCGCTGGGTGCGGAAGGTGGCCGGTTCGTCGAAGGCGTGGACGGGGGCGCCGGCGCGCTGCCAGGCGAGGATCAGGAAGAGGGCGGGGACGAGCAGGGCGGTGAGCTTCAGCCAGTACTGGAAGGCCTGCACGAAGGTGATGCTGCGCATGCCGCCGGCGGCCACGGTGGCGACGACGACCACGGCGACGATGAGTCCGCCGAGCGCGTCGGGGGCGCCGGTGAGGACCGCCAACGTGAGCCCGGCGCCCTGGAGTTGGGGCAGCAGGTAGAGCCAGCCGACGCCGACGACGAACGCCCCGGCGAGCCGTCGTACCGGCTGCGAGGCGAGCCTGGCCTCGGCGAAGTCGGGGAGGGTGTAGGCGCCGGAGCGGCGCAGCGGGGCGGCGACGAAGAGGAGGAGCACGAGGTAGCCGGCGGTGTAGCCGACGGGGTACCAGAGCATGTCGGGGCCCTGGACGAGGACCAGGCCCGCGATGCCCAGGAAGGAGGCGGCGGAGAGGTACTCGCCGCTGATCGCGGCCGCGTTGAGGCGGGGGCCGACGGTGCGGGAGGCGACGTAGAAGTCGGAGGTGGTCCGGGAGATGCGCAGGCCGAAGGCGCCGACGAGGACGGTCGCGACGACCACGAGGGCGACGGCCGGGACGGCGTAGCTGGAGTTCATCGAGCCTCGTCGGGGCGGGAGTTCATCGGTCCTGTCGGTCCTCGACGAGGCGGACGAAGTCCTCCTCGTTGCGTTCGGCGCGGCGCACGTACCAGCGGGCGAGCAGGATGAGCGGGGCGTAGAGGCAGAAGCCGAGCACCAGCCACTCCAGGCGGCGTGCCTCGGGGGCGGCGGCGAAGACCAGCGGGAGCGGGCCGACGAGCAGCACCAGGACGGCGAACACGGCGAGGGCGACGCGCAGTTGGCTGCGCATGAGGGAGCGGACGTAGGTGTGGCCCAGGGTGGTCTGCTCGTCGATCTCGGTGCGCGGCCGGTAGTAGCCGGAGGTACGGCGGCTGCGGCGGGGCGGGCCGGTGACGGTGACCCGGCGTTCGGCGGGGTCCGCGGCCATCGTCAGGCCCTCCTCATCAGCAGGTCCCGCAGTTCGCGGGTGTGGCGCCGGCTGACCTGGAGCTCCTCGGCGCCGACCAGGACGCTCACCGTGCCCGCGTCCAGGCGGAGTTCGCCGATGTGGTGGAGGGCGACCAGGTGGCGACGGTGGATGCGGACGAAGCCGCGGGAGCGCCAGCGGTCCTCCAGGGTGGAGAGCGGGATGCGGACGAGGTGGCTGCCGCGGTCGGTGTGCAGGCGGGCGTAGTCGCCCTGGGCCTCGACGTGGGTGATGTCGTCCACCGCCACGAACCGTGTCACGCCGCCGAGTTCGACGGGTATGTGGTCGGGGTCGGGTTCGTGCACGGGTATCCGGGGTGCGGCGCCGCGCAGTTCGGCGACCCGGCGCACCGCCTCCGCGAGGCGTTCCTTGCGTACCGGCTTCAGGACGTAGTCGACTGCCTTGAGGTCGAAGGCCCTTACCGCGAAGTCCTCGTGGGCGGTGACGAAGACGACGAGCGGCGGCCGGGCGAAGCCGGTGAGCAGCCGGGCCAGGTCCAGGCCGTCCAGGCCGGGCATCTGGACGTCGAGGAAGACGACGTCGATGGCCTCGGGGCCCTGCGGTCCGGACTCCAGGGCCCGGGTGATGCGGCGCAGCGCCTCGGTGGCGTCCCCGGCGCCCTCGACGCTGCCGATGCGCGGATCGGCCTGCAGCAGATAGAGCAACTCCTCCAGCGAGGGGCGTTCGTCGTCGACGGCGAGGGCGCGCAGCATGAACGGAGTGTAGGCGGCCGAACGCGGCGCTGGACATGTGCCGGACGTGGACGTTCGCGTCGGACGAAGTGGTGCTCCCGAACCGTCTTCGCCCGTGGTTACAGTGCGGGCATGAACAGCGGCACCGTCCCCTTCGACGATCTCGACCGGAAGATCACCACCGCGTTGATGGCGAACGCGCGGACCAGTTTCGCCGAGATCGGCGCGGCCGTCGGGCTCTCCGCGACCGCCGTGAAGCGGCGGGTCGACCGGCTGCGCGAGACCGGTGTGATCACCGGGTTCACGGCCACCGTCACCCCGGCGGCCCTCGGCTGGCGCACGGAGGCGTACGTCGAGGTGTACTGCGAGGGCGCGGCCCCGCCGCGGCGGCTCGCGGAGGTGGTCCGCAACCATCCGGAGATCACCGCGGCGATGACGGTGACCGGCGGCGCGGACGCCCTGCTGCATGTGCGGGCCCGGGACGTGGACCACTTCGAGGAGGTGCTGGAGCGGATCCGGGTGGAGCCGTTCATCCGGAAGACGATCAGCGTGATGGTGCTGTCGCATCTGCTGCCGGAGAGCCCGGAGGCCGGGGCCACGCACCCCGTACCGGAGTAAACGCACCGATGCTGCGTTTGTACGACCGGAGACGCAGTGTTCCTGCGCAGACGCGCAACATTCGTTTCTTGTCGTCCGTGTCCGACGCTTTCTACCGTGGTGTCAACCCTCAGTCGACACCGCGGGAAAGCGGAGGAACCCCTCTGTGTCCGAAAGCCGTGTGCCGCGCCTCAGGCGCTTCCTCGTCTGCGAACCCAGACACTTCGGCGTGCAGTACGCGATCAATCCCTGGATGAACCCCGACACCAGGGTCGACGTCGACCTGGCCCAGGAGCAGTGGACCGCGCTGATCAGCGCCTACCGCACCCATGGCCACAGCATCGACCGGCTGGATCCGGTCCCCGGCCTGCCCGACATGGTCTTCGCCGCGAACTCCGCGGTCGTCGTCGGCGGCCGCGTCTTCGGTTCGCTCTTCCACGCGCCCGAGCGGCGCCCCGAGTCGACCCACTACGACCTCTGGTTCAAGACCGCGGGCTATGACGTGCACCGTCCGGGCTCGGTGGTCGAGGGCGAGGGCGACCTGGTCTGGACGGGCCGGTACCTGCTGGCGGGCACCGGCTTCCGCACCAGCCGCGAGGCGCACCGCGAGGCCCAGGAGTTCTTCGGCCACCCGGTGATCAGCCTGACCCTGGTGGACCCGTACTTCTACCACCTGGACACGGCACTGTTCGTCCTGGACGGCGGGCACGATGGAAATATCGTCTACTACCCGGAGGCCTTCTCTCCCGGCAGCCGCGAGGTGCTCCGCCGGCTGTTCCCGGAGGCGGTGCTCGCCACCCGCGACGACGCCATGGCATGGGGCCTGAACTCCGTCTCGGACGGCCGCCACGTCTTCATCGCGCCGCAGGCCGAGGCGCTCGCCGCCCGGCTCGCCGACCAGGGCTACGAGCCCGTCCCCGTCGACCTGTCGGAGTTCCACAAGGCAGGCGGCGGCATCAAGTGCTGCACCCAGGAAATCCGCTGAGGACCAGGAGATCCCCCTGATGACCGCACCCGCACGCGCACGCACCTCCGCCGAGCTGATCGAGGCGGAGGGCCCGGTCCTCGCGCACAACTACCACCCGCTGCCCGTCGTCGTCGCCCGCGCCGAGGGCACCTGGGTGGAGGACGTCGAGGGCCGCCGCTACCTCGACATGCTGGCCGGCTACTCGGCCCTCAACTTCGGCCACCGCCACCCGGCGCTGATCGAGGCGGCCCACCGCCAGCTGGACCGCCTCACCCTCACCTCGCGCGCCTTCCACAACGACAGACTCGCCGAATTCGCCGAACGGCTGGCGGAGTTGACCGGCCTGGACATGGTGCTGCCGATGAACACGGGCGCCGAGGCCGTCGAGTCCGGCATCAAGGTGGCCCGCAAGTGGGCGTACGACGTGAAGGGCGTCCCTGCCGACCGGGCCACGATCGTCGTCGCCGCCGACAACTTCCACGGCCGTACGACCACGATCGTCAGCTTCTCCACCGACGAGACGGCCCGGGCGGGCTTCGGCCCGTTCACGCCGGGCTTCCGGATCGTGCCGTACAACGACCTGGCCGCGCTGGAGGCGGCGGTCGACGAGACCACGGCGGCGGTGCTGATCGAGCCGATCCAGGGCGAGGCGGGAGTGCTCATCCCCGACGACGGCTATCTGACCGGGGTCCGCGAGCTGACCCGGCGCAAGGGCTGCCTGTTCATCGCCGACGAGATCCAGTCCGGCCTCGGCCGCACCGGCCGCACCCTGGCCGTCGACCACGAGGACGTCGTCCCGGACATGCTGCTGCTCGGCAAGGCGCTGGGCGGCGGGATCGTGCCGGTGTCCGCGGTGGTGGCCCGGCGGGAGGTGCTGCAGGTGCTGCACCCCGGCGAGCACGGCTCCACGTTCGGCGGCAACCCGCTCGCGGCGGCGGTCGGCACGGCGGTGGTCGAGCTGCTGGAGAGCGGCGAGTTCCAGCGCCGGGCCGCCGAGCTGGGCGTGGTCCTGCGGGACGGGCTGACGGAGCTGGTCGGCAGGGGCGTGGTCGGCTTCCGCTCGCGCGGGCTGTGGGCGGGCGTCGACGTGGACCCGGCGATCGGCACCGGGCGGGAGATCGGCGAGCGCCTGATGCGCGAGGGCGTCCTGGTCAAGGACACCCACGGCTCCACGATCCGGCTGGCCCCGCCGCTGACCGTCACCGCCGAGGAACTGCGGTCGGCACTGGGCTCGCTGGAGAAGGTGCTCGCGGCCTGAGCCGGGGAGGAGCAGGGTGGGGCGGCCGTGCCCGTAAGCATGGCCGCCCCGCCCCGATCGGTGATCAGCCCTTGCCGAGGAGCTTGTTCATCTCCTTGATCTCGGCGTTCTGGGCGGTGACGATGCCCGCGGCCATGCTCGTGGCCGGACCGTAGGCGCCCTTGGCCTTCTCCGTGCCAGCCATCTCGACGGCGCCCTGGTGGTGTTCGACCATCATGGTCAGGAACATCGTGTCGAAGTCCGTCCCCTTGGCCTGCTTGAGCATGGTCATGTCCTTGTCGGACATCATCCCGGCCATGCCGGCGTGACCGCTGTGGTCCATGCCGGCCATGGGCACGTCCTCGCCCCAGGCCTTGAGCCAGCCGGTCATGGTGTTGATCTCCGGGTCCTGGGCCTTCTCGATCCGGGCGGCGAGGTCCTTCACCTGGGCGGAGGAGGCACGGTCGGCGGCGAGCCCGGCCATCTCCACGGCCTGCTGGTGGTGCGGGATCATGGTCTGCGCGAAGGACACGTCCTGCGCGTTGTGGGCGGTGGCGGTGGCGCCGGATGCCGCCGAGTGCGACGCGTGTGCGGCGCCGGCGGTGTCGGTGCTGTCGTCGCCGCTGCCGCACGCGGTGAGGGCGAGGGCGGCGGTCGCGGTGAGCGCGACGAGGACGGCACGGGTACGCGTGGTGGTCATGCTGGATCTCCTGCGATAGGTCCGAGTGGGCGCGCGGGAGCACGACCGCTGCGCTGTGCGCGCGGCCGGCTCGGGTGCCTCTAGATCCGCAGGAGCTGGAGTTCGGCCAGGTCGGGGGGTGCCCGTGCGCCTTCCGGGGCCGTGACCGGGCCGGCGGGCAGCGGGCAGGCGGCCGCGAGCACGGGGACCGGGTCCGGGACCAGCGCGGGCAGCCCGGGACCGCCGCTCACCGCACCGGAGGCGCAGGTCGCGTCGGCGTGATGCACGTGGTGGTCGCCGCAGTGGCCGTCGTCGTCGGAGCAGCCGTCGTACGCGGAGACCGTGACCGCCGCACGGGAGACGGCCTGCTCATGCCCGCCGTGCATCCCCAGGGCGCCGGGTGCCAGCGCGTGCATGCCGAGCAGCCCGGCCAGCAGCCCCAGCACGAGCAGGGCGCGCCAACGCCGGTACGGCGGTCGCGGGTCGGGCTGCTCGGTGGGGCACATCGGGGCCATCCTATGCATGCCCTGAGAGCCGGCCGCCACCGGCACACCTCCGGGCGACCCGGTCCCGAGGGCGCCCTAGGGTTTGAGGACGATCTTGCCGTGGGTGTGGCGGCGTTCGAGTTCGGTGCAGGCCTCCCGGACCTGCGCCAGCGGGTAGACGTTCGCGATGGGCACCTCGAGATGTCCGTCGGCGATCAGGGCGGCCAGTTCGGCGAGCACCTCGGCGCCCGGCCCGGCCGCGCTCCCCCCGTCGGTCTTCACCCCGTACTTCGCCGCGGCGGCGAAATCGGCGATGGTGTCGATCCGCTCGGCCGCGACACCGAGGGCGAGGGCCAACTCGACGTAGCCCTGGCCGAAGGTGTCGATGAAGGCGTCGACGCCGTTCGGCGCGGCGGCCCGGATCCGGTCCGCGACTCCGTCACCGTAGGCGACGGGGATCACGCCGTGGCTCTTCAGCCATTCGTGGTTCCCTTCACCGGCCAGGCCGACGACCGTGGCCCCGGTCCGGCGCGCGAGCTGGACGGCCAGCGAGCCGACACCCCCGGCGGCCCCGGAGACGACGACGGTCTCGCCCTTCTCGGGCCGGACGGAGTGCACGGCCCCCCACGCGGTGACACCGACGACGTACAGGCTGCCGGCCACCTCCCACGAGACCTTCTCCGGCTTGCGCGTGAGGTTGCCGGCCTCGACCAGCACCAGCTCGGCCTGGGAGGCCCGCTTGTCGCTGAACCCGATCACCTCGTCGCCGGACGAGAATCCGCCGGTGCCGGAGCCGGCCTCCTCGACGATCCCGGCGAGGTCACTGCCCTGCCCGGACGGGAACGTCGACGGGAATATCCGCGCCACCGCCCCGGTGCGGATGGCCGCCTCGCTGGGGTTGATGCCGGCCGCCTTCACCCGCACCAGGACCTGTCCGTCCCCGGGCACCGGGCGCTCCACGTCGTCGACCCGCAACACGTCGATTCCGCCGAACTCGTCGTACCTGACCGCCTTGGGCATGATCTCCGCATCTCCGTTCGACTGCCGTCACCCATCATTCGTTGTCATGTAAACAAAGCGGTTTTCACACTAGGAGGCAGAGGGTTACATGTCAACAAACCGGGGGCTCCGCGGTCGGCGGAGGGGGATCCGGGTCGCTGCCGCGCCGAACCGTCAGCCTGCGCCGGGGTGTTCGGCGTGCCGGGGCAGTGCCGCGTCGTAGTGACGGTCGATCGTCTCGGCGCCGGAGGAGTGCTGCGCGCTGTAGTGGGTGTCGATCGCCTCGGCGATGCCGGTGAGGGCGTCGAGCTGTTCCCGGGAGAGCACGTCGGCGAAGCAGTGGCGAATGCCCTCCACCCAAGCCGGCCAGGCGGCGTGGAACGCGGCCCGGCCCGCATCCGTCAGTACGACGTCGTAGCCACGGGCGTCACCCTCGCTCGGTGCGCGCGTGACCGTGCCGCGAGCCTCCATCCGGGAGACCTGGCGCGAGAGGCGGCTGCGCTCCCAGTGCAGCGCGACCGCCATGTCGCGGGCGCGCAGCCTGTACTCCGGGCTCCTGGACAACCTCAACAGGACCACGAAGTCCGCCTCGGTCAGCCCGAAGTCGCGCGCCAACCGCCGGGCGAGCACCTCGTTGACCTCGATGCGCATGCGCTGGAACGCGATCCAGGCCCGGGTCTCCCGCTCGTCCAGCCGCTCCTGATCCATGCGGCCGAGCCTACCCGGGGCCCTGACAGGCACCGTCGGCCGATTCCACGCACGCCCTAGATGACCGGCGGTTCATCCGGCGGCCGCGCGCAGCCCTGCTTCGAGGTCGGCGATCAGGTCGTCGACGCCCTCGATGCCGACCGACAGCCGCACCAGACCGGGGCCGACCCCGGCCGCGGCCCGCTGGGCGGGGTCCAGCTGGGCGTGGGTGGTGGAGGCGGGGTGGATGACCAGGCTGCGGACGTCGCCGATGCTCGCGAGATGGCTGAAGAGCCGGACCCCTTCGACGAAGCGCCGGCCTGCCGCCAGGCCGCCCGCGAGTTCGAAGGCGAGCACCGCTCCGGCGCCGCGCGGCAGATAGCGCTTGGCCTGTGTCCGCCAGGGGCTGGAGGGCAGTGCCGCGTAGTGGACCCGCGTCACCTGGGGCTGGTCCTCCAGCCAGGTGGCGAGCGCCTGCGCGTTGGCGACGTGCCGTTCGATGCGCAGGCTCAGCGTCTCCAGGCCCTGCAGGAGCAGGAAGCTGTTGAAGGGGGAGACGGCCGGGCCGAGGTCCCGCACCAGCTGGGTGCGCAGCCGCAGTGCGTAGGCGAGTCCGCGGTCCGCGAAGGAGTCCCAGAAGGACAGGCCGTCGTACGTCGGGTCCGGGCCGGTCAGTCCGGGCCAGCGGCCGGGGTCCGCGCCGAAGTCGAAGCGCCCGCCGTCCACGACGACCCCGCCGATGCCGGTGCCGTGCCCGGAGAGGAACTTGGTGGTGGAGTGCACGACGATGTCGGCGCCGTGTTCGAGGGGGCGCAACAGGTAGGGGGTGAGCACGGTGTTGTCGACGACGAGCGGGACACCGGCCTCGTGGGCGACGCGGGCGACCGCCTCGGTGTCGAGGACGTTGCCGCGCGGGTTGCCGAGGGTCTCGCCGAAGAACGCCTTGGTGGTGGGCCGTACGGCCGTGTACCAGGCGGCCAGGTCGTCCGGGTCGTCGACGAAGGTGACGTCGATGCCGAAGTCGGCGAACGTGTGCTCGAGGAGGGTGCGGGTGCCGCCGTACAGGGACGACGAGGCGACGATGTGGTCGCCCGCGCGGGCCAGGTTGAGCAGGGCGAGGCTGGTCGCGGCCTGGCCGCTGGCCACGGCGACCGCGGCCGAACCGCCTTCCAGCGCTGCGATCCGCTCCTCCGCCACCGCGGTGGTCGGGTTCGACAGCCTGGTGTAGGCGTGGGTGGCGAGGTCGGCCAGTTCGAAGGCCGCGGCGGCGTGCCCGGTGTCCCGGAAGACATAGCCGGCGGTCGCGTGGATCGGTACCGCCCGTGCGCCGGTGCCCGGGTCGGGGACCGCGCCGGCGTGCACCTGCCGGGTCTCGAAGGCCCAGTCGGCGCTGCTCATCGGCCGCCCTCCTGCCGGGCCAAGACGTCGGACCACCAGCGCTCGGCGACCCGTGGATGCGAGCGGAGCCAGCCGACGACGGCGTTCTCGCCGAACGCGGCGAGCAGCGGGTTGTCCGGGTCGTCGGTGACGCCCCGGCTCAACGCGGCCAGTTCGGCGGGGAGTTCCAGTGGTCTGACGACCGCGTCGAGGCGCGGGCCGAGGAAGAAGGGCATCGAGTAGCGGTCGACGCCCGGCTGCGGGCTGACGACCCGGTGCTGTGTGGCCTTCAGATAGCCCTGGGTGGCGATCTCCAGCATCTCGCCGATGTTGAACACGAAGGCGTCGGGCACCGGCACCGCGTCGATCCAGCCGCCGTCCTCGCGCTGCACCTGGAGCCCGCCGACGTCGTCCTGCTGGAGGAGGGCGAGGTAGCCGTAGTCCTTGTGCGCGCCCACCCCCTGGTCGGCGTCCTGGGCGGCGCGCGGCGGGTAGTGCACGATCTTCACGTGGACGGCCGCCTCGTCGTCGAACCACTGGTCGAAGTAGCCCTCGTCCTGTCCGAGCGCGGCCGCGAGGGCCCGCAGCACCTCCCGGCCGACCCGCAGCGCCTCCGCCTGCCAGCGCAGCACGATGTCCTTCAGGTCCGGGAGGGCGGCCGGCCATTGGTTGGGGCCGATCAGACGCAGGTAGTCGGGATCGTCCGGGCCCGTGTCCAGCGCCGCGCGCTCCGGGCCGATGTCGATCTGCTCCCGCCAGTCGGCGCTGCCCGCCGTGTACTCCGCACCGGTGCGCGTATAGCCTCGGAACTGGGGCGAGTTGAGGTTCTCGATCTCCAGTCGCTGCTGCTCGGGCAGGGCGAAGAAGGCGCGTGCCGCGGTCAGCGCCTCGTCCCGCAGGGCTGCGGGGACACCGTGTCCGGTGACGTAGAAGAAGCCCACCTCGTGGGCCGCGGACCGGAGTTCGGCGAGAAAGACGGCCCGGTCCGTGTCCGGGGCGCGGAAGCGGGAGATGTCGATGACGGGCAGGGCTGTGGGCTGGGCCATGGGGGTCCTTCGCGGCAACGGCGGCCGACCGGCCCCTCACGACTCACCCTGGAAACGGGCTGGTCGGAGGCGGCCGGAACGAGCAGGCAGAAAGAGGGGAACTAGGTCGCGAGCCGTGGGACGGCGGTCAGCAACAGACCTGGTCGAACTGGTCGGCGCGGCGGCTCACCCAGAACGGGTCGAGCAGCACCGTGTGTGCCGGGCCAGTGGTCTTCATGGCCGGATGAAAGCACACCCGGGATCGATGCGTCCAGCAGCACTCGTCCCGGCGGGCGGGACAGGACCGCTCCGCCGGGGCGCCGTTTCCGCGCGGGACGCCGGCGCGCCGCGTCCGTGCGGGAGTTCAGCCGCGCTGTCGCTCCGAGAGCGCCTGGGTGAAGTGGGTGACGGGACGCTCCACCCGTTCGCCGTCGAGGGTGATGTCCACCGCCTCGTTGTAGAAGGCGAGGAGCCCCCGGACGGCGCCGACCGCGGGCAGCGGGTCCGGGTAGCTCCAGACGAGGTGGGGCGGGACGTCGGCCTCCCCTCGCCACGACCAGTACTCGGCGGTGCCCTTGTAGGGGCAGCCGGTGTGGTGGTCGGTGGCTTCGAGCAGGTCGAGCCGGACGTCCTCGCGCGGGATGTAGTAGCGCGTGGGCAGACCGGTCTCGAACAGCAGCACGGGGCGGTGGGTGTCCGCGACGACCGTGCCGTCGATCTCGACCACCAGGTGGCGGCTGCTCGGGATGGCGTCGACCCGCTTGTGCGGGTCACGGGGGTGGACGAGGATCTCTTCCTCCTCCTCGAACCAGTGGTCCAGGCCCCGCCCAACGCGCCGGAACCACTCGAAGGCGATGTGGCCGGCCAGGTCGGCGGCCGGGAAGGTCCAGGCGGCGTTCTCCAGCAGCTCGCCGTCGACCTCGACGTCGTAGAAGATCCGCGAGCCGGTGTGCGTGCCCGTCGGGGGGTTCTTCGCCGGGCGGAGCAGGTCCTCGCGCACCTCCGTGCGCGGGAACGCGTACAGCGGTACGGGAACGCCCGGCTCCCAGACCAGGACGGGGTGGCGGCTGTCGACGACGGTGACGTCGCCGTGGCGGCCGCGCACCCAGCGCTCGCTGGGCTCCCACAGGAGCCCCTCGGGAGTGGCCCGCACGGCCTGTGCGGTGGGGAACATGCTCATGCGCGACTCTCCTCCAACTGGTTCACGCCAGGGCGTCCGCCCGTAGTGACGCGCCCTCGTATCGCTGGGACACTGACCGAAGATCCAGAAGTACTCGACCGTGCATGTCCCCGGTACATTGAAGCCCTTCGAGCACAGCCGCCGCCGAAGTCCCACGCATGGCGCACCTGGGCCGACTGCCGTGAAACCGATACTGACCTGGGATGACACCGGCTCGCAGGGGAGCCGGTGAAGTGAGGGGCGAGCCGTGTTCTACTACCTGCTCAAGTACGTACTGCTCGGGCCGCTGCTGAGAGTGGTGTTCCGGCCGCGGATCGAGGGCCTGGAACATGTGCCGCCGTCGGGACCGGCCATCGTCGCCGGCAACCACCTCTCCTTCTCCGACCACTTCCTGATGCCGGCCGTCCTCAAACGGCGCATCACCTTCCTCGCCAAGGCCGAGTACTTCACGGGGCCCGGGGTGAGGGGCCGGCTGACCGCCTTCTTCTTCCGCAGTGCCGGGCAGATCCCGGTGGACCGCTCCGGCAAGGAGGCGGGCCAGGCCGCGATCCGGGAGGGGCTCGGGGTACTGAGCAAGGGCGAGCTGCTCGGCGTCTACCCCGAGGGCACGCGCTCGCACGACGGCCGCCTGTACAAGGGCAAGGTCGGGGTCGCCGTGATGGCGCTGCGGGCCGGTGTCCCGGTGATCCCCTGCGCGATGATCGGCACGTTCGAGGCGCAGCCGCCCGGCAAGGTCATCCCGAACATCCACCCCGTCGTGATCCGCTTCGGCAAGCCCCTGGAGTTCTCCCGCTACGCCGGGATGGAGAACGAGAAGGCCGTCCTGCGCGCCATCACCGACGAGATCATGTACGCCATCCTGACCCTGTCCGAGCAGGAGTACGTCGACGAGTACGCGGCCGTCGTCAAGGCCGGGCAGGCGGCGGCGAAGGGCGAGAAGGAGCGGAAGTTCCCGCGGGCTCCGCTCAGTTGAGGTCGCGCGGGCACTGCGGCCCGGCACGTGGGACGAGGGGCGGCCGGAGTGTTCCGGCCGCCCCTCGTCGTCATACGCGTCGTGCGGGAGCGGTTACGGCTGCGGGGTGGCGTGCGGGGTGCAGGTGACGTCCGCGCCGTCCAGCTGGCCGGTGAGCAGGTAGGTGTCGACGCGGCTGTTGATGCACGGGTTGACCAGACCGGTCACACCGTGCGAACCGGCGCCCTGCTCGGTGATGAGGCGGGAGCCCTTGAAGCGCTTGTGCAGTTCGACGGCGCCGGGGTACGGGGTGGCGGCGTCACGCGTGGACTGCACGATCAGCACCGGCGGCAGGCCCTTGTGGGTCTTGACGTTCACCGGGGTCTGCTGCTTGACCGGCCAGGTGGCGCACGGCAGGTTCAGCCATGCGTTGGCCCAGGTCATGAAGGGGTACTGCTTGTTCAGCTCGGTGTTGTCGCGGTCCCACTTCTTCCAGCTGGTGGGCCACTTGGCGTCGGTGCACTCGACGGCCGTGTAGACGGCGTTGCCGTTCTCCGAGGTGATGTTGCCCGCGGTGTCGGTCAGGTCCGGGGCGGCCGCGTCGACCAGGCCCTGGGTGTCACCGGCGAAGTACTTGCCGAACACGGTGGCGACCGGGACCCACGAGGAGTCGTAGTACGGCGCGCTCTGGAAGAAGCCGATCAGCTCGGCCGGTCCGACGACCCCGCCGATCGGGTTCGCCTTGGCGGTGGCGCGCAGCTGGAGCCACTTGGCCTGGACGGCGTCCCGCGTGGTCCCCAGGTGGAAGGCGGAGTCGTGCGCGGCGACCCAGTCCTCCCAGTCCTTCCAGCGGCCCTCGAAGGCGACGTCCTGGTCCAGGTTGGCCTGGTACCAGATGCTCTTCTTCGACGGGTTGACGACACTGTCGACGATCATCCGGCGCACGTGCCCCGGGAACAGCGTCCCGTACACCGCGCCGAGGTAGGTGCCGTAGGAGACCCCGAGGTAGTTGAGCTTCTTCTCGCCGAGCGCGGCCCGGATGACGTCCAGGTCGCGGGCGGTGTTCGCGGTGGTCATCTGCTGGAGCATCGCGCGGCCGGTGCGCTCGGCGCAGCCGTCCGCGTACTGCTTGGCGAGCTTGCGCTGTGCGGTCTTGTCGGCCTCGGTGTCCGGCACCGGGTCGGCCTTGGGTGCCTTCACGAACTCCTGCGGGTCCTGGCAGGAGATGGGCGCCGAGTGGCCGACACCGCGCGGGTCGAAGCCCACGAAGTCGTACGCCTTCGAGGCGTTGACCCACAGGGGGTTCTTGGTGGTGACCCGGCGCGGGAAGCGCATCCCCGAGCCGCCGGGGCCGCCGGGGTTGTAGACGAGCGCGCCCTGGCGCTCCGCCTGGGTCCCCGTGTTGCCTATTCGGTCGACGGCGAGCTTGATCTGCTTGCCGTAGGGGTTCGTGTAGTCGAGCGGTACGCTCACCCAGCCGCACTGGATGGGCTTCTCCAGGCCCCAGTCGGCCGGGCAGTCCGCCCAGTCGATCCCTGCCTTCTCGGCCCGTGCGGCCGCGATCGCCGCGCCCTGCTGTGCGCGGTCCTGGCCGTCGTGGCGGGCCTCGGCGCCGGCGGCGGGTGCCGCGAGCGCTCCGGTGATCAGGCTGGCCGTGACGAGCGCTCCGGCCGAGCCGAGCGCCAGTACCCGGCTCCTCGATCTGAAGTTGTCCCTCAAGTGGGCCCCTCCCCGTACATGGTTACGAATGGTCAGGGGGGATCCTTCCGGCTGTGAGGTCCCTGAGGACAGGCCTCAACAGCCGTCTTTACCAATCCGATAACCGGACGCGCACGTCCCGCTGAGCGGATCAACCGCCCAACTGGGCCAACGCCTCGTCCAGTACCCGGCGCAGGCGCAGCGCATCGGCCGCCACCGCGCTCACCAACACGGCGGGCCCGGCGAGCGGAGTCAGCGCGGCGCACTCCCCCAGCATCCGTGCCGCCATCGGCTCCACCGCGAACTCCGGCCTCACGACGACGAGTTGTCCCACCGCGCGATGTCCCGCCAGCACGGCGGGCCCGTCCCAGCCGCCGGGCGCCCCGGGCCCGCAGGCCAGTTCCTGATCCAGTACGACCCGCCCGGCCACCCGCACGGTGAGCCGGCTGCCGAGCCGCCCCGGCTCCTCTCCGACCCTGCCGAGCACCTGCTCCTCCCGCAGCACGAGCCGCCCCCGGACCCCCACGTCCACCCGCGTGGAGACCCGCAGATCACTCCCACCGGCCGAGATCAACTGCTCGGGCAGCCAGCGCAGTTCGCCCCCGTCGGCGACATCGAGCCGGACGTCGTACCGGGCCTCCTCCTTGCCCTGCCCCGGCAGGGCGATGGTCGCGGCGGCCGACCCGACACTCAGCCGCGCCCCGTCCTCGACCCGTGCCTCGATCCCGAACCGGTCCCCGCCGAGCGGCCCGCTCATCGCCCCGACGACCATCACCCGCGCCTCGGCCCCGCTCCCCCGGGTGCGCCGCAGCGCGAGCGGTCCCTCGCCCTCCAGTACGGGGAGCGCGGTACCGCCCCGTCCGTCGTCCCGGGCGACGATCCGAGCGGTCGCGCGCACCCCGGTGAGCGTCATGCGGTCCACGCGGCGAGCCGCTCCCGCACCCACGCGGCCACGTCCGCGACCCCGGTCTCACTGCGCAACGACTGGAAGACGACGGGCAGTTCGGCCCGCTGTGCCTTGGCGTCGGCGGCCATCCGCGCGAGGTCCGAGCCGACGTACGGAGCGAGGTCCGTCTTGTTGACGACGAGCAGGTCGGCCGTGGTGACCCCGGGCCCGCCCTTCCGCGGGATGTCGTCGCCTCCCGCCACGTCGATCACGAAGATCTGCGCGTCCACGAGCCCCTTGGAGAAGGTGGCGGTGAGATTGTCCCCACCGGACTCGACCAGGATGAGGTCCAGCGGCCCGACCTCGTCCTCCAGGTCCTCCACCGCCTCCAGATTGGCCGAGATGTCGTCCCGGATCGCGGTGTGCGGACAGGCCCCCGTCTCGACGGCGGTGATCCGCTCCGGCGGCAACACGGCCTCCCGGAGCAGGAATTCGGCGTCCTCGCGGGTGTAGATGTCATTGGTGACGACGGCGAGGGAAAGGTTGTCGCGCAGGGCCCGGCACAGCGCGGCGACGGTGGCGGTCTTACCGGACCCGACGGGCCCCCCGAGCCCTATCCGGAGAGCACGACGAGCCCCGTCGGGCCGGTGGGCGTCGGCACTGAGGGCGACGGGACCGTGGTGGTGGTCGTGGTCGAGATGCATGTACGGCTCCTTTTCAGTAGACCTGGTCATTCAGCCCGTCCGGCGTTTGAGGAAGAGGCCGGTCCGCACCCCCACCCACCAGCCCGTCCGGCGTTTGAGGACGAGGCCGTTCAGGCCGAAGCGGGGGTCCGGGGGCGGCAGCCCCCGGGACGGGACGGGTAGGGGCGGCGGGGGCGACACTCCCCCCTACGACGCGAACAACCGCACCGCCCACCCCGCATGCCACTCCGCCCCGATCTCCGCCACCGGCGCCGACGCCGCAGGCAGCGCGTCGACCCCCGCCCCTCCGACGACGGCCTCCCGCGCCGCCTCCACCGCCCGGTCCGCCACCAGGTCCACCTCCGACGCCAACCGGGCCAGCACCCCCGTCGCCTCGAACGGATCCAGACTCAGCAACCGCACCACCGCCGTGGCCGGCCCGCTCACGCACTCGTACGCCGCGCAGTACGCCGCGTCCGCCGCCGAGAGCCCCGCCGCCCGAGCCACCGTCCCCAACACCACCGGCTGATGGGCCCCCTTGGGGAACTCCCGTGCCAGGGCATCGAGTTCGGCACTTGGCCAGGCCACCCGCGCGGCCCGCAGCAGCTGCCGCCCGAGCCTGCGCGCCGCGCCCCGGAGCGCGGCCGACGGCGTCCGCGCATCGGCCGCCGCGTCCAGCTCCCGTACGTCCGCACCGAGTACCGCCGCCGCGGCGAACGCGCCCGCCACCAGCCCCGCCGTGTGCAGCCGCCCCCGGCAGTACTCCTCCAGGCTCGCGGCCCCGGTGATCCGCCCGGCCTTGACGGCCGCCTCCGCCCCGCCGGAGTGCGCATGCCCTCCGGCGGGAAAGCGGCCGTCGGCCAGTACCAGCAACGCTGCCCGAGACACCACACCCACCAGCTCTCAGAAGAGGAAGTAGCGCTGGGCCATGGGCAGTTCCGCGGCCGGCGCCGCCTCGACCAGCTCCCCGTCGATGTACACGGCGAAGCTGTCGGGATCGACCCGGACGCTCGGACGCGCGTCGTTCTCCCGCATGTCCGCCTTGGTCACCCCACGGGTCGACTCGATCGCGACGAACCTCTTCCCGAGCTGGAGCCGCTCCGGCAGGCCGTCCTCGATCGCCAACGGGGCGACGAAGTTGAAGGAGTTGGCGGCCGGTGCCCGCCCGATCGCCCCGTACATCGGGCGCGGCAGGATCGGCTGGGGCGTCGGGATGGACGCGTTGGCGTCGCCCATCTGCGCGTAGGCGATCTGTCCACCCTTGAGGACGAGGTGCGGCTTGACCCCGAAGAACGCGGGCTCCCAGAGCACGAGGTCGGCGAGCTTCCCGGTCTCCACCGAGCCGATCTCCCTGGCCAGCCCCTGCGCGAGGGCCGGGTTGATCGTGTACTTGGCGACGTAGCGCCGTACCCGGTGGTTGTCGGCCCGCCCGTCGCCGGGCAGCGCGCCCCGCCGCCGCTTCATCACGTGCGCGGTCTGCCAGGTCCGCAGGATCACCTCGCCCACCCGCCCCATGGCCTGGGCGTCGGAGGAGATGATGGAGATCGCGCCGAGGTCGTGCAGTATGTCCTCCGCGCCGATGGTCGACGGCCGGATCCGCGACTCGGCGAAGGCCAGGTCCTCGGGCACCGCCGGGTTCAGGTGGTGGCACACCATCAGCATGTCGAGGTGTTCCTCGGCGGTGTTCACCGTGTACGGACGCGTCGGGTTGGTCGAACTCGGCAGCACGTGCGGCTCGGAGACGACGGTCATGATGTCGGGGGCGTGCCCGCCGCCCGCGCCCTCGGTGTGGTAGGCGTGGATCCCGCGCCCGCCGATGGCGGCCAGCGTGTCCCCCACGAAACCCGCTTCGTTCAGCGTGTCCGTGTGGATGGCCACCTGAACGCCCGTCCGGTCGGCGACGGTCAGGGAGGCGTCGATGACGGCCGGGGTCGACCCCCAGTCCTCGTGCAGCTTCAGGCCCAGTGCCCCGCCCCGGATCTGGGACAGCATGGCCTCGTGCGAGACGGTGTTGCCCTTGCCGAGGAAGCCGATGTTGAGGGGGTACTGCTCCATCGCCTCCAGCATCCGGGCGAGGTGCCAGGGACCGGGGGTGACGGTGGTCGCCTTGGACCCCTCGGCGGGGCCGGTGCCACCGCCCACCAGGGTCGTGACCCCCGCCGACAGCGCCTCGTCGGCGATCTGCGGGCAGATGAAGTGGACGTGCGCGTCGACCCCGCCCGCGGTGAGGATGCGTCCGTTGCCGGCGATGACCTCGGTCTCGGGGCCGATCACCAGGTCGGGGTGGACGCCGTCCATGGTGTCGGGGTTGCCGGCCTTGCCGATGCCGGTGATCCGGCCGTCGCGGATGCCGATGTCGGCCTTGACGATGCCCCAGTGGTCGATGATCACGGCACCCGTGACGACCGTGTCGGGGGTGCCGTCTGCGCGCGTAGCACGCGACTGGCCCATGGACTCGCGGATGACCTTGCCGCCGCCGAAGACCGCCTCGTCACCGGCGAGTCCGGGCCCGCCGGAGCGGTCCTCCTCGATCTCGACGATCAGGTCGGTGTCGGCGAGCCGGATCCGGTCGCCGGTGGTCGGCCCGAACAGGTCGGCGTAGGCGGCGCGGGAGATCTCAGGCATCGAGGGCACCTCCGGTCTCGCCGCGCAGCCCGGGGACCACACGGGCGCCGGCGAGCGGGACGAGTTCGACGTCGACGGGGATGCCGGGCTCGAAGCGGACGGCGGTGCCGGCGGCGACGTTCAGCCGCTTGCCGCGCGCCGCGTCCCGGTCGAACTCCAGTCCGGGGTTGGCTTCGGCGAAGTGGTAGTGGGAGCCGACCTGGACGGGCCGGTCGGCGGCGTTGAGGACGGTCATCCGGGTGACCTCGCGGCCCGCATTGAATACGACGGGCTCGTCGGCGAAGAGAACCTCTCCGGGAATCATCGGCGGCCCCCTCAGACGATCGGGTCGTGGACGGTGACGAGCTTGGTGCCGTCCGGGAAGGTCGCCTCGACCTGGACGTCGTGGATCATCTCGGGGATGCCCTCCATGACGTCGTCCCTGGTGAGCAGCTTGCGCCCGGAGGCCATGAGTTCGGCGACGGTACGGCCGTCACGAGCCCCTTCGAGGATGTGCGACGTGATGAGGGCGACCGCCTCGGGGTGGTTCAGCCGGAGCCCGCGGGCCCGGCGCTTCTCGGCCACGTCGGCCGCCACGTGGATCAGCAGCCTCTCTTGCTCGTGCGGGGTCAGTTGCACGTCCCACCTCACAGTCCTCGCTCCGGACCGTGCGGGGCCCGGTTGCCGCAGCCACCCCGTCCGGACACAAAACCGCTGGTGGCGTGGATGGGCAGGCTAGTTCGCCGGAGTTTCAACGACGTTAACCGGGCCGAGGTCGCGCAGAGCGGCCGCCGGAACGGCGTTCAGCGCACCGCGCGGACCACCAGATCGGCCAGCTGCCGGCCCGCCGCCTCGTCGAGGGGCGCGTGGTCGAGGAGCAGGCGGTACCACAGCACGCCGTAGACGACGTCGATGAGCAGGTCGGGGTCCAGGCCGGCGGCGATCTCGCCGCGCGCCCGCGCCCGTTCGAGGAGTTCACCGAGGGCGGCGCGACGGCTGAACAGGAACCGCTCCCGGAACGCGACGGCGAAGACCGGGTCGAGCAGGGCCTGGGCCATCAGCCCGATCAGGACCGGCCGCCGGCCGCGCTGCCGGAACGTGGCGGTGAGGAAGGCCGTGAGGTCGGCGGGCAGCGATCCCTCGTCCGGGACGGCGATCTCCGTCTCCGCCAGGTCGAGCATGGCGTCGAGCACGACATCGGCCTTGGACGGCCACCAGCGGTAGATCGTCTGTTTGCCCACGCCCGCGCGGGCGGCGATGCCCTCGATGGTCAGCCCGGCATAGCCGTGCTCCTGCAAGCCGTCCATGGCCGCCGCGAGGATCGCGCGCCGCGCCTCCTCGCTGCGCGGCCTGCCCTGCCGTCGCTCAGTCGTCATGGAACCCACTTTACAAGACGCCACGTCTCGATAATCTAATAACGAGACGTAGCGTTCCGAAAAGAGGTCGAGCATGCGCGTTGTGATCATGGGTGGGACTTCCGGCATCGGTCTGGCCGCCGCACGGAGGCTGGCGGACGACGGCGCCGAGGTGATCGTCACCGGGCGCGATCCGGAGAGACTGGCCGCCGTCAAAGACGTCGTGACGGCGGCGGAACAGGTGGACGGCACGTCCGAGGAGGCGGTCGCGGCGTTCTTCGACCGGACCGGGCCCTTCGACCATCTGGTGCTCGCGTTCAGCCCGGGCGCGGTGGGCCTCGGCCCGATCGCCGACGTCGGGCTCGCGGACGTCAGGGCGGCGTTCGACGGGAAGCTCTTCCCCTATCTGTTCGCCGTCCAGCGCGCGCAGGTGACCGGCTCGATCACGCTGATCTCGGCCTCCACGGCACGTTCGGCGCTGGCCGGGACGGTGACCCTGGCAGCGGTCAACGGCGCGATAGAGCGGATGGTTTCACCACTGGCGGCCGAGCTGGCGCCCGTTCGGGTGAACGCGGTCTCGCCGGGGGCCGTCGACACGCCCTGGTGGGACTTCCTGCCCCGGGAGCAGCGCCAGGCACAGTTCGCGGCGGCCTCGGACGCGGTGCCGGCCGGGCGGGTGGGGCGCGCCGAGGATGTCGCGGCCGCCGTCCGCTATCTGGTGGACGCCACCTACGTGACCGGCTCGGTCCTCCCGGTCGACGGGGGCTTCACCGTCGCCTGACGACACCCCGTGACACCCGATCGGCCCTCCCCCGGACGCTCCGCGGGAGGGCCGACGTCATGCGGGAAGTCAGGAGCCCGCGGCCCCCCGGTGCTCCGCCGCGATGCCGAAGCGGCCGCGTTCGGAGCGTACGGCGGTGGCGGGCTCGCGGACCGTGGAGACCGCGCTGACCACGTGGTCCACGTGCTCCTCGGCTGGTTCCGGAAGCCCTTCGAGGCGTTCGAGATCGGCGGCGGAGACGAGGGCGACCAGAGGCTTGCCGTGGCGCGTCACGACGACGCGCTCACCGCCGTACACCACCCGGTTGATCAGTTCGGCGAGCTCAGCCCTGGCTTGGGTCACCGGAATCTCGTAGGCCATGGACCCAGCTTACGGGGCACTCCGGACAACGCCCCGTGTTCGGCGACAGCGGAATCCTCCCTCCAGGGTATGTACGTCCTGTACATTTTTTACAGAGAGCTCGGCCGCCGAGACGCTCAGCCACGAGGAGGGGTATGCCATGACCCGACCGTCCGCCCGCTATGTCCTGCCCGAGTTCACGGAACGCACGGCCACGGGGCAGCGCACCCTGGATCCGTACTCGAAGCTCCTGGAGGAGCGGATCGTCTTTCTCGGCACGCCCGTCGACGCGACCTCGGCCAACGACGTGATGGCGCAGTTCATGTATCTGGAGTACGCAGCTCCGGAGCGGGACATCTCGCTGTACATCAACTCCCCGGGCGGGTCCTTCAGCGCGATGGCCGCGATCTACGACACGGTCCAGTACGTGAGCTGTGACGTCGAGACGATCTGCCTCGGGCAGGCCGGGGCGTCGGCGGCGGTGCTGCTCGCGGCCGGCACGCCGGGCAAGCGGTCCGTGCTGCCCGGCGCGCGCGTCGTGCTGCAGCAGCCGTCGCTGCCGGAACCGGTCCACGGCCAGCCGAGCGATCTGGTCATCCGGGCCGAGGAGTTGGACCGGGAACGGGCACTGCTGGAAGCGATGCTCGTGCGGCACACCGGGCGCACGGCGGAACAGGTGCACCGGGATCTGGAGCGGGACCTGATCCTGGACGCCCAGGAGGCGCTGGCCTACGGGCTGGTGGACCGGGTCGTGCCCGGCCGCCGGCCCTCGCTCGGCCTGCCGGACGCGGGGTGAGACGCCGATGCTGCCGCCGGAACTCCCGCCGCTGCCCGCGCTGACCCGCGCCGAGGGCGAGCTGATCGACCGTTACCTGGACGTGGTGGACCTGCTGGGCCGGATCAATCCGGCGCAGAACGAGGACACCTACCGCGGGCTGCGCGCCGCGCAGGCGCTGGTGCGCGCGGCGTCCGAGCTGCGTGACGCGCTGACCCTGATGCATCGCCGGGGCGAGACGGAGCTTCACGGGGACACGCTGGCACGGGCGTTGCGGGTGCTCGACGGCGAGCGCCGGACCGCTCGCGTCGCACTCCCGCCCGACTGCGTACGGTGACACCCGGCGGACTCCGGTCCCGTGCGTCGACGGCGCGACCGGGCCGGAGTCGAAACGACCCAAAGGGGTTACTGCCGTTCGGCGGAGCGTGGCGTGGTTTTACCTGCCCGCAGGAGTCGCTCGACCCGCCTGTTCGGAGGTGCCCGCGAGCGGCTTCCGCGCAGGTCCGGGGCTACGCAGGGCAGTTGACGGAGAATCGAACAAAGGGCTGTCCACCCGAACGGGTGGGTGGTGAGTAACCCCACAAATCCCCGATTCCGTTGGGTTTTTCGGACACGAGTGAGTGAAGATCCCTGTCTGACGACAAGCCCCCGCCACAGCGGCGGGGCGGTCCGGGCGGACGCCGAGTCCTGCCGCCGCCCGGATTGACCCGTCGACAGAAGTGCATTGGCAGGAGTGGAGGACCCAAGCAAGCCGGGTCGCCGGCACGGTCGCGCCATGACCGGGCCGAGCAGCCCTTGGGGTGAAGCCGTGGCAACACGGCCGGGCAACTTCGCCAGCCCGAATCCGACAGGTCATCCTTCACAGGCGGCTGACGAAGGGTTGCGCATGAATGCGCTCAATCGTGTTCCGTCGCTGATGGCCCGGGCCGGTACGGCCTCGGCACTGACCATTGCCGCCGTGGGCGGCTCGATCGTGATCCCGGGTGTCGCCTCCGACGCCTCGGCCGCCACGATGGCGACGAAGGCACTTCAGGTCGCTGCCTCGAAGAAGGGCGCGCCCTACAGGTGGGGCGCCACCGGGCCGAACAGGTTCGACTGCTCCGGGCTCACGCTGTACTCGTTCAAGAAGGCGGGCAAGAAGCTGCCTCGTACGGCGGCCCAGCAGTACAACAAGACCCGTCACATCTCGGCCGGCAACCGCAAGGCCGGGGACCTGGTCTTCTTCCACTCGGGTTCCAGCGTGTACCACGTCGGTATCTACGCCGGGAAGGGAAAGATCTGGCACGCCCCGAAGACCGGGGACGTGGTGAGGCTCCAGAAGATCTGGACGCGGAGCGTCTGGTACGGCCGGGTCAGCTGATCCGCGCAGCAGCACCCGATAACCGGCCGGCGGGGACTCAGGGCTACGGTTCCTGCTGGCCGACCGCGGTGACGGTGCCGGCCGGGACCGTCCAGGGAAGTTCGATGGAGACGGTCTTGCCGCCCTCCCGGGTGGGGCGCACCCGGAGCTTGCCGCCGCATTCGGCGGTCAGCCAGCGGATGATGACCATGCCGCGCCCGTTGTCCTGCTGGACCGCGGCGGGAAGTCTCTTGGGGAAGCGCGGATGGCTGTCCGTGACACCGATGCGCAGCTGTTCGTCGCGGTCGAGCACGAGGTCCACCGTGAAGGTGGGTGACTGCCCGAACGTATGCTGCACGGCGTTGGTGGCGAGTTCGGAGACGATGAGGCGAACGGTGTCCGCGGTCTCCGTCTCCGGTGGCAGTCCCCACTCCGCGAGAGTGTCCAGCACGTAGGAGCGGGCGGTGGAGACCGAGGCGGGATCGCTCGGCAGAGTGACGGATGCTTCCAGGTGGTCTGCCATGGCGACGTCGTCCCTTTCCTCGGGACCGGAGTCCGACACAGTGCGGATGGTTCGAGTACGGTCCCGGACTGGTGCTTCTTCGCCAGACTGCCATTACCGGGCCGGTCAGGGGAGCGATCCACCAAGATATGCATATATCTGTCGCTCGAAGCGGTGAACTCTGCTACCTCAGACCGTATTTGGGCGGCTCGGAAGGAGTAAGGAGTAGCCCATGCAGAACGGTCCCGCGGTACGCCGCCGGAAACTGGGCGCCGAACTGCGCACACTGCGCACCGGCGCCGGCCTCACGAGCGGTGAGGCCGCCCGTCTGGTGGGCTGGCATCAGTCGAAAGTGAGCCGGATCGAGACCGGCGCCAGCGGTGTGAAACCGGCCGATGTGCGGTTACTCCTGGACGCCTACGGCGTGGTCGAGGGGCAACTGCGCGAGTTGCTCCTGGTGTTGGCGGGGTCGGAGGACACGGCGGGACGGCACCACTGGTGGCACGCCTACCGTGGGGTACTGCCGCCCGCCTACCGGGATTTCATCAGCCTGGAGTCGCAGGCCAGCGCCATGCGCACGCTGGAGACCTCGGTCGTGCCCGGGCTGCTGCAGACCCCGGAGTACGCGCGTGCGGTGACCCGGGCGGCCGTGGACGGGCGTGACGACGAGGCCCTGGACGCCCTGGTGGAAGTGCGTCTGGCCAGGCAGGACGTGCTGCACAACGATCCGCCGCTGGAGCTGAGCGCGGTCCTGGACGAGGCGGTACTGCGCCGCGAGGTGGGCGGTCCCGGCGTGATGGCGCGACAGCTGGTCCGGCTGATGGAGGCGGCCCGGCTGCCCCACGTACGGCTCCAGGTGCTGCCGTTCGCGGCCGGGGCGCATATCGGCATCACGGGACCTTTCGTAATCTTCTCATTTCCGAGCACTTCTGATCTGGACGTGGTTGTTATCGACCAGTTGACGAGTAGCCTCTACCTGGAGCGGAAAGAAGACCTCCAGGCCTACACGGAGGCCTTCGACACGCTTCGGATCCACGCCCTTTCGCCCGAGGACTCGTTGGATTACATCGCCGTGATAGCTGACGGCACGTAAGGAGGCACCATGACTGCACTGCCTCGGAACGTACCTTCAAGTGCTGATCTGCACGGATTGCGGTGGCTGCGCAGCAGCTACAGCACCGGAGCGAACAACTGCGTGGAGACGGCACGGCCGCACTCCGGCCCGTCGGCCGGACTGCTCGCCGTGCGCGACTCCAAGGCTCCGGCCGGACCCGCGCTGCTCTTCTCCCCCGAGAGCTGGGCGGGTTTCGTCACCGCGCTTGTCAACTGATCAGCCCAAGAAGAGTCTGATCAGATTCGAACGAAAGCAATCAGAACGAAACTGATCAGACGCCCACCCGTTCCACGAACCACTCCGTATCCGCTTGCGAGCCAGGCCCGGCCGTGTCACGCCGACTCATGGTCGTGTCTCGCCGATCACTCGTACAGCGCGTTCGATCTCGGCCCCGGAGAGGTCTGCACGGGCGGTCAGCCTCAGCCGTGAGATGCCGTCCGGCACCGACGGCGGACGGAAACAGCCCACGGCCAGGCCTGCCGTACGGCAGTCGGCCGCCCACTGCACGGCCTGCTCCGGGGACGGGGCCCGCACGGAGACCACCGCGGCGTCCGGACGCACCGCTTCCAGACCCGCGGCGGTCAGCCGTGCGTGCAGTTCCGCGGCCACCTCGCGGGCCCGGGCCGCCCGCCCGGGCTCACGGCGCAGCAGCCGCAGGGCCGCCAGCGCCGCGCCCGCCGCGGCCGGGGCCAGGCCGGTGTCGAAGATGAAGGTCCGGGCCGCGTTGACCAGATGGTCGATCACGCGGGCCGGGCCCAGCACCACGCCGCCCTGGCTGCCCAGCGACTTCGACAGGGTCGCCGTGACCACCACGTCCTCGGCGCCGGCCAGCCCGGCCGCGTACGGCGCGCCCCGCCCGCCGTCCCCGAGGACCCCGAGCCCGTGGGCGTCGTCGACCAGCAGTCCGGCGCCGTGCTCCCGGCACGCCTCGGCCAGCGCGGCCAGTGGTGCCGCGTCCCCGTCGACCGAGAACACCGTGTCGGAGACGGCCACCGCGGGCCCCTCGTGCGTCCCGAGCGCCTTGCGTACGGCGTCCGGGTCGGCGTGCCCGACGACCTGGGTGGTGCCCCGGGCCATCCGGCAGCCGTCGATCAGGGAGGCGTGGTTGAGCGCGTCGGAGACGATCAGGGAGCCGTGCGGGCCGAGCGTGGTGACGGCGGCCAGGTTCGCGGCGTAGCCGGAGGAGAAGACCAGGGCGGCCTCGAACCCGCAGAATCCGGCCAGTTCCCGCTCCAGTTCGGTGTGGAGTTCGGTGGTGCCGGTCACCAGCCTTGAGCCGGTGGAGCCGCCGCCCCAGGTCCGGGCCGCCGCGGCGGCGCCCTCGGCGACCTCCGGGTGGTGGGCGAGACCCAGGTAGTCGTTGCTCGCCAGGTCCAGCAGCGGCGAGTCGGCGGGGCGGGGGCGCAGGGTCCGTACCAGTCCGGCGCGGCGGCGCTGCTCCGCCTGATCGTCGATCCAGCCGAACGCCATGGCCCCTCCGGTGATTTTGTAGGCAGTGAACAGACCCTAGCGGGACCACCGTCCCCCCACTGTGTGGCAATACCCACACGTGGTTTTATCAAGCACAGGATCAGCGCAGGTCAGAGGCGGTATCACACCCTAGGCTGAAGATCGTCTCTCACAGCACGGACCGGCCGCGCGCCCAGGCGGCGCCGACGCGAGTCAGTGGCTGCTGCTGCGCGCCCGCACAGCGAAGCGCCTGTAACCGGCGCACCACCAGCAGCCGCACTGAGGGGGAAGGCCAAGATCCACGCGCCGAAACTCTGAGCACGTCAAGACGACGTGCTCTACGTTGAGCGACATGAGCGCGTCGCGACGGGCCTACCGCTATGTCGGGCCGCATCACGTGATCGCCGCCGTCCAGACAGCGAACAGCGGTGCCACGATCCGCACACCTGCCGACTTCGCCGACTGGGCAGCAGCCCAGAGCACCGAGGAACTGAAGGAGCCCTTCACCTTCGTCATCGGCACGGACGGCGCCCTGCTACTGGCACCACACCGCAGCGAACACGCCGCCTGCGCGGGCGGCGGCCGAGTGCTGGGCGCCGGCGAAGTCAGCTTTGCGTCGGAGGCCGGACGCTGGATAGTGACCGAGGTCAGCAACCAGTCGACCGGCTACTGCCCGGACGTCGCCTCGTGGCCAGCCGTGGCACAGGCCCTGGACCAAGCCGCCCTCGGCCACCCGGACTACTTCACACACCCGGTGCTCTTCCGCCGGTGCCTGGGCTGCCAGCAGCACAACATCGTGCGAGAGGGCCACTTCGTCTGCGTCTTCTGCGACGCAGACCTGCCCCGACGATGGAACGTCGATACGAACATCGGAGACCCAGGCGCGCCCTGAGCTCGTCCGCCACGACTCCCACCGGGAGTGTCTAATCAACGGCGGATCTGATGATCAAGGAGACGCGTCTGATGACGGAGACCGCCGTGGAGAACGAGCAGGCCGAGCAGGTGGTTCAGGCACCGTCGAGTGCTGTGTCGCATGAACAGCTCGTTGCGATGCTGGTTGCGTCGCCGCCGGCCGCACCAACGCCGAGATCGCCGCCGAGCTGTACGTCTCGCTGTCCACAGTGAAGACGCATCTGTCCAGCATCCAGCTCAAGTTGTCGGCCCGGAACCGGGTCGAGTTTGCCGCCTGGGCCTGGCGTAACGGCCACGTCTGAGCCTGCTCAGAGTTCCAGCACCCGAGCCACGGCACACAGGCACAACACCCCTCGCCATACCGGGACACACATGCGCGGCCATCCGCGGCCCGGCCTCCGCCGTCCGGTCCCGCGTGATCACCTCCGGCCGGTCGAGGAGGAAGAACGCCGCATCTGCGGCTTCTGCCCACCGAAATGGATTGCCGACCCCCGCGGCGCGTCAGTCATGCCCGCGCCTGGTCGACCCACTCGACAGTCGGCTCGCGCCCGTCGCTGGCCGCACCACCGCCGTCGTACTCCTCAACACCCTCGAACGCCTCGGCAGAGGGAGTTCGTTATGCACCCCGTGCACCCGCACCAGGTAGTGGGCGGGCCGGCCTGCACCTATTCCGCCCCGTGCCTGGGACAACGCCGGACAGCCGTTCTCACCGCGACACCGCCCAGGATTGAACAACCGATTCCGCCAACGCCGGGGACCGAGGGCCGCGGTGATGCGGCAACCCGGCAGGGCGCTCTTGGTGGCTGGCGTCGAAGACCGTCATCCAGAGGCCGGTCGACGCTGTCCGGTCGTACTCAGTCGTCGGAGCCCCATGACTGCGCTCCAGATCGTCGTATCCCGGCGCGGTGGCCTCCTGCCGCACGACGCCGACCGACACGGCGAGAACACCGCAGGCGAACGCGAGGCCGGCAGCCAGGGCACGGAGATGAGTCCTCATCGGGGTCTCCTGTCGTCGTCAAGGTGTATGGCGAGCAGGCGAGGGGCCGCCCATCAAGGGCGGCCCCTCCAGCTCCGGCTCAGTGAGTCAAGGCGGACTCCGCCGGCTGGTTTCCGTTGTCCACGGAAGCAACCGGGGCGGGTACCTTCCGGCTCAGTTTCTCGCCCTCGACGTCGATGTCGGGCAGCACCCGGGCCAGCCACTTCGGCAGGTACCAGGCCTTGTTCCCGAGCAGGGAGAGAATCGCCGGCACGATCGCCATGCGGACGACGAAGGCGTCGAAGACGACCGCGATCGCGAGTCCGAAGCCGATCATCTTGATCATCGATTCGTCGGCGCCGACGAATCCGGAGAACACGGCCGTCATGATCAGCGCCGCGGCCACGACGACCCGGGCACTGTGCCGGAACCCGGAGACGATCGCCTCCTTGGGACCGTCCCCGTGGACGTAGGCCTCGCGCATCCGGGAGACCAGGAACACCTCGTAGTCCATCGCGAGGCCGAAGACGATGCCCACCAGGAAGATCGGCATCATGCTCATGATCGGGCCGGTGGACTGCACGCCCAGCAGATGCGCGCCGTGGCCCTGCTGGAAGACCGCGACGACGGCGCCGAGGGCCGCGAGGACGGAGAGCAGGAAGCCGAAGGCGGCCTTGAGCGGCACGAGGAGGGAGCGGAAGACCAGCAGCAGGAGCACGATCGCGAGGCTGACCACCACCGCGAGGTAGGGGATCAGCGAGGCCTGCACCTTTTCCGCGACGTCGATGTCCAGCGCGGTCTTGCCGGTCACCTCGAAGGAGACACCGGCATCCTTCTCGATGCCCGGCCGGTTGTCACGGATGGTCTTGACCAGGTCCTTGGTCTTCTGGTCGGTGGGGCTGGTGGACGGGGTGGCGGCGAACACCGCCGTGTTCCCTGCCTGGTTGAAACGGGCGGGCGAGACGGAGACGACGCCCTTCGTGGCCGCGATGCGCTTCGAGATCGTGGTCACCGCCGCCTTCGGGTCAGCGGATCCCTTGGCATCGACGACGATGCTCAAAGGCCCGTTGAAACCGGGGCCGAACCCCTCGGCAAGGGCATCGTAGGCGCGGCGCTCGGTGGTGGAGGTCGGCTTGGCCTCGTCGCCCGGCATGCCGAGTTCGAGGTGCGTCACGGGCGTCGCGACCACGCCCAGTCCCACCACCCCGAGCACCAGCACGGGCAGGGGAAGGCGTACGACCACCTTGGCCCAGCGAGAGCCACCGTTGTCGGTCTTGAGCTGCTTCCTGCGGTAGCGCTTGGAGTTCTTGCGGGCGCCACGCGAGAGCACCGCGTTGGGCCAGAATCCGAGGATCGCCGGGACCAGGGTCAGGCAGATCAGCACGGCCATCAACACCGCGCCGGCGGCGGCCAGGCCCATCTTGGTGAGCATCGGGATGCCGACCACCCAGAGACCGGCGAGCGCGATGATGACGGTGAGTCCGGCGAAGACGACCGCGGAGCCCGCCGTGCCGACGGCCAGACCGGCGGCCTCCCGCGGCGCGTGGCCCTTGGCACGCTCCTCCCGGTAGCGGGAGACGACGAACAGGGCGTAGTCGATACCACAGGCCAGGCCCAGCATGCTGGCGAGCGTGCCGGTGTTCTCCGACAGACCGAACGTCTGGGCCAGCGCCATGATCCCGGTCATGCTGACGGCCACACCGATGATCGCGGCGAGCAGGGGCAGGCCGGCGGCCGCCAGGGATCCGAAAGTGATCAGCAGAACGAGCGCGGCGACGGCGATGCCTATCCCCTCGGCGGCTCCGCCGGCCGCGGGCTGCTTCGCGAGCGCGTCACCGCCGACCTCGACCCTCAGACCCGCGTCCCGGGCCTGGTCGATGGCTCGCTCAAGATGCTTCTTGCTGGTGTCGGTGAGGTCGTCCGCCTTCGCCTTGAAGGAGACGGTGGCGTACGCGGTCGTGCCGTCCTTGCTGACGGCCTTGGCCTGGAAGGGGTCGACCGCACCGGCGACCTGGGAGCCGTCGGCCGCTTCGTCGACGAGCTTCTCGATCGCGGCCCGGTTGTCGGACGCGGTGACCTTCTCACCGCTGGGCGCGATGAACACGATCCGTGCGGTCGCGGCGTCGGCCGTCGTACCGGGGAAGCGCTTCTCCATCAGGTCGAACGCCTTCTGGGACTCGATCCCGGGCATCGTGAAGCCCTCGTCGGCCGCTGCGGGAGCCTTGGACGCCGCTAGTCCGACGGCCCCCAACACCGCTACCCACAACAGGGCGACGAACCATCGCCATCTGAAAGCCACACGGCCCAGGTGATAGAGGACAGTTGCCATGACGGGGGAAGCCTCCGCATCAGTGGTTCAGAAATGTCAGGAGGAACAGAGACCGCCTCCGTGGGGATGCCCGACCGGTCGGGCCACGGTGGGGAAGCGTCCGTTTCCGTTCTCAACCCTTTCGCGAGCCGCGCGCCGCTACGAGGGAGTGCTCTCCCGATTCCGTGGTGTAGCCCGCTACACCACGGAATCGGCACCTGCTCCCCTGTGGGTTTGTCCCGGTTCACTTAGCGTCGATGTCATGTGGAAGACGATTCGACAAAGCGCGCGGGCCACCCAGCACCTCATCCAGGCCTCTGCCCTGGCCTTCGCGTCGTGCCTGTTCCTGTGCGTGCTGCTGATCGCAGCCGCCGGAACGGCCCTGCTGGTGGGTGCCTGGCTGCTGCCCGAGGCCGTCCTTTTGCTGCGCCGTGTCGCCGGCGCCAAGCGGCGCCAGGTCGCCGCCTGGACAGGCCGGGAGATCTCCGAGGCCTACCGGCCGATCACCGGGTCACTCGGCGAACGGCTGCGCACAGCGGTCCGGGACCCGCACACACATCGCGATCTGCGCTGGCTGATCGCCCACTACGGCTACGGCTGCCTCGGCATCGTGGCAGTGCTGCTCTGGTTGCCGGGGCTGATCGTCGACGGCCTGTGGTGCGTGCTGCTGCGTCGCCAGGCGGTTGTGCTCCCGTTGATCACCCGGCTCGCCCATCTCGACTCCCGGTGGTCGCGCGCTCTGCTCAGCCCCTCCCCCAAGGACCGACTCGCCAACCGCGTGGAGCAGTTGACCGTGACCCGCGCCGAGGCCCTCGCGGCGCACACCGCCGAACTGCGCCGCGTAGAACGGGACCTCCATGACGGCCCGCAGGCACGCCTGGTGGCGCTGTCCATGCGTATCGGACTGGCGCAACGCGCCCACGACCACGGCCCCGAGGGGACTCGTACGCTCCTCGCCGACGCCCAGGACGAGGTCGAGGCCACTCTCGCCGAGTTCCGCCGCATCGTCCGCGGGATGCACCCTCCGGTCCTCACGGACCGCGGGCTCGTGGGAGCGGTACGGGCCTTCGCCGCGGGGTGCGGACTGGACGTGCTCGTGGATGTCCACGGCCTGGGGGACGACGGTCCCCGAGCGCCGGCCCCGGTCGAGTCGGCCATATATTTCGCCGTGACCGAAGCCCTCGCCAACGTCGCCGGGCACAGCGGCGCACACCGTGCTTCCGTCCAGCTCGACCGCCTGCCCGCGGGGTTGCGGGCGATCATCTGGGACGACGGTCTGGGCGGCGCCGACGAGGCGCGCGGTACCGGTCTGCGCGCCGTCCAGCGCCGGGCCGCGGCGCTGGACGGCATCGTGACCGTCACCAGCCCCGCCGGAGGACCGACCGCGATCGTCGTCGAGTTGCCCTGCACGTGGTAGACACCGAGCGGCGCCCCCCGTGGCGCCCACGCCGGTTTCGTGGGCGCCGGCGTCGCCACTCGACGGCTCGCGTCGGCTGCGCGGTGAAACCGTGCGGCAGGTCCTACTTCCGCTGCTGGAAGATCCAGTCCCGGATGGGTTCGACGGTGTAAGCGACCCGCCACGTGCAGAGGTGTTCGTTCGTGGCGTTGTCGTCCGCGTCGGTGGGTACGACCGTGCCCTTCCGGAACATGGAGTAGTTGATCGAGCTGCCTTCGGCGGCCATCTTCTTCGCCTCCGCGGACAGCTGCGCCGACGTCGACCGGCCGTCCCAGGTGGCCCGGCTGACGGTGGCCCCCTTCCCCTCCAGGATCTTCGTGATCTTGTTCTCGTACGGGTAGGCCTTCGCGTCGCCCTTCGAGACCACGATCCACATCTTCTTCTTCGCCAGCGGAGCGACCTTGGCGGGATCCCACTGCGCGGCGACGATGAGCGACGCGGCGAACAGATCGGGATACTTGATGTTGATCGCGAGGGCCATCATCCCGCCCCCGGACTGGCCCGTGGAGTACAGCCGGTCGGTGTCGATGCTGTACTGCTTCGTGAGCGACCTGACCAGGTGCACGGTGGTGTCCAGCATGTCGGACGCCTGGAAGCTGTCGTCGACCGTGGGTCTGGAGTACTGCGGGGCCAGCACGAACGCCTTGCGCTTGGCCTGGTCCTCCGGGCTCGCCCAGCACACCGCGCCCAGCCCCTGGACCAGGGTCGTCCGCGTCACGGTACTTGTGGCCGTCGCGTCCGGCATGAACAGCACCAGAGGGTACTTCTGCGAGGCGTCGTAGTCCTCGGGCACGAAGAGGTTGTACTTCAGGGTCTCCCCGGTGGCCGAGTCCTTGAAGCTCAGTTCCTTGAAGTCGTCGATGACGAGGTTGACGACCTTGTCGGTGGTGTAGGCGTCGCCGGCCTTGCCCACCGTCTTGCCCTTGGCGGTGGTGAGGGCCGTCTTCTGCGTCAGCGACGCCTTGGCCGACTTGATGGTCGTGGTGGGGCCGCCGCTTCCGCCGCCGCCCGGTCCTCCGGAGGGCATGCCGGAGCCGGAGGGCATACCGCTCGGCTGCCCCGACGGCATGCCCGAGGGTCGGGTTCGTTCGTCACCGGCGAGGTACCGAGGTCGCCCGTGACCGCGTGTTTCAGCCAGTCGACGTACTGCAGCCACAGGGGCCGGTCCATGCCCAGCCGTGCGTTGAGTTCGGCGACCGCTTTGGGCGTGGCGTTCTCACCCAGGATGACGGAGGCGGCCGAACCGGGTGCCAGGCTCAGCAGTGCCACCGTGCCCATGGTGACGAGCAACAGGACGGTCAGACTGCGTAGGAGGCGTCTCGCGACGTTGAGCACCATGCGTGTCTCTTCCTTTGAAGGGCACAGGGTGGCTTCGTGGCGTAATGGCAGCCCAGCATGGGGACGGTCACGCGTGGGCGGGCGGGGGGTGTCCGCTCAACGGAACGGGCACGTGAAGAATCTTGGCGGGCGGTCGCCGGTACGAAAAAGCGGTGCTTTGCGGCATCGCGTGCGCCAGGTCGTGGCTTCTGCTGTCCGAGGCCCCCGTTGACCGACACCCGGTCACAAGGGCCTTGGCGCAGGGTACGGAGCCGGCTCGGGTGCACAGCCGCCCGCAGGCGAGGTCCGGATCCGTGCACCGTGGCCGAGCCGCCCGGCACGTCCGGACAGACCGTGGCACCTGCCCGCCGTCGGCTGCGGCGCTCACCTCGGATCCGGAGTCAGTCCAGACGCTCCCGGGCGGTCGCGGGAGACATGCGCGACGTCGTGCGCACAAGCCTCTCGACCTCGTCGGCGGCGAGGACGGCACCCGGGCATTCGAGGAACCAGCGCATGGTGTCATCGACGCCGCTCAACCCGGCCGGACGGTCCGGCAGATAAGGCTGCACGTAGACCGAGGTGTTCGGCTCGAAGCGCCAGCTCTCCGCCAGGTTCCCCACGTCCACGCTGTCGTAGCCGAGCACGTCGAGCAGTTCGCGCACCTCGGTCCTGGCCTTGTCTTCGTCGCCGGCGACGGGCAGTGCGCTCCGTTCGGCAGAGATCCCGGGACGGGCGAGCAGCTCCAGTCGGCGAAAGTCGATGTTGTTGAACGCCTTGACCACCCGTGAACCTGACAGCCGCCGTTGGACCAACTCACTGGAGGTGAGCTCCTGCTGGTCCAACTGGGCGATGTTGCCGTCCCGTTCGGGATAGTAGTTCATGGTGTCGATCACGATCTTGCCGGCGAGCTCGGGGACGGGAAGCGCGGTGCAGCTTCCCAACGGCACTGTCACCGCCACGAGGTGACCGGCCTGCGCCGCGTCACATACGTCCGCGGCACGGGCCCGTTCCCCCAACGACGCCACCAACTCCCCGAGCGTCTCAGGCCCGCGTGAGTTGCTCACGACGACCTCCAGCCCCGCGGCGATCGCCAGTCTGGCCAGAGCGCTGCCGATTCGCCCCGCTCCGATGAGTCCCAAGGTGGTTGTCACTGCACTGCTCCCTCTCATGTGCCCTTCGGGCACGGACATGCCGACTGTCTCTCCGTCAAATGCCGTGACGGCAGAATGATCTGCCCGTCCGGATGCTCAGCCGTCCACGCCTCCGTCCACCAGGGCGGCCGGTGCCGGGGAGACCGTGACCGAGGCCGCATGGTGCCGCTTCGGCGCCAGCACGGTGACCGCGAGGACGGCCCCGCAGACCGCCAGCCCGACCATGAGCAGCAACGCCCCGCGGATGCCCGGCTCGGCGTAGAGGACACCGGCCGCGGAGACGGTCGACGAGCCCGCCATGATGGCGAACATGATGACGGGAACGACACTGGCGAAGCCGCTCTGGCAGACCTGGACGCTGCCGGCGATGGAAGCCTGTTCCTCCGGCGGAGTCTCCGTGATGACCATGTTCGGCACGGAGCCGTAGGCAAGGCCCGTCCCGAGCCCGTCACACACCGCGCCTGCGAGCACCTCCCACAGGCTGTCGTGGAAGAAGACCAGGAAGAGACCCGCGGCCGCGATCAGTACGAGGCCGGCGACCATGCACCAGCGTGCCGCGAGACGCCGTACGGCACGGCTGACGGTGACCCCGCCGATCACTTGGGCGAATGCCTGGGGTGAGGCGATGGCGGCGAAGGCGAAGGCCGTCATGCCCAGACCGTACGTCCTGCCGGCGGAGGCGGGGGTGAGCGCGAGGATGGGCAGGATCGTGGCGGGGACCACCGTCGCACCGTAGGCCGCCGCGCCGGTGACGGCCGCCAGGAGGATCGGGCGCCTGGTGAACAGCCTGATGTTCAGGATGGGCTCGGCGGTCCTGCGGGCGCGCAGCACGAACCCGGCGAAGGCCGCGAGGCCGACGGCGAACAGGCCGAGGACGGAGGCCGAGGACCAGCCCCACTGCTGCCCCTTGCTGACCGCGACCAGTACCAGGGCGAGGCCGCCCCCGAGGAGCACCGCGCCCGCGTAGTCGGCGCGCGCGGCATGCCGCAGCCGGGTCTCCGGGGTGCTCAACCGGATCAGCACTCCCAGAAGGATCATCACGATGACGTTGAAGGTGTACATGCCCCGGAAGCCGAAGGTGTCGAGCAGCCATCCGACCAGGAACGGCACACCGACCCCGAAGGCCCCGATGCCGGTCACCGAGACGCTGGCGGCGAGGGGAAGCGTGCGCGGCGGATACACGTCCCGCATCAGCGAATACGTGAGGAACATGCCGGAGATGGCGACCCCCTCCAGGCATCGGCCGACCAGGAGGACCCCGAAGGACGGTGCGAGGGCGGAGACCGCCGCACCGACCGTGGCGGTGGACAGAGCGACCAGCAGCACCCGTCGTTTGCCGTGGAGGTCGGCCAGCTTGCCGAGAAGCGGGCTGACGACGGCACCGGTGAGCATGTAACAGGTGAGGAGCCAGCCACCTTGATCGGTACGGAAGTGCCGGGTGATCGAGGGGAGCGCCGTCGAGGTCATCGTGTAGCTGAGGGCGACCAGCTCCACCACCATCACCATGGCGATCGTCGATATGACGAGCCGTGGGGTCCAGCCCTGTTCGTCGAGGCCGGATGTCTGCGCCGTAGGGAATTGCCGTAGCGTCATCGTCGCTCCCAAGGGGATCGGCTTTTGGAGCGACGCTAGGGGCGTGATCTGCACCACAGCAATCGGCCTTCCCGGTGGCCGGGCGACAAGGGACTGCTGTTACGCATGGGGCTGCTGTTACGCAAGGGGACGGGTGGTGCCTCTGTCGCTTCCCGCTCCGCCGACGAGGGCGTTTTGTCCACGTCGGCCACAGCGCAGATCCGGCCACGGTCCGCAGGCCACGGCCAGCCTGGGGCGAAGACCGTCGCAGCCCCCTTCTCTTCGGGGTTTCGGGGCTCCGGCTCGCACCGTCGGCCGGGCTACCAGGCGACGGGCAGCTCGTAGATGCCGTAGGCCTGCGAGTCCTCCTTGAACTTCAGCTCCGAGAGGTCGACAGCCATCCGCAGCGCCGGAATGCGGCGGAACAAGGCGCCGAAGACCACCTGGAGTTCGACACGGGCCAGCTGCTGCCCGACGCACTGGTGCGGTCCCCAGCCGAACGACATGTGGTGCGCCGCCTTGCGCTCCAGATCGACCTTGTCCGGTTCCGGGAAGGCCGCCGGGTCCCAGTTGGCCGCCAGGAGAGACGCGATGACGCCCTCTCCGGCACGGATGACCTCGCCGTCGATCTCGATGTCGTCGACGACCGCGCGCCGGGCCAGCAGGTGCGGGATGGTCAGGTAGCGCAGCAGCTC
>NZ_JBEYVI010000031.1:0-144750 GCF_040643955.1 Streptomyces sp. NPDC047061
GTCGTCTTCGCCGGACTCACCGTCATCATCGCGCTCGCCGGTCTCTGGGCGGACCCCCACGGTCCGGCCGCCCTTCGCCCTTCCGCGGGACCCGCCGTCCGGCCGGTCCCGCGGGCAGGGGGAGGCGCGCCCCCGGACGGGGGGAAGCGGGGGCGCGCCTCCCGGCTTCAGAGGTCCCCTGCGAGCGCCTCCAGCAACGGGACCTGGACCGTCCGCAGCGTTCCGTCGCCCAGGTGCAGCAGGCCCCGGCCCGGCTGCGGCGCCTGTCCGACGACGCCCCGGGTCAGCTTGACGCCGATGACCTCGCCGTCGCTCAGCCCCTGCGGGGAGAGCAGCATGCCGGTGCGGTTGCGCTTCACCTGGCCCATCCAGCCGGCCAGACTCAGCGCCAGCGACTCCGCGTTGCCGGCCGCGAGGACGCCCCAGCCGGTGCCGGCCCCGCCGCGTGCGAGCAGCGCGAGGTCGGGGTCGATCTCGGCGCCCATGAACAGCTCGGCGTCGTCCACGACGATCACGCCCTGCTCCTCCGGCACGTTGCCGAGCGCCTGCCGGAACTCCTGTGCGCTCACCTCGGCGTCGGTGATGAGGGCGGCCACGCCGGGCCGTCCGTTCAACTGCCGTAGCGGCGAGCGCCGGGGGGCGAGCACGATGAGGCCGGCGCCCGCCGCCAGCAGGGACTCCGCCGCGGTGAGCAGGGCGGTGCTGCGGCCGGTGCGCGGCGGCCCGGCGATCACGAACGTCGGCACGTCCGCCAGGTCCGGGGAGAGCGAGGTGAGCGTGTCGCCGCCGACGGCCACCAGGGGCCGCATGGGACCGCCCCGGGTGTGCAGGGCGAGGGCCTCGGCGTACGTGATCTGGTCGGGGAGCACGTCGAGGCGGATCGGGCGGCGTGCGGCGGGGACCGGGGCCTCGCGTTCGGTCAGCTCCCGGCCGAGGCCGAACAGGACCTCGGCCTGGGCGGTGCCGGACAGGTCCTCGCCGAGCACCGCGATCTGCGCCTCGCTGAGGTCCTGGGTGCGGATGCCGCGCCCGGGTGCGGGGTCGGTGGGCGCGGACTTGCTGGGGATGCCCACGCTGGAGTAGTCCTGCCGGTCGTTGAGCCTGAGGACGATCTTGTCCTCGGTGGTTCCGGAGAACCTGCTGCTGCCCAGCACCCGGTCACCGGCGAGGACGACGTGGATGCCGACGCCCGCGCCGTCGCGCAGCAGGCGGATCATGCGCTCCATGTAGCTGCCGTTGTCGTACTGGGTGAACTCGCGCTCGAAGACCTCGAACCGGTCGACCATCAGCACGATGTGGGCGAGCCGTTCCTCGGCGGGCTGGGCCCGGCGCAGCTCGGTCAGGTCGGCCGTGCCCCGGGCGCCCAGGATGCTCTGGCGGGCCGTGAGTTCGGCGCCGAGGCGGTCCAGGAGGCGGCCGAGGCGCTCGGTCTGGTTGCGGTCGACGACGGCACCGCAGTGCGGCAGCGCCGTCAGGGCGTTGAGCGCGCCGTTGCCGCAGTCGATGCCGTACAGGTGGACGTCGTCGGCGCCGTGGGCCTGGGCGAGGGCGCCGGCCAGGGTGCGCAGGGTCTGGGAGCGCCCGCTGCGGGGCGAGCCGACGATGTGCAGGTGGCCGGCCCGGTCGAGGTCGAGGACCAGGGGGACGCGGGTCTGCTGGGCGGGCAGGTCGACCACGCCGTACTCCACGGCGGGCAGGGCCGCTTCCCGCTCGGCGGTGGGCTTGGGCGCGGGCGGCGGGGTCCACGGGAGCAGGGCGGGCAGCGGCGGCAGCCAGGGGCTGGGCTGGCGCGGAACCTCGGCGAGCCGGGCCGCCTGGGCGACGGCTCCGGCGAGGACGGCCAGGTCGGTGACGGCCTCGGTCTGGGCCGCGCCGGAGCCGCCCCGGGAGCGGGCGGTGGGCACCGGGCCACCGAGGTTCTGCCAGGTCACCGTCTCCGCGCGGACGGACACCTCGGTCCCCACGGCGGCCTGACCGCCGGGGCGCCGGCCGCCGACGCGGCCGGACTGGAACGGCAGCAGGGCCGAAGGGCCGAGCCGGGCGTAGGCGCGGCCCGGGTTGGCGGGCGAGATGTCCCCGGAGTCGGGGGCGTCGATGATGTCGCGGCTCTCGCTGGTGTCGGTGGTGCGCAGGGCGATCCGCAGGTTGGTGTTGGCGCGGATGTCCGGGGTGACCGCGCCGCCGGGGCGCTGCGTGGCCAGCACCAGGTGGATGCCGAGCGAGCGGCCGCGCTGCGCGATGTTCACCAGACCGGAGATGAACTCGGGCAGTTCCCGGGCCATGGACGCGAACTCGTCGATGACCAGCAGCAGTCGGGGCAGCGGGGGCAGCACGTTGCCGCCGCGGGCGCGCTTGTCGAGGTAGTCCTCGATGTCCTTGGCGGCGGCCTGCGCCAACTGGGTCTCCCGGCGGCGCAGTTCGGCGCCGAGGGAGACCAGGGCCCGCTCCACGAGCCGGGTGTCGAGGTCGGTGACCAGGCCGACGGTGTGCGGCAGGTCGGCGCACTCGGCGAAGGCGCTGCCGCCCTTGTAGTCGACGAGCACGAACGTCATCTCGTCGGGCCGGTTGACCACGGCGAGCGTGGCGACCAGGGTCTGCAGCAGCTCGGACTTGCCGGAGCCGGTGGTGCCGGCGATCAGTGCGTGGGGGCCGTCGCGGACCAGGTCGACGGCGAACTCGCCGTCGTACCCGATGCCGAGCAGGGCGCGGGTGCTGCGGCCGCCCAGCGACCAGCCGGCCACCACGGCCTCCGCTGTGGGCGGTTCGATGTGCAGCAGGTCCAGCAGGCGTACGGCGCCGGGCAGGGCGCTCTCGTCGCTGTCGCCGACACCGCGCAGCGGGGCCAGGGCCCGGGCGAAGTGCTCGTACCAGTCGGGTTCCGGCGAGTCGCTGCGGACGTTCTCCAGCGCGGCGCCGGAGCCGGTGCGCACCCGGGACGTGGTGGCGCCCGGTTCGGTGACGACTACGGCGCCGCACTCCTCGGGCAGCAGCCGCTCCTCGCGGTCGATGCAGATCGTGTGGACGCCCACGGACGGGCCGTCCCGCAGCAGCGCGATCACGCCCGGCAACGAGCGGGCCCGGCGGGCCTGTTCGAGGACGACGAGGACATCGGGGTAACCGTTGGCCCCGCCGCGGACGACGTCGGGGCCCGCGGCCGTGCGGGAGGCGACGAGCTGGCCGAGTTCGCCGATGCGCCGGGCCAGGGAGTCGGCGGTGGAGCCGATCAGGGCGTAGGCGTCCTCGCCCTGGGCCTGGGTGTGAGGCAGCCAGCGGGTCCAGGACCAGTCGCGTTCGCCGTCCGGTCCGGCGAGGACGACGATCCGCAGGTCGGTGGGGCTGTGCAGGGCGGCGGCCTGGGCGGTCAGCCAGCCGGCCAGCCGGGTCGCGCCCGGTCCCGCCACGCCCGCGACACCGGCCCGGCGCAGCGCCACGGAGACCGGCACCTGGTTGAGCCACGGCACGGTGGAACGCCGGTGCTCGTCCTGCTCGGGGTCGTCGACGCTCACCGACGAGGGCAGATCGGTGGTGCCGACCCGTACGGTGAGGAAGTCGGGGTCCTGCCAACGGCGTTCCCACAGCCGTTCCGAGGGCTGCACCGCCATCTGCAGCAGGGTCGCCGGATCGGGCAGCGACAGCCGCAGGTTGTGCTGTTCCTCCAGCACGGCGGCGTCGATGTCCGCGCGCACCCGGGCCAGCGCCTGGTCGTACTCCTCCTTCTTCTCCAGGTACTTGAGCATCGCCTGCTTGCGGCCGCCGAACTGGGTGACCAGGGCGGCGATCGGGGAGAGCAGGGCAATGAAGACGAAGGACCAGCGGTGGGTGACGAAGATGGCGATCGCGGCGCTGCCGGCGGGCAGCAGCAGGATCGGCAGCAGCGGGATGGGCCGCTTGTCGGGCTTGACCGGCGGGGTGGGCAGCCGGAACTTGGCGCCCGCGGCGGGCGGCAGGAACCTCGGCGGCCGGTTGAACTCCAGGCCGAGACCGTCCTGGGCCGGGGTCAGCGGGGCGCGGGCCGTCGGGCGTGAGGTCAGCTCCAGCAGGGTGTCGCCGACGGCCAGTTGGCTGCCCTCCCGCCACGGGCCGGGGTCCTGCGCGGGCTTGCCGTCGAGCAACGCCCCGTCCGTCATGAGGAGTTCGGCGCCCCCGTCGAGGCGGACCCGGATCCGGGCCGCGAGCGGCGGGGCGCCGTCGGCGAGGCGGATCCGGCACTGGGGGCCGCTGCCGATGTCGTAGTCGCCGGGGACCAGCCGGAAGACGGTTCCGGCGCCCGGGCCCGACACCAGGCGGACCTCGGTACGGCCCTCGGGCTCGGGCTCCCGGGGAAGGGGAGCCCCGAGCCCGAGGTCCATGCCGTCCCGGACACCGGCGCCCTGGAGGGTGGTGTCCGGGTCGACGGGGGTCGAGCCGATGTAGAGGGACGGCTCCCCCGCGGCCGCCTCGGCATACCCGACGGCCCGGGCCAGCTCGGCCGCGAACCTGCCCGTCTGCGCGGACGGTTCTGTTTCCACGGCGACGGTGGCGGACACCCCCTCGACCTGCGGGTCACGCACGCTGACGGTCAGTCGCACTGCTCATCGTCCTTCTCGTGTGGAGCTCGGGTGGAGGTGGGTACGGCACCGCCCGCCGTGGCGGCGAGCCGGGCCGGTGGGTCAGGAGAGGTTGGAACCGAGCTGACTGTCGGTCTGGTCGAAGGCCTCGCCGACGGACTTCACGTACTGGCCGATACCCTGCAGGCCCTGGTTGACCTGGTCGAACCCCTTGGCGAACTCGTCGAAGAACGGCGAGAACTTCTGCTGGGCGGCCGGCGTGCTGTAGCCGTCGGCGAGCAGGTTGGAGATCTTGCCCTTGACCTCGTTGAGCTTGTCCTGGAGCTGGGAGAAGTCCTGGAGCAGGGCCTGCGAGGTGGAGGCGGTGGTGTCCGAGTTGACGGCGTAGTTGGGCATGGGAGAACTCCTTGCTGGTCGGTTGGTGCGATCCGTCCCTTCGGGACGGAGGACTGGGTGCGGGTGCGCGGACGGCGGGGACGGCCGGCGGCCGTTGCCGCCGCCCTACCCCTCGGTGGGGCTCGTCGGCGCGGTGACGAATCCGTCGCTCGACGGGGACGACGGCTCGCTGCTGGAGTTCGACTGCGAGTCGGAGGTGCTGATCGGGGGGACGGCGGGCCGGCCCGGGGAGCCGGCGCCGTCCGAGGAGGCGGGAGCGGGCGGCGGCGCGGCGGGGGCGTGCGGGGTGGTCGGGGAGGGCGGCAGGAGTACGTTCGCCGGTTCCACCGGGGTCGGGGTGGCGGGGCGCGGCGCGGTGGGCGACGGCGGGATCGGCACGTTCGCCGGATCCACCGGGGTCGGGGTGGCCGGACGCGGGGTGGTGGGCGATGGCGGAATGGGCACGTTCGCCGGATCCACCGGAGCCGGCGTCGCCGGGTGTGCCGCTGCCGGTGTGTTCACCGGGGCCGGGGGCGTCGGCTGCGCGACCGGGGCCGGGGCGGCCGGCGGGGCGGCGGGGGGCGTGTTCGGCGAGCCGGTCGAGGGCCTGGGGCTGGTCTTGACGGGGATCTTGTCCGTGAGGCCGTCGATCGCGCGCCCGAGGCCCGCCTTGCCGACCGGCCCGGCGCCGAGCTTCGGCGCGGAGTTGGCGATCTCGCCGGCCGCGACCTCGTTGGGGTCACCGCCCTGGGCGACGCCCACGCCGATCTTCGTCCCGAGGGTGGCACCCTCCTCGACGAAGCCCCCAACCTGGTCGGCGGCCCGCTTGCCCACGGTGTCCCCGGCCGCGGGTTCCGTGGTGTCGCCGAACCGGCCGCCCTTGCCCTCCTCGACCGGAGGGTTCCCGCGCCTCCTCCCGATACTGCCGATGCCTCCCTTGAAGGCGGCCCCGGCCACCGCCCCGGCCGCGGCCCCCGCGAACACACCGGCGGCCGTGATCTTGTCACCGTTGGCCGCCTTGGCAGCCGCCTCCAGCGCCGAGTTGGTCAGGAAGTTGCCGGTGATCTCCGCACCCACCTTGCCGACGGGATTGGCGAGAACACCGCTGACGATCTTGCTGTTGGTGAGGGACTCACCGATCTTGGTGAAGGACGCGCTGCTCTTCGCGATGAAACCGGAGTTCTTCACGGCGGCCACGGCGGCGGGAGCGATCGCCTCCACGGCCCTGCCGCCGAACTTGAGCAGGGCGCCGCCGGGGACGATCCCGAGCAGGCCGACGACGAAGTCACCGGCCTTGATACCTCCGGTCTGACTGGCGATGACCTGGTTGAAGACGAACAACGCCCCGCCGAGCAGCGCGCCGACCACGGGGAAGAACACCGCCACGACGGCGACGAGGGCGGCCAGCAGGATCTGGACGAACGGGAAGTCCTTGAAGAAGTCGGCGATCTTCTGGAAGATGTTCCGCTCCGGAATCGCCTCCTGCGCCGCCCGGTCCAGGACATCGGCGCACTGGCGCTGCGCGCTCTCCCGCATCGACCTGGCCTGTTCCGCCAGGCTCTTGGCCGCGTTCAGCTGCGACTTGCCGGCGTCGATGGCGTCCTGGGTGCTGCGCGCCGCGGACTTCTCCGCGTCCGTCGGGTTCGGGCCGAGTTCCCTGGGCGTCTGGTTCGCCTGGGGTGCGGCGGTCCGCGCCTGGTCCACCGCCCGGTCGAAGGTGTCCTGGGCCTCGCGCAGCCGCGGCATGTAGTCGCTGTAGGCCTGGGCCGCGTCGTGGTAGGAGTTCATGGTCTTGGTCAGCTTGTCCGGGAGATCGTCGCCGATCTTCTCCTTCAGCTGGTCCATCGCCGAACCACGGCCCTGCGAGATCGTGCCGTCCTTCTTCAGGACGTTCAGCGCCTTCTCCGCGGCGTCCCCGATGTCCCGGTACCGCTTCATCACACCCTGGATCAGGTCGGGGTCGCCGGGCGTCGGGTCCGAGTCCATGCCAACGAGCTGGAAGTCCTCGGGACTCGCGTGCCGACGTGCCATTGGGGTCCCCCGGTCCGGTGCCAGTTGGTGGTGTTCGCCAGGTACACGGGGTCGGCGTCGCGAAGGGTTCAAACCGAGTTCGCATCCACGTACGCATCGAATTTCGCATCGAACGTTTTCACCGGGCGGCTCCGTGTAGTCGGTGCAACGGAACCAGGAAGGGCATGGGTGGACACGATGAGCAGCAGCGCGGACCGGGGATCGGGGCGCAGGGCGCCGACCCCCGCGGTACGGACACTCCTGCGTGCCCTGGTGGCGCTGCTGGCGGCGTGCCTCGTGGCGCTGGGCGGGACCGGCTCCGCGCACGCGGCGGGGTCCGACGACAGCCTGATCAAGGTGTTCGTGGTGCCCGATCCGGCGCAGAGCGGCGGGCAGCTCGCCACCCTGCAGTCGATCGCCGCGGCCACGCTGGGCGACGCCTCGCGGTCAGGCGAGATCTTCGACCTCAACCGCGGTCAGGCGCAGAAGGACGGCGGCGCCCTGAACAGCCCGGACGACCAGCTGCACCCGGGCTGGATCCTGCGGCTTCCCGAGGACGCCTCGGGATCCGGCGTCCAACTGGCCCGGGACACCGGGAACCAGGGCGCGACCTCGGCTCCCCCGGCCTCGGGACAGCAGACGTCCGCGCCGGGCGCACAGCAGTCCGCGACGTTCACCTTTCCGCTGGCCGCGGCCGTGGCGGTGCTCGGCACCATCCTGCTCGCCCTGGTCACCGCCGGCATCGTCGGCAGGCGCAAGGTACGGATCGCGTACGGCGCCGTACGGCGCGCCGTCCGCCGGCTCGGCGAGCCGATGCGGCGCAGGCGCCGGCTGATGCAGCGCCAGGCGACGGGCCGCCGGTTCGCCACCGACGCGGACGCGGTGCGACGCGCCTACGGCACCCTCGGCGAGTTCGCGCCCACCCGGCAGCGGCCGGAGCGGCCGGTGCACGCGCTGCGCGTCGACGGCACGGGTGTGACGGTGTGGCTGGCGGCCGCCGACACGGCCGACGCCCCGTGGACGAACGTCGACGGGACCCGCTGGCGCCGCCCGGCAGCCGCCACCGGCTGGCTGAACCGCGGCGAGGAAACCGCCGCGACGGCACAGAACTCGATCGGCTCCGCCTGCCTGGTGCGCGCCGGCACGGACGCCGACGGCGAGCCGGTGTTCGTGGACCTCAGCCGGCTGGACGGCGTCCTCAGTGTGAGCGGTGATCAGCTCGTCGCCCGGGACGTCGTGCAGAACGTGCTGGCGGAGATCGCGCGGACCCGCCCGGAGACTCCGGTGACCGTGCTGCGCGGGGCGGACGGCGCCCTGGCGCTGACCGTGCCGCCGGGTCTTCGGCAGCTTCCCCGGGTCGACGCGCCCGCTCCGGTCGTACCCGCGGAGGAGCAGGGGACGGTGCGTGCCGGTGCGGCGCGCAGGCCGGTGCGGGGTCTGGTCGTGGTGGCCGGGACGCCGGGCGAGGCGGCGGCCGCCGAGCTGGCCGCCCTGTGCGGACCGGGCGGCGCGGGCTGGACCGGGCTGGTGTGCGGCGAGGCCGCCGGCGCGCACTGGCGCTGGCGGACCGACGCGGACGGCCATGTCGACATCCCGGTGCTGGATGTCCGGCTCACCGTTCCGGCCTGAGCTCCTGACCGGCCTTGGCGCGCAGGGTGTTGAGGGCATAGTGCCGCCGGGACTTGACGGTTCCGGCGGGTATGCCGAGGAAACGGGCCGTCTCCTGCGCGGTCCGGCCGCACAGGTAGGTGTGCAGGAGTACCTCCCGGTGCTCGGGGGACAGCTGTCGCAGCAGGTCGGTCGCCTCGACCGCGGCCAGTACGGCGCCGGAGTGGTCGGGCAGGGGCACGTCCCGGTCGTCCGCGCCGATCGTCTCGTGCCGGGCGGTGGCACTGCGCATCCGGTCGACGACCAGGTTGCGGGTGACCTTGAGGAGCCAGCCCCGCACCGATCCCTCGGTGCTGTAGAGGCGTTCCGCGTGCGGCCAGGCGCGGATGAGGGTCTCCTGGACGATGTCCTCGGCCGTGTGACGGTCGTTCAGCAGCTTCTCGGCATAGGCGATCAGCGCCTTGGCGTGGTCGGACATCATGGTGTGCAGCAGCTGGTCGCGACGCGCGGCCGAGGCAGCGGCCGCGTGCGTGCTCGTGGTCATCTTCGAGTTCCTGACGGGGAATGCGGTACGCACCTCCCGCTCCGGACGGAGCGGAGCGGGGAGCGTAGGCAGGGCCCGCTTCCGGAACTCTGAAGGATTACTGACGGATCACTGACGGATCACTGGCGCGGGGCCGGACCGGGTGCGGCGAGGCCCTTCAGCCGCTCGCGGAGGTCCGTGGCCTCCGGGTGGTCGAACTCCTCCAGGATGCCCAGCGCTTCGCGCCAGGCGAGCGCGGCCTGCGCGTCGTCGCCGGCCGCGTGGTGGGTGTCGCCGATGTGCACCAGCGTGTCGGCCTCCAGATAGCGGTCGCGGATCTCCCGGTACAGCTCCAGCCCGTGCCGGTAGCATTCCAGCGCACGGTCGTGCTGGTCCAGGTGGTGGTGGGCGTAGCCGAGGCTGTCCCAGGCGGCGGCCTCGCCGTTGCGGTCACCCGTCTCCCGGTGGCCCCGGAGGGCCCGGCCGCACTCCTCCAGGGCGTCCTCGTACTTGCCCATCAGGATGTACGTCCAGCCGACCTCGTTGGCGATCATCGCCTCGACGCCTCGCAGTCCGGCCTCTCGGTAGAGGGCGCTCGCCCGGTCGTAGTGGTCCAGGGCAACCGCGTGGCGTCCCCGCCGGTTGGCGAGGAAGGCGGCGTAGCGGTGGGTCCTGCCCTGGCCGGCCCGGTCGCCGATCTCGCCGAACAGCTCAAGGGCGCGCGACAGATGCGCGTCGGCCTCGTCCCAGCGTTCGAGACGGCCGCTGACGAAGCCGAGCGCCCGGTGCCCGTACGCCTGGCCGCGGATGTCTCCCAGGCGTTGGGCGGCGCCGACGGCCGTGGTCTGTGCGCCGAGTTGTTCCTCCCAGCGTCCGATGCGGTCCAGGTACAGCTCCAGGGTGGCGGCCAGCTGCCAGCTGTGTTCGCCGCCGCCGTGCCGGGTGTCCTGCTCGATCACCGCGAGCAGGACGGACCGGTTGGTCTCCAGCCAGTGGTCCGCGGCTGCCTGGTCGGGCAGCCGCGGGACGGTCACCCCGGGTACGTGGGGCCGTAGCCGGATGCGTTCCCGGCTGGGTGCGAGGACGCTGTCGGCGGCGTGCACGCTGTGCAGGTAGTGGTCGAGCATGCGGCGCCGGGCGGCGGTCAGCTCCTGCTCCGTCTCCTGGGTCGGGGCCAGTTCGCCGGCGTAGGCGCGCAGCAGCTCGTGGCAGCCGTAGCGGCCCGGCACGGGCTCCGATATCAGGTGGGCGCGGGCCAGCTCCGCGAGCAGCGGCCGGACCTGGCCGACCCGCTGCCCGGCCAGGCTGGCGACGGCGGCCGGCGCGCAGTCGAGGCCCGGATGCAGGGCGAGCAGGCGGAACACGCGGGCGGCCGCGGGGGTGAGCAGCTGATACGACCAGGAGAACGCGCTGCGTGCGTCCGCGGCCGGGGCCTCGCCGGAGAAGGCGTCGAGGCTCTCCTCGCTCTCGTGCAGTTCGGCGGCGACGGACGCGAGCGGGAACGTCGGGTTCACGACCGCGCGGGCGCTGACGACGGCCAGCGCCAACGGCAGCCGTCCGCACAGGGCGATGATCTCCGCGACGGCGGCGGGTTCCCGCGCGACCCGTTCGGCACCGAGCCGGCAGATCAGGAACGCGTGCGCGTCCGCGTCGCTCAGCACGTCCAGGCTCAGCGAGTGCGCTCCCTCGCCGGCCACCAGGCCGTAGAGCTGGTTGCGGCTGGTGACGACGACCATGGAGCCGGGCGTGCCGGGCAGCAGGGGCCGGACGTGCTCGGTGTCGCGCGCGTTGTCCAGGACGACGAGGACCCGCCGGTCGGCGAGCAGGCTGCGGTAGAGCGCGGCCTGGGCGTCCAGGCCGGCGGGGATGCGCTGGGCGGGGATGCCGAACGCGTCGAGGAAGGACCGTATCGCCTCCGCCGTGCTCATGACCGAGCCGGTCGGGTGGAAGCCGCGCAGGTTGACGTAGAGCTGGCCGTCGGGGAACCGGTCGGCGACGCGGTGCGCCCAGTGCACCGCGAGGGTGGTCTTGCCGACGCCGGCCATGCCGCCGATGACGCTGATCACCACCGCCGACGCCGGTTCGTCGGTCGCGGGCAGCAACGCCTGGACACGGGCGAGTTCCTCCCGTCGGCCGGTGAAGGCGGCCAGGTCCGCGGGGAGTTGGGCGGGGCGCACGGTGGGGACGGCTTCCGGCCGGACCGCCTCGGCATCGGCCCTCCCTCCCTGGCCCGCACCGGACTCGGCCGGCCGGGTGCCCGCGGACCGGGTGGGGGTACGGCCGAGGACGCGCTGTTGGGCGGCCTGGAGTTCGGGGCCCGGCTGTACGCCCAGTTCGTCGGCGAGCCGGGTGCGGACGAGCCGGTGGACGTCGAGGGCCTCGGCCTGGTGGCCGGTGGCGGCGAGCACCAGGATCAGCCTGGCCTGCAGTCCTTCGTCGAGGGGGTGTTGGGCGGCGGCCTGCCGGAGCGTCACCAGGACCCGTGCGCCGAGGCCTCCGCCGGCCTCCAGGGCCAGTTCGGCGGCCTCCTTGACGGCGGCAAGATGCTCGTCGTCGAGTGCGGTGAAGGCAGGGTGGGATCGCACCTCGGGCGCGATGCCGGAGGCCGCGGGCCCGCGCCACAGCGCCAGTGCCTCCATCAACAACTCGGTGGCGGTGGCCGGTCGGCCGTCCTGCGCCGCCTGGCCCGCCTGTTTCCGCAGCGCCCGGAAGCGGAGCAGGTCGAGGGAGTCGGCGTCGGCCTCGAGGCGGTACCCGCCCGAGCCCCGCACCAGCCAGCGGGATTCGCCCCTGGCCGGGAGGTCGGGTTCGAACAGCCGGCGCAGTGCTCCGATGTGCCGCTGGACGACGTTGACGGCACTGTCCGGCGGATCCTCGCCCCACAGGGCGTCGACGATCTCGTGGACGGCGACCGGATGCCCCGCCTCGGTCAGCAGCAGCGCGAGCAACGCGCGCTCCTTCGGCGGACCCAGCACCAGTTCCGTGCCGCCGCGCCAGGCCCGGACGGGTCCGAGCACGGCGAATCGTGTTTGCACCGGGTCCCCTGTACCGACTGTGACGACATGCGAGGCCGACGCGTCCGCCCCCTGGGGACGCGCGGCTTCGCACGAGCATAAAGTCCCTGCGCCCGTGCCGACGCATGGTTCCGTCGCCCCGGAGCGTCGCACGCGCCGAACCGGCCACGCCGCGTGGAGCACCCGCCGATCCCACGATCTCGGCTGCCGGGTCCGTCTCCTGCCCGTCGAATTCCCCGCCGCCCATATAGCCCTCATAAATTTTCCCCGAGAGGCGTTCCGGCCAAAGAACGTGAAATCACAGGCCGATCACAGATACTCAGGAATCCGACAGGAATTGAATTTTCGCGTGACACGCTGGGGCGATGACATGCTGCCGTCGCGCGCAACCATCGGTTCCGCGTTATCGCCGTTGACGGCCCGTTACACCGATGCAACGATCGCGGCGCGCCGAAACGGCATTCCCGTCCCTCATTTCTCCCGGCACCGCAATTACTCGACGAGAACACCTGGAAAATTGCCCGTCTTTTCCAGGGCGGCCGAATACGGGCGGTCAGTTGTTCCCGCTGGAAGGAGCGAACCTTGACGCCGATCAACGAGGATCCCACGGTGCGGCCGGGCGGCCGGCTGCACCGGCGGGCGTTTCTGAACGGCTCCGTCGCCGCCACGGTGGCGGCCGCGTCGCTCGCGGGCGGCGCGGGCGCGGCCCGGGCATCCGAGGCCGCGCTGAAGGTGGGTGCGGGCCGGGCCGCCATCGGCATCCCCGCCTCCCTGCTGCCGCTGGACGGTTTCACCACCGTCCATGACGACCTCTACGTTCGCGTCCTCCTGCTGGAGAGCGGCGCGGCCCGCGTCGCCCTCGTGGTGCTGGACCTGACGTCGATCAGCGCGGAGGCGATCGCGCAGATACGGGCGGTCGTCGCGAAGACCGCCTCGGTGGCGACCGGCGACATCGTGGTGACGGTGACGCACACCTTCTCCGCCCCGCACGTGCAGGCGAGCACCAGCAGCGCCGGCGCCGCCCAGTACGTGCAGAACATCACCGCGGCCGCCGCGGCCGCGGTGACCGCGGCGGTGCAGGGGCTGCGGCCCGCGCGGGTCGGCCACGCCTCCGGCACCTGCGACGTCAACGTCAACCGGGACGTCCACACGGCCGACGGCTGGTGGCTGGGCACCGGCGAGTCGGGGACGTCGGACAAGAGCGTGGGCGTCACCCGCTTCGACGACGCCGACGGCAACCCGATCGCCGTACTCGTGAACTACAGCGTGCAGTCCTCGGTCATGATGGAGTCGGTCATGGCCAACGGGGACCTGCCGGTCAGCGCCGACCTGGCCGGCGCGGCGGTGGAGCACGTCGAGCAGCAGTACGGCGGTGACGTCGTCGGGTTCTTCCTGGTCGGCTCCTGCGGCGACCAGTCCCCCGCGTTCAGGTCGAAGCGCTACACCGTCGACAAGGACCGGAACTGGTCCCAGGTCGACGCCCGGGACACGGGCTGGATCCTGCTGACCGTGCAGGGCGAGCGGCTGGGCACCGAGGCCGTCCGGGTCAGCGAGACCATCAGGACGTCGGGCACGCACGCGGGGGCCGCGCTGCGTCTGCTGACCGACACGGTCTCGGTGCAGACGGTGCCGATGGGGCATCCCACGGCCCCCACCACGTCGTACGACTTCACGCCGACCGGCACCGCCGACGTGCCGGTCTGGGTGCTGCAGGTCGGTGACGGCGTGTTCGTCGGGGTCGAGCCGGAGCTGTCCACCGATACCGCGCTGGGCATCCGGAAGCACTCCCCGTTCCCGCACACCGCGGTCATGTCGATGCTCGAGGGCGGCGCGAAGAACATGGCCGAGGCCCAGAGTTACGCCCGCATCACGTACGAGGCGATGGACTCGGCCTACGCCCAGGGCGCCGCCGAGACGGTCGCGGCCAAGGTCGGCGACCTGCTGCGCTCCCTGCGCGGCTGACCCACACACACCCCCACACCGACAGAGGAGATTGTTTTGGTTACCAGGCGTGCGCTCATAGCCGGTTCCGCCGGGCTCGGTACTGCGGCCTTACTGGGCGGCGGCGCGGTCGCGGCTGCCGCGGGCGAGGACGAGCCGGCGTCGCGGTCTCGGCACATCGTCGGTGCGACGGCGATCACCAAGGTGTACGGCGAAGGGCAGAAGCTGATTGCGGTGGCCGTCGAGTACGACCGCGACATCGACGGCTCGTTACTGTCCACGTCGGCGTTCGCGGTCACCGACCGCACGGTCACCAAGGTCTACGCGAACCGGACCACCGCGGTCGCCGACCGCGGCGAGGACGGCCGGTACGTCATCGTCGAGCTCTCGCCCGACGACCCGGCCGCGCTGCTGTGGGGCAAGGACGCCGCCGGGGCGTCGAGCAGTCCCGCCCCGAGTCCGTCGGGCAGTTCGGGCGGCGGCACCGGTGGCGGCGGCCCGACGGCCGACGACACCACTCCGGGCGGCCCGATCGTGCCGGCGAAGGCCACCGTGACCCAGACCGGCGCCATCGCCACCGTACGGGGCAGGAGCTATGCCGCGGACGGCACTCCGGTGGCCACCGGTGCGGTGGTGAGCCCGATCGTCGACGACTTCCGGCAGTTCGTCTTCGAGGACCCGGCGACCGGGCGGTCCCTGAAGTACAACCTGTTCGTTCCGAAGCGCTACGACCCGCGCAAGAAGTACCCGTTGGTGCTGTTCATGCACGACGCCAGCGTCGTGAACGTCGACACCGTCGGCCCTCTGGTCCAGGGCCTGGGCGCGGTCTGCTGGGCCAGTCCCGAGGACCAGGCGAGGCACGAGTCGTTCGTGCTCGCGCCCGAGTACGGCGAGGTCGTCATCGACGACAACTACGTGCCGACCTCGCTCTTCGAGACCACCGCCCACCTCGTGGAGACGGTGACGGAGCAGTACAGCATCGACACCAAGCGGCGTTACACCACCGGGCAGTCGATGGGCGCGATGCTCTCGCTCGGGCTGAACATCCGGTACCCGGACCTCTTCGCGGCCGGTTACATCGTCGCCGGGCAGTGGCCGGACAGCCAGGCCGCGCCGTTGGCCGAAAAGAAGCTGTGGATCCTGGTCGCGCAGGACGACACCAAGGCCTTTCCCGGCGAGAACGCCATCACCCAGGTCATCGAGGCCGAGGGCACCAAGGTCGGTACCGCGGTGTGGGACGCGGGCTCCGACGCCGCGCAGTTCGCCGCGGACGTACGCGCCCTGGAGAAGCAGAAGGCGCCCGTGAACTACGCGACCTTCCTGACGGGGACGGTCACCGCGACGACCGGCGCGCTCAACGCGCACACGGGGACCTGGCAGATCGCCTACTCGATCCCCGGCATCCGGGAGTGGCTCATGAAGCAGTCCATGTGACTCAAAGGCGGTGGCCACGTGGCGCTCCGTCGGATCGCTGGATCACCGGATCACGGGGATCACCGGAATCGACCGGGATCACTGGTCCATCAGGATCCGGTACAGCGTCTGGCGGGCGCCGCGGACGGCGGCGATCGCCTCCTCCAGCTGCTCCGGGGACGCCTCCGAGGCCGACACCTGGCGGGCGGCGGCCTTCAGCCGCTCCATCTCCGTCCGCAGCGGTGAGTGGTGCACGTCCGGGGAGTACGGCCCCGGCTCCGCGGCGCCGTCCCGCTGCTGAAGAGCGTGCTCCCGGCCGGCTTCCGTCAGCGCGAAGACCTTACGGCCCTGGGCTTCCCGCCCCTCGACGAGTCCGCTGTCCACGAACGACTGCAGCAGGGGGTACACGGACCCGGGGCTCGGGCGCCATGTCCCGCCGCTGGAGGCCTCCAGACGGTCCATCAGTTCGTAGCCGTGCGCGGGGCCGTCCAGCAGGGCGGTGAGAAGCAGGTTCGGGACTCTGCCGCGGCGCATACGGCGCCCTTCGCCCCCGCGGTCGCGACCACCTCTGTGCATTCCGCCTCATCCCCCGTTTCGAGGAGCCCACCACTCTTCGATCAGCAGATATATCGAAAGAGTATCAGCAGCGGCACCGACCTGCAGGAACGACTTATCGATACATCGTGAGGGGCGCCGCCTCACTTGAGGCCGCTGAGCATGACGCCCCGGATGTAGTACTTCTGCAGCAGCAGGAAGAGGACCAGGACGGGCAGGACGCTGAGGACCAGGCCGGCCATGACGATGGGCAGCGTGCGGGTCGGGTCCACGTAGTCCTGGAGGAACTGGATCCCGACGGGCAGGGTCATCACGTCCGGGTTGGCGGTCGAGACGAGCAGGGCCCAGATGTACTCGTTCCAGGCGTCGACGAAGGTCAGCAGGCCGAGGGTGACCAGGACCGGCTTGGTCTGCGGGACGACGATCCGCCACCACACGGTGAACTCGCCGGCGCCGTCGATGCGCGCGGCCTCCAGTACCTCGTCCGGGATCGACACCATGAACTGGCGCGTGAGGAAGATCCCGAAGCTGCTGACGAGGAACGGCATGGCGAGCGCCACGATGCTGACGGTCAGGCCCGCGCCGCCGCGCCCGAGCAGGTCGTTGCCGCCCGCCAGCGGCCAGTGCACGAGGATCAGGAAGTGCGGGATGAAGAAGAGGAACGGCGGGAACATCATCGTCGACAGCACGAGACGGAAGACGAAGTCCCGGCCGGGGAAGCGGAGTTTGGCGAGCGCGTAGCCGGCGAGGGACGAGGTGAGCAGCACCGAACCGGTGATCGTGCCGGTGGCGACGACGCTGTTGCGGAAGAGCACCGGCAGATCGAGCTGCTGGACCGCCGCCCGGTAGTTGGACAGGTCGAAGGCCCTCGGCAGGAACCGGTAGGGCAGCGTGCCCGCCTCGTCCGGGCCCTTGAAGGACGTCATCAGCATGTCGGCGAACGGCACCACCGTGAGCACCGCACCAGTGATCACCAGCAGATACGACAGCCACGGGAAACGGCGGCGGATCACGCGTCCTCCCCCTTGCGCCGGAAGAGCCACAACTGCACCAGCGTGACCGCGAGGACCACCGCGAACAGCACGAAGGCGGCGGCGCTCGCGGTGCCCCAGTCGCCGTAGGAGAAGGCCTGCCGGTACATCTCAAGGGCGGCCACGTCGGTCGCGTCCCCCGGTCCGCCCTTGGTCATCACGATGATCAGCGCGAAGGACTGGAGGCCGGTGAGGAACTGGGTGACGCACACGAACAGCAGGGACGGCCGCAGCAGGGGCACCGTGATCCGCCAGAAGACGGTCACGGGCCCGGCGCCGTCGAGCGCGGCGGCCTCGTAGTACGACTCGGGGATGGACTTCAGCCCGGCGGTCAGGACGAGGATCGCCGAGCCGACGGAGGCCCAGGCCTGGACGACCACGACCGACGGCAGCGCGGTGTCCGGGTCCTGGAGGAAGGCGACCGAACCGAGCCCGACGGCGTTGAGGACACCGTTGACGAGGCCGCCCGGCTGGTACATGTACTTCCAGACGTTCCCGACGGCGACGACGGTCGTGACGATCGGCAGGAAGTACAGGGTGCGCCACAGACCTTGGAACCGCAGCCGGTCGATGCAGGTGGCGACGGTCACGGAGCCGGCGAGCGCGAGGGCCACCGTGCCCAGGGCGAAGAGAAGGGTGTTGGTGAGGATCGGCGCCAGGAACGTCGAGCCGTCGGCGAACAGGCCGGCGAAGTTGTCCAGGCCGACCGGGTCGATGTCGCCGAGGTCGAACCCGGCCCAGCGGGACGTCGACAGCAGCACCGCGAAGCCGAGCGGCAGGGCGAGGAAGACGGCGTAGAACAGCAGCGTCGGCGCGAGGAAGAGGTAGGCGACGACGACTTGGCGGCGCCGGTTCCGGGCGTGGACGCGGACCCCGACGGCGGCGGCCCGCTCGCGCGCCGCCCGTTCGGCGGACTCGGGTGCCAGGGTGGCGTTCACCATGACCGCGACACCTCCTGGTCGACCTGGCGGCGGGTGGAGCGCAGGGCCTCGTCGACCGTCTGCTGGCCGGTCCACAGGGCCTCGATGTTCTTGCGCAGCAGCGACTTGGCCTGCTGCGCGCCCGGCACGTTCGGTTCGGGTACGGCGTACGCCAGTGCGTCCAGGAACGGGTGCAGGTTCGGGTCGCCGCCCGTGCCGAGGAGTGTCCGCATGTCGTCGGCGCGGCCGGTCAGGGAGCCGACCGACGCCTGCAGGGCGCTCATCCGGGTCGTGCCGCGCACCTTGTCGGCGTTGAGCCAGCGCAGGAACTCCCAGGCTTCGCGGGGGTGTTCGCTGGCGGTGTTGACGCCGAGCATGAAGCCGGTGGAGAGCGTGGCGCGTCGGCCGTCCGCCTCGGGGAGCGGCACTGGGGCGACGCCGACCTCCCGGTAGGCAGTGCCCATCAGCGCCTTGAGGTTCGTGGTCCACCAGCCGGCGCTGATCACCATGGCGACCTGTCCGGAGGCGAACGCCTGGTAGACGTTGACGCCGGGGGCGCTCGCGCCCCGGTCGACGAGGCGGCGCTCCAGGTCGAACACGGCGCGGCCGGCCGGTGAGTCGATGGCGGTGCTCCTGCCATCCGCCGAGACGAACCGCCCGCCGGCGGCGTTGAGCAGGGCGAGGGTCTGGCCGACGGTCGTGGAGTCGTCGAAGGTGGAGAGGCCGAACCCCTGGACCAGGGTGTTGCCGTACCGGTCCTGCCGGGCGGTGCGGTACGCGGCCGCCTCCAGCTCCGGCCAGGTGCGCGGCGGGCCGTCGACACCGGCCTCGCGCAGCAGCCGCCTGTTGTAGTAGAGGGCGTACGTCTGCATCTCGGTGGGGTAGCCGTAGACCTTGCCCCCGACGGACGCCGAGCCGGCCGCGGCGGCGCCGTAGGCGCGGCCGATCTCCTCGGCGTGTTCGGGCGGCGCCGGGCGCAGCACGCCGGCCCGGACGAGCTGGCCGTTCCACAGGCAGTACGGGTGCAGGATGTCCGTGCCCTGGCCGGCGGCCTGCCGGACCATGAAGGTGGTCAGCAGGTCGGTGAACTCGACCGCTTTCGTGCGCACCTTGACCCGGTCGTGCAGGGCGTTCCACTCGTCCACCGGGCGCTGCAGTGCCTGCTTGAGCTCGCCGCTCGCGTAGTGGGAGAGCAGGGTGAGGACGATCGGATCGCCGGGCCGCCCGGTGCCCCGGTGCGGCGCGGCACAGCCGGAGACGAGGAGCGCCGAGGGCAGTGCGAGCGCGAAGTGACGCCGGCTCAGTGATCGGCCCGGTGAGCGGCCCGGTGAGCGGCTCAGTGGCGGTGTCACCGGGCGGCCTCCCTGCGCATCACCTTGAACACCCGGGTCGTGGTGAAGCCGCTCTTGCGGTAGAGGTGGCCCGCCGGGGACTGTGCGCCGGTCCACAGGAACCACGCGGAGTGCGCGCGCAGCGCCCGCATCCGCTCCAGGACCAGGTGGAGCAGGACCTCGCCGAGTCCGGTGCCGCGCATCTCCTCCAGCACGCCGATCGGGCCGAACCGCTCGTCGACCGAGTCGAACGCGCCGTGCATGGCCCAGCCGACCATGCGGCCCCCGGGGTCGCGGGCCACGACGATCCGGTCGAGCGGTGTGCCCGCGGTCAGGCAGGCCCGGATCGTGGCCGCCCAGTCCGGCCCGAAGTGACTCCCGGCCAGGGCGAGAAGGTCCACCAGGTCGTCGTCGGCCGGGGTGCTGAACCGGTAGCCCCGCGCGGTCAGTTCGGCCACCCGGAGCGCGATTTGGTCCGGGAGGCGGTAGCCGACCAGGCGGCGGTCCATCGCCGCTGCCTCGTACAGGGTGCGAAAGCCCAGGGAGTCCAGCAGCCCGGCCGCCTCCGGGTAGGCCTCGGTGTCGAGGCCGGGGAAGACGTAGTTCGGGGTGTAGGAGGAGAAGTCCACCCGGGTACGGCCGTGGCCGTGCAGCCAGTCGAGGGCCTCGGTGAGCAGCCGGCGGCCGAGGCCGTGCCCGCGGGCGCCCGGGGCGACGAAGAAGAACGGGATCCAGCCCTGCTCCGGCTCCAGGTCGGTGCCGGCCATCGGGGTCAGCCGGCGCACCGCGTACGCGGCGCCGACGACCTGTTCCCCGTCGACGGCGACCCGGAGCCCCTCCGGGTCGAAGTTGGGGTCGAGGAGCACCAGGGAGCGGAAGCGGTCCGGGGTGATGGAGTCGGCCGGCGCGCTGCGCCGCCATGCCTCCACCACCTGTGGTCCGTCACCCGCGCGGAAGCCGCGGATCCCGGCCCGGTTCGTCGTCGTGAGAGTCGTGAGATCGGTCATCGACGGGGTGTCCTTCCGAGCGGGACGGCAGGTGTCGAGGCGGGAGCGGCAGGTCTCGGGGCTCGCGGATACGGCGGTGGGTCTCAGGGGTAGAGCAGCGCGTCGTCGCCGGCCCAGCGGGCGGGCGGGGACGGCGGGTCGCACAGCGGCAGCGGGTCCTCGCCCGCGTCGACGGCGCGCCGCAGCCGGTCGGACCCCCACAGCAGGTCGACGAAGTGCCGGTGACCGGTCCCCTCGGCGCCGCCGTCCGTGGTGTGCCAGGCGAAGTCGTCCGGGTACAGCCGCCGCAGCACGGCGAGCATCGCGACGGCGGTGCGTACGGGCGCGAACGCCGTGCGGTCGGTGATGTGGAGCTGGACCCCGCGCAGGTGCCGTCCGGCGTGTTTGTGGAAGGCCGGTACGAACCGCAGGTCGCGGAAGTGCACGCCGGGCAGGGCGAGTTCGGCGAGCGCGGGCGCGAACCGGGCGTCGAGGTAGGGGGCGCCGACGATCTCGAAGGGCTGGGTGGTGCCCCGGCCCTCCGAGAGGTTCGTGCCCTCGAAGAGGCAGGTGCCGGGGTACACGGTGGCGGTGGCGGGCGTCGGGATGTTCGGCGAGGGTGCGATCCAGGGCAGCCCGGTGGCGTGGGCGTCCATGGCGCGCTGCCAGCCGAGGGCCTCGATCACCGTCAGGTCGGCCGCGCGGCCCGCCGCCCGGGGCACGGCCGAGGCGTTCAGCCACCGGGCGAGTTCGCCGCAGGTGAGGCCGTGGCGGATCGGGATCGGGGCGCGCCCGACGAAGCCGGCCCACTCCGGTTCCAGCAGCGGGCCCTCGCTGACGAGTCCGCCGAGCGGGTTGGGCCGGTCGGCGACCACGAACCGGATGCCGGTGCGGGCCGCCGAGACCATCAGGTCGAACATGGTCCACACGTACGTGTAGTACCGGGTACCGATGTCCTGCAAGTCGTGGACCAGGGCGTCGACACCGCTGTCGATCAGCAGCTTGTCGAGCCGCTCGCCGTCGCGGCGGTAGGTGTCGTGGACCGGCAGGCCGGTGTCGGGGTCGGTCCGGGCGGACTCGCTCTCGCCGGCCTGACCGGTCCCGTGCAGCCCGTGTTCGGGACCGAACAGGGCGACCAGCGGCGCTCCGGCCGCGAGCAGCGCGGGTGCGGCCGGATGCAGGTCGGACAGGACACCGGTGTGGTTGGTCACCAGTCCGAAGCGGCCGGGCCCGGCGAGTCCGGGCGCCGCGTGCAGCCGCGCGATCCCGGTCGTCACCGCGACGCGGTCGTCCGTGCTCATTCCTTGCTCCGTCTGCCGGGTGACACCTCTGCCAAGCAATGGTCTGGAATTTACTCTTATGTCGCGTAATTCCGGCAGTGAATCGCCGACGGTTCACGGGCCCCCTGAGTCACCCGCTCATTCGTGTCCACCATCTGATCAACTTCCTTCGCCGTTCCCTCACTTACCTCCTAAGCTGCGCATCGGGGAGCAAGCGCTCCCACGGGGAGGGAACACACACATGGGCAGATCCGCCCTGCCGTCGGGCCGCCTGCGCGCCACGGCCACCGCATTCGTCACCGTCTCGCTGGCCCTCGGGGGCACCGCGCTGCCGGCCGCCGCCTCGGACCTGAGCACGGTCCCGCCGTGGAACACCGCCGTCCCGCTGTCCACCACCTACAGCGTCCCGCAGGACGTCGTCGTCCGTCCCGACGGCGGCGCCGTGGCCGCCTGGACCGACGGCAGCCAGACGCTGCACACCGCCACGCGCGCGGCCGGCACCGACACCTGGAGCACGCCGGTCCGGTTCGGCGGCACCTACATCACCGAGGCACGGCTGGTGACACGGACCGACGGAACGGTCGCCGTGCTGTGGGTCGACAACGGCTACCACCTGTTCGGCTCGGTGCTGACCGCCGGAACCTGGTCGTCGCCCCACGAACTGTTCGACGGCGACAACAAGCTGACGTTGTCCCAGATCGATGTCGCCGAGGGCCCGAACGGCCAGGTCGCCGCCGTCTGGACCGCCACGCCGTACACCTACTCGGACTCCTCCGAGGTGTATGCCGCCACCCTCGGCACCGACGGCACCTGGGCCGCCGCGGAGCAGGTCAGCGACGCGGCCGTGCACGCCGGCGCCTACGGCGACGTCGACGCCACGAACCCCCAGATCGCGGTCGACGCGCACGGCGGACTCGTCGTGTCGTACGCGATGGAGGACGAGTCGTACAAGACGGCCTACGCGATGACCACCGCCCGGCCGTACGGCGGCACCTGGCAGACCCCGGCCCAGCTGAGCAACACCCCGCTCGCCGCCTCCGCCCATCCGGCCCTGGCAACCGACGCGTCCGGCTCGGTCGACCTGCTGTGGCGGTTCGGCACGGCCACGGCCCAGACCTTCGAGCTGGTACGCCGCCAGGACGCGAACTCCGCCTGGGGAGCCACGACCTCGCTGGTGAGCGGTGTCGGTGCCGAGGGGGATCCCGAACCGCTGGTCGCGCCGAACGGGAACGCGACCGTCGTCTGGGCTGACCCGGAAGCGGGCGCGGTGCGCACCGTGACGCGCTACGCCGACTCGACGTGGACGGCCTCCTCGACCCTCTCCACCGGCCCGGTCTCCGACGCCTACGAGGTCCGTACCGCCATGGCGGCGGACGGGTCGGTCCACGCGCTGTGGCGCGAGAACGGCGCGACCGCTGCGACCAAGCGGCTGATGGAGGCCACATTCGACGGCGAGCGGAACATCTGGACGGCCGCCCGCACGGTCCAGGGCCCGCTCACGGCCGTCAACCGCGCCCGGATCGCGGCCGGCTCGCTCACCGACGCCACCGCGGTGTGGACCGGGTCGGCCGGCCTCTCGGCAGCCCGCACCACGTTCCCCAGGCTCACGGTCGACTCGTCGTCCGTGCCCGCGACGGCGAACTTCCGGACCACCTCGTCCTGGGCGCCGAAGTGGCAGCTCAACGGCCCGGTCACCGCATGGCAGGTCACCCTCACCGACCCGGCCGGACACACCGTGCGCACCCTCACGGGCACCCCCGGCAGCAGCACGGTCGCCGCCTCCTGGAACGGCCGCACCACATCCGGCGGCCGGGCCGTCAACGGCGACGTGACCTGGACCCTGACCGCCACCCAGCCGGGCTACTCGGGTACGGCGACCGTGGCGAGCGGCGTCCTGAAGGTGACCGGCTCGGTCCCCGCCCGCCACGACTACGGCGACGGATCCGGCGGCCTTCCCGACGGCAGCGGCGACCTGCTCACCCTCGACGGCAGCGGCCGGATCTGGCTCCACTACGGCACGCTCAACCACGTGCGGCAGATGGGCAGCGGCTGGCCCACCACCGTCCGGCCGGTCGCCCTCGGCGACCTGAGCGGCGACGGCTGCAACGACGTCCTCGTCAGGCTGAGCAGCGGCGCGCTGCGCCTCTACAAGCCGGCCTGCGGCGGCGCCCTGAACCCGACGACGTCGCACACCACCCTGGCCACCGGCGGCTGGAACCAGTACGACGTCCTCACCTCCCCGGGCGACCTCACGAAGGACGGCCGCCCGGACCTCGTCGCCCGGAACGCGGCCACCGGCGCCGTCTACCTCTACAAGGGGACCAGCGCCGGAAAGCTGTCGGCGCGCGTGAAGCTGTTCGCCGACTGGAAGACCTACAAGAAGGTCGTCGGCGCCGGGGACCTCAACGGCGACGGCATCGGCGACCTGCTGGCCCAGGACAGGTCGAACAACCTGTACCGGTACTACGGCAAGGGCGACGGCACCTTCTCCGCACGCGTGAAGATCGCCGCCAACTGGGGCGCCTCCTACAACGTGGTCCTCGGGATCGGCGACGTCACCGGAGACGGCAGGGCCGACCTGGTCACCCGGGACACGGCGAACCGCCTCTACCGGCAGAACGGCACCGGAAAGGGCACGTTCGGAGCCCGGGTACTGGTCAACGACGGCGGTTACGGCTACAAGGCGCTGTTCTGAGCCACCCGGCCGCCACCCGGTCCGCAGGAGCGGCCGTTCGGGGAACGGATTGCCCCGAAGGTGTGACGGCACCGGCCATGCCGACTCCCGCGCCCGTCAAGGACGTTGGAACAGGCATGGGCCACAGCGACGATCCCTCCTTCGCCCAGCTGTCCGACGCCTACTGGCTGGACAGTCCCCACCCGGACGGGCGCGTCCCCGACCCGGCACCCCGGGCTCAGGCGCCGGGCTTCGCGTGGCGGACCGCGATGGTCGGGCTGTCGGCGCTCACCGTCGCGGTCGCCCTGGTGGTGGCCTTCGTGTGAGGCCGCCGGTCGGCCCCGGCGTCACGACACGCCGACGGGCGTCCCCCGGACGTGGGACGTTTCCGTGTCGCCGGGGCATCCGGGGGCGGTGACGGTGTGTGATGACGTCGGGCCTCGGGGTTTCCGCGGCCCGTTCTCACCGCTGTCCCCGATGTCACCGTTTTCACCGTTGTCGAACTTCACGAAGGACTTCACGATGCGTCTGCTCCGTCCGCTCGCCGTCGCTCTCGGCGGGCTTGCCCTCACCGTCATCACCGTGGGTCCGGCGGCCGCCGCCCAAGGGACGTTCGTCTGGGTGGGGCCGAAGGGCAAGGCGTACGCCATCCAGAACCCGCCGGACCGCAAGTGCCTCGACATGGCGCAGGAGGCGCGCGGGCCGCAGAACGCCACGAAGAAGGCGCTCGTCGTCTACAGCAAGCCGAAGTGCAAGGGCACCACCCACCGGGTCGCCCCCGGACACTCGGCCTCCGGCAGCGTCCGCTTCGCCAGCGTGGTGTTCAACCCCCGCTAGGACGAAGCCCGTTCAGCCCTCCGGTGGCGCCGATCACGTCGTGGTGATCGGCGCCACCGGTCTGTGCGGGTACGTCCGGCGCTGCTCTCGGAACGGCATCCACCGGTTCCGGTCAGACTCCCCCGGCCACCGCCACGCCGAGCCCGCACAGCACCACGCCGGTGACGATGTTCAGGGCGCGCCGCACCGCCGGCCGGGACACCAGGGCCCGGCCCCGGCCCACGGCCCAGGTGAAGAGCAGGTACCAGCAGACGTTGACGACGGCCCAGAGGACGCCCAGCGCGATGCTGCTCAGCAGGACGGGGCCGTCGGCCGTGACGAACTGGGGCAGCACCGACACGGCGAACACCCCGGCCTTCGGATTGCCCAGCGTCGTGCCCAGCCCGGCACCGTACGCGCCCCGGAGGCCGCCGGGGCCATCGGGGCCGCCGGTACCGTCACCCGGGCCGGCCTCGGCGACGCCGTCCTTCGTCGCCGCGCGGAGGGTGGTGACCCCCAGCGCGAACAGCACCGCTCCGCCCGCGATGCGTACCACCAGATAGGCGTGCGGGTTGGCCAGGAGCACCGCGGACAGGCCCACGGCGGCCGCGGTCGACCAGATGAGCAGCCCGGTGGCGTTCCCCGCGATGGTGGCCCGGGCGGGTCGCGGGCCGGACGTCAGGATCTGCCGGATCATCAGGGCCTGTCCGGCGCCCGGGAGCATGGCCAGCAGCCAGGTGGTGATCACGAACAGGGGCAGGTGGATGGGCACGGGTCGCCGACCTTCTCACTGGGGCGTGGTTGATGATCCACCACCAGGCTGACGCGAGGGGTGCGTGAAGAGAAGTCAGAGCAGCTGCAGCCAGCATTAAGATTATTTAGTGACCTCGGATCCGGGACAGCTGCGCCTGCTCGCCATGATCGACCGCCACGGTTCGCTCGCCGGTGCCGCCCACACCCTCGGCGTGACCCCGGCCGCGGTGACGCAGCAGGTGGCCCGGGCGGAGCGGGACTGGAACGCGCCGCTGGTGGTGCGCGGACCGCGCGGTGCGTCACTCACGGCGGCCGGCGCGCTGCTCGCGGAGCACGGGCGGGTCGTCGACGAGCAGACGGAACAGGCCGGGGAGCGGCTCGCGGCGCTCCTCGGCCGGCTGTCGCTGCGGCTGCGGGTGGGCGCCTTCCTGGCCGCCGCCCTGCATCTGCTCCCACCGGCCCTGACCGCACTGCGCCACCGGTACCCGAACGCCGACGTGTCGGTGGAGGACCTGTTGTCCGACCGCGGCGTCGAGCGGGTCACGACGGGCGAACTCGACGTCGCGGTGATCGCCTCCTGGGCGCTCGCCCCGGAGCCGCCCGCGAACATCACCGTGCACACGCTGCTGCGGGACCCCATGGTCATCGTCCTGCCCGACGACCACCCCCTGGTCACCGGCTCCCCCGACGGCACGCCGCTGCGCCTGGAGCAGCTCCGGGACGAGTCCTGGGTGACCATCCTCGCCGGACACGCCGCCCGGGAGCAGCTCGACCGGGCGGCGACGGACGCCGGGTTCACCCCCAGGATCCGGTTCCAGACGGCGTCGTACGACCTGGCCCAGGCCCTCGTCGGCACCGGCTACGGCGTCGCACTCGTCTCCCGGCTGGCCCTGACCCGGGTGTCCGGGACCACGCACCGCCCGCTGGCCGACCCGGCGCTCCACCGCGACCTGCACGCCGTGACCCGGTCCGACACCACGCTGACCCCGCTGGCGGACGTCTTCCGGACCCTGCTGCTCGACGTGGCCACCGATCTGCAGGGCGCCTGGTCGTCACCGGGATGAGCGCGCGACGGCCATGACAACGCGACGGCCATGACAAGGGCCGCGCCGCGGCACGGAGGTTTCGCGCGGTCTTCCGCACGGGTTCAGAACTTCGCGACCCGCATCACACCCGGACCCCCTTGATCGATCATTCACCGGCCGGTTTAGCATATGAGCGCCACCCAGCTCGATCGAGAGATTCAGGTCTGTGACTGTCAACGACGACTCGTTCACCAACTGGAAGAACCGCGAGGAGATCGCGGAGTCGATGATCCCGCTCATCGGGAAGCTGCACCGGGAGCAGGACGTGACGGTCCTCCTCCACAGCCGCTCCCTGGTGAACAAGTCGGTGGTCAGCATCCTCAAGACCCACCGCTTCGCCCGCCAGATCGACGGGGCCGAGCTCTCGGTCACGGAGACGATGCCGTTCCTGCAGGCGCTCACCACGCTCGACCTCGGCCCCTCCCAGATCGACATCGGCATGCTCGCCGCGACCTACAAGGCCGACGACCGGGGCCTGAGCGTCGAGGCGTTCACCGCGGAGGAGGTCGCCGGGGCCACCGGCGCCAACAAGATCGACCGACGGGAGCCGCGGGACGTCGTCCTGTACGGCTTCGGCCGCATCGGCCGCCTGGTCGCCCGGCTGCTCATCGAGAAGTCCGGCTCCGGCAACGGGCTGCGACTGCGCGCCATCGTGGTGCGCGGCGCGGGCGGCGAGGACATCGTCAAGCGCGCCTCGCTGCTGCGCCGCGACTCGATCCACGGCCAGTTCCAGGGCACGATCACCGTCGACGAGGAGAGCAGCACGATCCTCGCCAACGGCAACGAGATCAAGGTGATCTACGCCGACGACCCGTCCCAGGTCGACTACACGGAATACGGCATCCGCAACGCGATCCTCATCGACAACACGGGGAAGTGGCGGGACCGCGAGGGCCTCTCCAAGCACCTGCGCCCCGGTATCGAGAAGGTCGTCCTGACCGCGCCGGGCAAGGGCGACGTCCCGAACATCGTGCACGGCGTCAACCACGACACCGTCAAGCCGGACGAGCAGATCCTGTCCTGCGCGTCCTGCACCACCAACGCGATCGTGCCGCCGCTCAAGGCGATGGCCGACGAGTACGGGGTGCTGCGCGGGCACGTGGAGACCGTGCACTCGTTCACCAATGACCAGAACCTGCTGGACAACTACCACAAGTCGGAGCGCCGCGGCCGGTCCGCGCCGCTCAACATGGTGATCACCGAGACGGGTGCCGCCTCCGCCGTCGCGAAGGCGCTGCCCGACCTCAAGGCACGGATCACCGGCAGCTCGATCCGGGTCCCGGTGCCGGACGTGTCGATCGCGATCCTCAACCTCCAGCTGGCCCGCGAGGCCTCCCGCGAGGAGGTCCTCGACTACCTCCGCGAGGTGTCGCTGACCTCGCCGCTGAAGCGCCAGATCGACTTCATCACCGCCCCGGACGCGGTCTCCAGCGACTTCATCGGCTCCCGCCACGCGTCGATCGTCGACGCCGGCGCGCTGAAGGTGGAGGGCGACAACGCGATCCTCTACCTCTGGTACGACAACGAGTTCGGCTACTCCTGCCAGGTGGTCCGGGTCGTCCAGTACGTCTCCGGCGTCGAGTACCCGACGTTCCCGGCCACGGCGGTCTGACACTCCTCACCTCCGACAGCCCGGCCACCCTGCACACACAGGGCGGCCGGGCTGTCCGCACTCTTGACGCGATCACGGCCCGATGGCAGCTTTTTATCGATACAACCGAGTCAACGAACTCTGTTTCATATATCGAACAACGCCATCCGGTCAGGAGTGCCCGCGTGCCCACCGCCACCGCGATCATCAACCTCGACATCGAGGGCCCGACGATCAGCCGCCACCTCTACGGCCACTTCGCCGAACACCTCGGCCGCTGCGTCTACGGCGGCTTCTGGGTCGGCGAGGACTCCCCCATCCCCAACGAGGGCGGCATCCGCCTGGACGTCGTAGCAGCCCTGCGCGCGCTGGACATCCCCAACCTGCGCTGGCCCGGCGGCTGTTTCGCCGACGAGTACCACTGGCAGGACGGCATCGGCCCGCGCGAGCAGCGCCCCCGGATGGTCAACACGCACTGGGGCAACGTCGAGGAGAACAACCACTTCGGCACCCACGAGTTCATGGCCCTGTGCGAGCTCCTCGGCGCCGAGCCCTACATCAGCGGCAACGTCGGCTCCGGCACCGTCCGGGAGATGAGCGAGTGGGTGGAGTACCTCACCCGGGACGGCGACAGCCCGATGGTGCGGCTGCGCAAGGAGAACGGCCGCGAGGAGCCCTGGCGCGTCAAGTACTGGGGCATCGGCAACGAGACCTGGGGCTGCGGCGGCAACATGCGCGCCGAGTACTCCGCCGACCTGGCCCGCCAGTACGCCACCTACTGCCGCGACCACGGCGACAACAAGCTCTACCGGATCGCCTCGGGCGCCTCCGACGCCGACTACAAGTGGACCGAGACGCTGATGCAGCAGATCAGCTGCTTCGGCTGCGAGGCCACCCCGAAGAACTTCTTCCAGGGCCTCTCCGTCCACTACTACACGCTGTCCGGCCCCTGGGAGGCCAAGGGCAGCGCCACCGAGTTCACCGCCGACGACCACTACCGCACGATGCTGTCGGCCCGCCGCATCGACCGCATCCTCACCGGCCACTCCACGGTCATGGACGTCTACGACCCGGGGCGCACCGTCGGCCTGGTCCTGGACGAGTGGGGCACCTGGTGGGACGTGGAGCCCGGCACCAACCCCGGCTTCCTCTTCCAGCAGAACACCCTGCGCGACGCGCTGGTGGCGAGCACCCACTTCGACATCTTCCACCGGCACGCGGCCCGCCTGCACATGGCCAACATCGCCCAGACCGTCAACGTCCTGCAGGCCATGCTCCTCACCGACGGCGACGCCCTGGTCCTGACCCCGACGTACCACGTCTTCGAGATGAACAAGGGCCACCAGGACGCCATCTCGCTCCCCGTGCACCTGCGCGGCGAAGGCACGCGGCGCACGGTCGGCGACGGAGAGCTGGAGACGGTGTCCGCCTCGGCCAGCGTCAAGGACGGCACCGTCCTGATCTCGCTGAGCAACCTGGACGCCGAGGAACCCACCGAGGTCACCCTCGACCTGCGCGGCGGCACCCTCGGCGAGCCGGCCGCCCGGATCCTCACCGCCGACAAGCTCCAGGCCCACAACACCCCCGAGGCGTCGACGGCCGTCGCCCCCCGGGCGTTCGACGGCGTGTCGGTGACCGGCGGCGGGCTGCGGCTCACCCTCCCGCCGCACTCGTTCGTGACCGTCCAGGCTCCCCTGAACCAGCGCTGACCGGCAGGAGTGCGCACATGACCCGACCCGCACGTCCGCTGCCCGCCCGCCGGCTGCGGCCGCCGATGGGCTGGAACAGCTGGGACTGCTACGGCACCACGGTCACCGAGGAAGAGGTCCTCGCCAACGCCGAGTTCATGCGCGAGCACCTGCTCCCGCACGGCTGGGACACCGTCGTCGTCGACATCCAGTGGTACGAGCCCACCGCCCGCGCCCACGGCTACAACCCGGACGCCCCGCTCGTCCTCGACGGCCACGGCCGCCAGCTCCCCGCCCCCAACAGGTTCCCGTCGGCCGCGGGCGGGGCGGGGTTCGGGCCGCTGGCCGCGCGGGTGCACGGCATGGGCCTGCGGTTCGGGCTGCACATCATGCGGGGCATCCCACGGCGTGCGGTGGAGGCCGAACTGCCTGTGCTCGGGACGGAGTTCACGGCCGCGGAGGTGGCCGACACGGACTCCGTGTGCCCCTGGAACTCCGACAACTACGGCCTGGACCACGATCACCCCGGCGCGCAGGCCTACTACGACTCCCAGGTCGCCCAGTTCGCCGCCTGGGGCGTCGACTTCGTCAAGGCCGACGACATGCTCTTCCCGTACCACGAGCGAGAGATCGCCGCCTACGCGCGGGCGATCGAACGCAGCGGTCGGGCCATCGAGCTGAGCCTCTCCCCCGGTACCGACATGTCCCTCGCCCGCCTGGACCACCTGCGGGAGCACGCCACCATGTGGCGGGTCTGCGACGACCTGTGGGACCGCTGGGAGGACGTCGAGGCGCAGTTCGCGCGGATGGCGCGCTGGGCCCCCTGGCAGGGCGGGCAGGGCTGGGCGGACGCCGACATGCTGCCGCTCGGGCACATCGGAATCCGCGCCGAGCGCGGCGCGGACCGCCAGTCGGCCCTCACCCGGCCCGAGCAGGTCAGCCTGCTCACCCTCTGGCTGATCTCCCGCTCCCCGCTGATGATGGGCGGCGACCTGCCCACCTCCCCGCCCGAGACCATCGAGCTGCTCACCAACGACGAGGCCCTCGGCGTCCTGTGGCACAGCACCGGCAACCAGGAGGTGCTCCGGGAGCGGGACCTGGTGCTGTGGACCGCCCGGGACACCGACGGGCACACCCGGTACGCGGCGGTGTTCTCGCTCGCCGACGAGGAGCGGCGCTTCGAGGTGCCGCTGGGGTCGGTCGGAGGGACCCCGCACGACCGCGTCCGGGAGCTGTGGACCCACACCGACACCGCGCACGACGGCCGGCGGCTGGTGCCCGTGCTGCCCGCCCACGGTGCCGCCCTCTATCGTCTTGCCGAGGACGGCAGGCGGGAGTGAGTGTGGCGACGATCCAGGACGTGGCGAAGGCCGCCGGGGTGTCGGCGATGACCGTCTCCAACGTGATCAACGGACACCCCAACGTCCGCCCGGCCACCCGGGAACGCGTCCTGGAGGCGGTGGACCGGCTCGGCTACCGGGTCAACGTGGCCGCCCGCAACCTGCGCAGGGGCCGTACCGGCACCATCGGCCTGGCCGTCCCCGAGATCAACCGCCCCTACTACGGCCGGCTGGCCGCCTCGATCATCGCGGCGGCCGCCCGGCACGGCCTGCGGGTGAGCATCGAGCAGACCGGCGCCCGCCGGGAGAACGAGCTGGCGGCCCTGTCCCTGTCCCGCAACCGGCTCTACGACGGCCTCATCCTGAGCACGGTCGGCATGGGCCCGGCCGACGTCGGGGCGCTCGACGTCGACCATCCGGTGGTGATCCTCGGCGAGCGGATCTTCGGCGGGCCCGTCGACCACGTCGCCATGCCGAACGAGGCCGCCTCCGAGGCCGCGACCCGCCATCTCGTCGAGCGGGGCTGCCGGCGGATCGCGATCGTGTGCGGGCCGCTGGGCGGCGAGGCCGACGTGTCGAGCCTGCGGCACACCGGGTATCTGCGGGCGCTGGCCGCCGCGGGGCTGCCCGCGGACCCGGAGCTGGTGGTGACCACCGGATCGCTCACCATGCAGGACGCCGCCCGCTGTGTCCGGGAGCGGATGGCGGACGGCCTCGGGTTCGACGGGGTGTTCTGTGTGACCGACACGGTGGCCATGGGCGTGCTGCGCGCCCTCGCCGACGCCGGGGTCGGGGTGCCGGAGCAGGTCAGGGTGATCGGCTTCGACAACGTCGACGAGAGCGCGTACCTGGTGCCCTCCCTGTCCACCGTCGACCCGGACCACGACCTGATGGCCGAACGCGCGGTCGCCCTGCTGGCGGCACGCATCGACCGGGGCGGGCCGGGACCGGAGCGGGAGGAGTTCACCGGACCGTTCCGCCTGGTGGTGCGGGAGTCCACGGGCGGCTGACCGCGTGTCCCCCGGTGCGCTGTCAGACCAGGTGGCCGAAGACCACCAGGTTCTGCGTGTAGTCCTTGACGTCGTGGTCGTAGTCGCCGGCGCAGGTGATCAGGCGCACCTCGGGGCGGCGGGTGTCCGCGTAGACGCGTTCGCTGGGGAAGTCGTCCTTCGCGAAGGTGTCGGCGTCGTCGACCACGAAGTTCGCGTCCGTGCCGTCGGCCCGGCTCACCGTGAAGCGGTCGCCCCGTTGCAGTTCGTCCAGCCTGACGAAGACGGCCGCCGAAGTCCTGGTGTCGACGTGGCCCGCGATGATCGCGGTGCCGGCCTCGCCGGGCGCCGCGCCCCTGGAGTACCAGCCGACGAGGTTGGTGTTGTCGGCCGGCGGGGGCTGGAGCTGGCCCGTGGAGCCGATGGTGAGGACGGTGAAGGGGGCGTCGACGGAGATCTTCGGGATGAGCAGGCGGGTCGGCGTGGACCGGGGCAGCGCCGCACCGGCCTGGCGCGGGTCGGCGGAGGGGACGGCGTCGGTGGTCCCGGGCCGGGTGGTGCCGGTGGTGTCGGAGCCTTTGGTGTGTCCGCCGATCAGCGCCACGGCGAGGAGCAGGACGGCGATGCCCCACACGGGCAGCCGGCCGCCGCGCGGGCGGTTGCCGGGGCTGTCCTGGTCGTCGGGGTTCTGCGAGGCAGGGTTCGGGGTGGCGGTGTTCGAGGTGGCGGTGTTCGGGGTGGCGGGGCCAGCTGCCATCGGAGGTCACCTTTCTGGGGCACGGCAGCGGGAGGGCGGGACGGGGGCCGCGGTCCCGTCGGCGTGTGGAGCGCCGACGGCACCGCGGTCCCCGTATGCGTCGGCCCCTCAGGACACGGGCCCGGGGACCCTCCGGCGCCGCAGCGCGTAGGCACCGGTGGCCGCTACGCCGAGGACGGCCAGTCCGCCGGCGGTGACGCCGGGCGTGGCGAGGCCGCCACCGCCGGTGTGCACGCCGCCGTGCGGGCGGTCGCTCTCCTCGTCGTCACCCCACGACGAGCCGCCCTCGTCCTTCCCCTTGCCCCCCTGGTCGTCCTTGCCTCCCTGGTCCCCCTTGCCTCCCTGGTCCCCCTTGCCTCCCTGGTCCCCCTTCTGCTCGTCGTCGTTGCCCTGGTAGCTGTCGGAGTCGTACTTGCTGTCGTTGCTGCTGTAGGAAGAGTCGTCACGGCCTCCGTCGTCCCAGTCCCCCGCGATCGCGGCCTGGGCTGCGGGGGCGGAAAACGCGAGGGCCGCGGTGGCGGCCGTCGTCGCGAGGATCATGCGGGCAGAACGCATCTCGATGTCCTTCCGCCGTGGCCGGGCGCCGATACTCCATCAGCTGTAACGACCCGGCCCCGACATGAACCACCGTCAGCCAGCCCCCCGGCTCGCACCATCCAGGCCGCCCATCCGTGGTGACGACACGCCCAACACCGCCCGGCTGGGTCAATCACGCGCGAGGGCGCACCGCCATTCGGGCGGTCGTGGGCCCGCCGCCGACGTGTCGCCGCACGACGGGCCTGCGGGGGTGTCAGTAGCCGACGTAGAAGGTGGCGTCGGCCTGGGCCGTGCTCGTGGAGATGGGGTCGATGCGCAGCACGTAGTCGGAATGGCGGATGTAGCGCGTCGGGTAGTTGTACGAGCGGAACGAGGACCAGGAGGAGTCGGCGAGGCCGGCCGTCCGGTAGAACGTGGCGTCCTGGGCGAACGCCGTGGTGCTGTCGTTCTCGTCGAGCTGCAGCTGGTAGTTGTAGTGGCGCAGATAGCGGGTCGGGTAGTTCACCGACTGGAAGGACACCCCGCTGCTGTCGGCGAGACCGGGGACCAGCGTCCACATGCCGTCGGTGTACGGGTCGAAGGCGTACTCGTCGATCCGGCCGACGAAGTTGCTGTGCCGGACGTATCTGGCCGGGTAGTTGTAGGACTTCAGCCGGTTCCAGGTGGGGGTGCCCCACTTGGCGACGAGGTTGTTGTACTCGGTCGTGGTGATGGGCTGGATGCCGCAGTGCTTGGAGTTGAGCGGCTGGGTGTAGGTCTTCTGGTCGAGGGCGGTCCAGGTGCCGGCGGACAGGGCGCTGGTCTGCCAGGCGTAGAAGACGCCGTTGGGGTCCCAGGTGTCGCCCCAGAGGTACCAGGTCGAGCTGGACGTCAGGGACTTGACCAGGGTCGGGGCCTCGGTGCCGTTGTGCGAGACGGCCGTGGAGAACTCGGTGAAGCTGCCGGGATCCAGCGAGGTGGAGCGGGCGCCTACGAGCGTCGAGTTCTTCTTGAAGTAGAGGTAGTTGACGCCGCTGACGCCGACCGCGAGGTCGCCGTCGATGACGTCGTAGCCGGGGTCGAAGAAGACCTGCGGGTCGCCGGCGGTGATGAAGTCAGCGGTGTAGTTGATCATGATGACGTTGTGGCCGCTGTCGTTGACGGCGGAGTAGATGACGCCGTACGTGCCGCGCCCCGCGTCCCAGAAGGCCTCGGGGGCCCAGGCATGGGTGTCCATGTCGTGCAGCTTCATGCGCCGGTACCCGGTGAAGGTGCGCAGGTCGGTGGAGTCCCAGACGTGGATGTACTGGCTGACGTACGTCCAGTCGGTGCCGTACAGGTCGGTGGCGAGGACCACGAAGGTGCCGTCCTGCTTGCGCAGGATGAACGGGTCGCGCAGGCCGAGGGAGCCCGCGGTGGGGGTGGCGACGGGGGCGTTCTGGTTGAGCGGGGTCCACTGGAGGCCGTCGGCGCTGACGGCGAGGTGCAGGCCGTAGTTGGCGGCCAGCATGTCCGGGGACTCGGTGAAGTAGCACATCACGTAGGCCGAGTTGGTCGCGGCCTGGGCGGCTCCGGCGCCGAGGGCGAGGGCGCCGGTGGCGGCGAGGGGGACGGTCACGGCCGCACCGAGGAAGTGGCGGCGCGACAGGGGGGTGCCGTTCATGTGCGCTCCAGACGAGGGGGGATTGTCCGGGATTTCGGACACGGTTCGGAAAACCGATCAGAAACTAGAGGGACGCGTGAGGCGCGTCAATGCTTGCGTAACAAGGGAGTTACTGGGAATTCGCTGTGTACGCCGGGAGCATGGCGGCCGCGGGCCGCAGAGCGGGAGCCGCGGGGATGGACGCGCGACGACCCATCCGACGGGGCACGGTACGGGTACACATGGCCCGTCCGGATACGGCCACCACGAGTCGTGGCGGCACCCCCGGCCCCCGACCCCGGGGCCCGGGGCCCGGGGCCCGGGCGGCGAGCGGCGAGCGGCGAGCGGCGAGCGGCGAGCGGCAGGGTGGGTCGGATCGAAGCCGAAGGGTGGAGCCGGTCGCAGTCCCTGGTTGCGGGAGGCGCGCGGGCCGGCGCCGCGGCCGTACAGCAACTCGGCCATCGGCAGCCGCTGGTGGTAGCAGACGAGGGAGGACGGGACACGGAGGATGGCGGGGGTTTCGAGGAGGAGCGGGAGCTCCGCGCAGACGTACTCCAGGAGGACCGCGCGCTGCCGCGCGTCGGCCGTCTCCCCGCGGGTGGCGAGAAAGCGGCCGACCAGGTCGTCGCAGACGGCGCGGAAGTCGTCGTCCTCGCCCAGCTGCCGCTGCGGCCGCCGGCGTACCTCCTGGTACGCGGCGTTGGCCCGGAAGTGGGACACCGGCTGCCGGCGCAGCCGTGCGCCCCCGGATCGGCCTCCGCGGCCGCGTTGCGGACCTTGGCGCGCACCCCGCGCACGCTCTTCACCGCTTTGCGCCGGGCCTCGCCGGGCGGAGAGCCGAAGGCCTCGTACATCTCGGCCACGTACAGGTCGGTGTAGACGAAGTCGACCCTGTCGAAGTGCTCCAGCCCCCACCGGGCGAGGCCGTGCAGGCGCCGGGCGGAGAAGTAGCCGTTGCCCACCGACACGCCGATCACCACGTGCGCGCCCTCGTCGTGGATGACGCGGCAGTGGGAGGTGTGGGGCCGGATCTCGAAGGCGGCGGCCATCAGCACGGATGCCGTGGTCAAGGGGGATACCCTCCGCTGCACGCGTCCCGGCCGGGCCTTGTGCCCTGGTTGTGGCGCTGCGGCGAGGCTCAAGCTGGCCGCGCCGGGTCGACGGGGGTAGTCGCTGCCGGATGTTGGCCGGAACCCGCCGAGGCGCCGATGGAGGCTCCATGGAAATTCAGCTGCTTGCGGGCGGGGAGGATGGGATTCTTCGCTACGGCCCGATGACTACCGCAGGGGAGGTATCACCGCAGTGAACCGTATGTGCACAACTTCCGGGATCCCGGCCGCCACAGGCCGGGCGATCGAGGACGGCCCGTACGCCGGTGGCCGTGGCCGACTGCGGTGAGGGGCCGGGCGCAGCGGCCGTCCGGCTCACCGGCCGGCGGGTCGCTGCCGAGCGGGCGCGGTCGGGCGGCCTGTGGGAGGTGACGTTCGAGGGCGGTCCCGCTGCCGTGGTCAAGCGCGGCGCCGGTCCCGGGGCGGTACGGGCCGAGGTGGCCGGGCTGCGCTGGCTGGCCGCCGCCCGCGCGGTGCCGGTGCCGGAGGTGCTCGGTCACGACGAGCGGTGGATGGTGACGGAGCTGGTCCCCACCGGGAGTCCGGGCGCCGAGGCGGCGACGCGTTTCGGCCGCGCCCTGGCCGCCCTGCACGCCTCGGGCGCCCCGGCCTTCGGGGCGGCGCCGCCGGACGGTCCGCGCGACGCCTGGATCGGGCTCGCCCCGATGCGCAACGAGCCCGGCACCGAGTGGCCGCGCTGGTACGCCGAGCACCGGGTGCTGCCGTATCTGCGGGCGGCGGTCGACCGGGGGACCCTGCGGCCGGGCGAGGCCGCCGTGATCGAGCGGGTCTGCGAGCGGCTGCCGGAGCTCGCGGGGCCGCCCGAGCCGCCCGCCCGGCTGCACGGCGACCTGTGGAACGGGAATGTCCTGTGGGGTGCCGACGGCAGGGTCCGGCTGATCGACCCGGCCGCGCACGGCGGGCACCGCGAGACCGACCTCGCGATGCTCCGGCTGTTCGGCTGCCCGTATCTGGACCGGATTGTGGAGGGCTATCGGGAGGCGGCTCCACTGGCCGACGGCTGGGCGGAGCGGATCGGGTTGCACCAGCTGTTCCCGCTGCTGGTGCATGCCGTGCTCTTCGGACGGAGCTACGCCGAACAGGCTTTGGCGACATCCCGGAATTTCGCGGACATGTGACACCGTCATGTGCCCGGCGGGAATGTGAAATCGGCCACGTGCAGGAGCGATTCGCCGCCTCTCCCTTAACAAGCTCTTAATTCGGGCTGAGATTACGCAGAGTAAGGAAACCAACCACGCGTTCGAATCGTATAAGTGCATGGAAGAACGAAACAGGGAGAGACCATGCAACCGTTCGCGCTCAACTACGCACGCCCCGCAGTGCAGTTGGACGTCACCACTCCGTACGCGTATGACTCCGGACTGCAGTTGAACGTTCTCCACGATGGCCGGATCGCAGCCACCGATCACGCAACGCTCAGAGCCCTGGGGACCACGACCTCCACCGCGGGCTCCAAGACGCACTTCGACGACTGATCGCGGACCCTCACGATGACCGTGCTCATCCTGACCAGTGACGAGGACGTGACGGCGGACATGGTGGTCCTCCGGCTGCACGAGGCCGGAGTGCCCGTCGTCCGTCTCGATCCTGCCGATCTGACCAGCGGTGTGGCCCTGTCGGGCGAGTATGTGCAGGGCGTCAGCCGCGGACATCTGTCCGTGAACGGGCGCCTGGTGAGCATGAACGGCCTGCGCTCCATCTGGGTACGCAGGCCGGGGGCGGCGGCCGCCCGGGCCGCCCAGCCGTCGCACTGGCTGACCGAGGAGTCCGCACAGGCGCTGTACGGCATGCTGCGCGGGACCGACGCGCGCTGGATGAACCATCCGGACGCGGCCGGCCGGGCCCGCCACAAGCCGTGGCAGCTGCGGCTGGCGCAGCGCAGCGGGCTCGCCGTGCCCGCGACGCTGATCACCACGTTTCCGCAGGCGGCCCGGGAGTTCGCGGAGCGGTTCCCGGACCTCGTGGTCAAGCCGGTGTCGGGCGCGCATCCGCAGGAGCCGCCGCGGGCGGTGCCGACCAGCCGGGTGGCGCCGGACGCCGACTTCGCGGCGGTGGCGTTCGGTCCGACGCTGTTGCAGCGGCGCGTCACCAAGCGCGCCGACATCCGGCTGACGGTGGTCGGCGAGCGGCTGCTGGCCGCCCGCAAGCCGGTGAGCCCGGACGCCCACCCCGACGACGTGGACGTCCGGTTCGCGCCGTCCGACTCCCCCTGGCGGGAGGCGGAGGTACCCCCGCGAGTCGCCGAGGCCGTCCGCACGTATATGAAGGACGCCGAGCTGGCCTACGGTGCCTTCGACTTCGCGGAGGACGCCGACGGCATCTGGTGGTTCCTGGAGTGCAACCAGTCGGGCCAGTTCGGGTTCGTCGAGATGGACACCGGTCAGCCGATCGCCGAGACCATCGCCGACTGGCTGGCGCACGGCACCGACCGGTGCCGGTCGTACGTCAACGGCGGGCGGAGCACGACGCCTTGACGGGCTGGGCGACGACGTGGAGCCGGGTACGGAGAAAGGAACGGGAGATGCGCATCGCACTGCTGGGCACCGGGCCGTGGGCGCGGGCGGCATACGCCCCCGCGCTGGCGGGGCACGGTTCGCTGGACTTCGCCGGGGTGTGGGGCCGCCGCCCCGAGGCCGCCGCGGAACTCGCCGGGGAGTACGGCGTCCGGGCGTACGAGGACGTGGACACGCTGCTCGGCGATGTGGACGCGGTGGCCGTGGCGCTGCCGCCGGTCGTCCAGGCGGAGCTGGCGGTGCGGGCCGCGGAGGCGGGCCGGCATCTGCTGCTGGACAAGCCGCTCGCGATCGGCGTCGCCGAGGGGCGGGCGGTGGTGGAGGCGGCGGAGCGGGCCCGGGTCGCCTCCGTGGTGTTCTTCACCACCCGGTTCCAGCCGGAGCCGGAGGCCTGGATCGGTGAACAGGCCGCCACGGGAGGGTGGTTCACGGCCCGGGCGCACTGGCTGGGGTCGCTGTTCACCGGTGAGAACCCGTTCGCCGACTCGCCGTGGCGACGGGAGAAGGGCGCGCTGTGGGACGTGGGTCCGCACGCCCTGTCCGTGCTGCTGCCGGTCCTGGGCGACGTACGGCGGGTGGCGGCCGCCGTGCACGGCCCCGCGGACACCGTTCATCTCGTCCTCGACCACGCCGACGGCGCGTCGAGCACGGTGACCTTGAGCCTCACCGCGCCCCCGGCGGCGGCCGGGGCCGACGTGGAGCTGCGGGGCGAGGCGGGGGTCACGCTCCTTCCGAGGAGTGCGGAAGGAGCGGTCCCGGCCCTGACCCGGGCGACCGACGCCCTGGTCACCGCCGCGCGCACAGGCCGGGCGCACCCGTGCGACGCGGCCTTCGGCCTGCGGGTGACCGAGATCCTCGCGGAGGCGGAGACGCTGCTGGGCAAGGACATCGGCTAGGCGCTCCACCGGCAGGCCGGCGCTACTCCTTGGCGAACGGCTCGTCGCTCCATCTGAACCAGGCCCGGTCCCCCTCGATGTGCAGCAGGAACTCGGGGACCGGGCCGTCTGGTGAGATCAGGGAGACCTGGCGGTGGATCTCGTCGTGGACCTCCTCCCAGGCCTCCCAGTCCTCGTCGTCGGCCAGTACCAGCTCGCGGGCGAAGAGGTCCTGGACGCCGGCGAAGCCGGGGCCGGGGGTGAAGGTGCCGTGCAGCCAGGGGAAGTCGGCCTCGTCGATGGCGATCTCACCGACCGGCTCCTGCCCGCCCCGCACCTGCCAGACCTCACCCTCGAACCCCATGCCGGCCCCTCCCGTCAGCTGTCGGTCACCCTGCCGTCAGCATGTCACCCGGCACTGACAGCGGCCGCCGCCCAGAAGCTCACCCGCTCCCGGACGACGGGGTATCCGACCCGGGCGAAGTGCGCGGCCATGGGGGTGTTGCCCTGGTCGGTGGCCGCGGCGGCGAACTCGGCGCCGTGCTCGACGAGAAAGTGCGTGCACTCCACGAGCAGGTCGTAGGCGTACCCGTGCCCGCGCTGTTCGGGCAGGACGCCGATGAACCCGACGCAGGGCCCGTCCGGGTTGCGCCCGGGGATGTGGATGCCGACCGGCTCGCCGTCGGGGGTGCGGGCGATCTGCCACCACTCGCGGGGCGAGGGCATCCAGTGGAAGAAGTCCATCTCCTCCTGGGCCGCCTGGTCCACTCCGCCCTGTTCGATGGCGCGGCGGGCGTGGGCGTCCAGGGTGACGGAGTGGATGCGGCGCAGGGCGTCGAAGAACACCCGGTCGTCGGGTTCCGGGGTGAAGACGAGGCGGCCCGGCCGTTCGGGCAGGCCGCACTCGGGCGTCCAGCGGTAGTTGTAACGCTCCACCAGGAGTTCGAAGCCCGCCTTGCGGGCGGCGGTGAAGCGCGCCTCGGCGGCGGTGCGCAGGGCGGGGTCGTCGTGCCAGCCCGCGGGGAGGTCGAGTTCCAGTCCCTCGACCTGCCAGGGCGCGCTACGCAGCAGCTCCGCGCCGGCCTCCTCCTCGCCCTCGGCCACGTCGAACCAGTTGATCAGGAGCGGCTCGGTGGCGTCGGGGGCGCCCCACCAGGCGGCCCGGGCGACCACGCGCCCGTCGCGCAGGGCGACGCGCTGCCAGTCGGGGCGGAACAGGGTGCGCCGGTGCTTCTCCCGTAGGCGCAGCGGGTCGGGCAGGGTGTCGAAGAGATGGGCGGTGCTGTCGTCGAGCGTGCGGATGACCGGATCGGTCACGGATTCCTCCGGGATAGGTGCTGCGAGAGCGCTCCCGGGTCAGCTCTGACCTGTCACGCCCGGGAAACGGGGAGGGAGCGCGGAATGGGTGTGATGTACATCGCACTCGCCTCCTTCCGTCCGGTCTCGGGCGTGCGCTCATACGTTAGGGGACCGGCCCGGACGCGTCCACGGGTTTTCCGCAGGCGGCTTTTCAAGATCGGAGCGGGTCCCGTGACCGGTCACGGGCGTAGCTTAGGGATGTGACTTCGGTGCGCGGCTGGTCGTCGCGCGGCCACCGGGACGGTCGTGGCTGGTTGCAGGGTGCGCCGCCGCCACGCTGGGTGCGGGTGCTGCCCGTCGCCCTGCTCGCGGTGGTGACGGCGGCGACGCTGACCAGCCCCGACGGACACGACTTCGGCTTCCTCCTCGGGGCCATCCCGCCGCTGGCCGTGCTCTCCTACGGCCCGCTGGCGACGGCCGTGCTGAGCTGCCTGGTGGTGCTCCTGCTCAACGTGCCCGCCACCCATCTGAACCACCCCGGCGACACCGACCTCCTCACGGTCACCTTCGTGGCGCTACTGAGCGTTTTCGTGTCCTACGTGCGCAGTCACCGGGACGCCCAGCTGCTCACCGAGCGGGCGGTGGGCGAGGCGGTGCAGCGGGCGGTGCTGCCGCCGCTGCCGGAGCGGGTCGGCGCGGTGGGGTGCGTGGGGCTGTACCGGGCCGCACAGCACGGCACGCTGGTCGGCGGGGACTTCTTCGACGTGCGTGACGGCCCGTACGGCGTCCGGGCGGTGATGGGGGACGTACGGGGGCACGGTCTGGCCGCCGTCGCCACGGTGGTGTCGCTGCTCGGCGCGTTCCGGGAGGCGGTGCTCGACCTTCCGGACCTGGAGTCGGTGGCGACACGGATGGACCGCAGACTGGCGGTGGACTCGGCCGACGTCCCGCACGCCGAGCTGTTCGCGACGGCCCTGCTGCTGGAGTTCTCCGCCGATCTGCGGTCGGTGCGGATCGTGGCCTGCGGTCATCCGGCGCCGGTGCTGCTGCGGGACGGGCGGGCCCAGGAGGTGGCCGTCGCACCGGGGGCCCCGCTCGGGCTGGGGCTGGTGGGAGTGGACCCGGCCAAGGAGATCACCGTGGCGCTGGACCGCCGCGACCGGCTGTTCCTCGCCTCCGACGGGGTCTGGGAGGCACGTGACGGGGCCGGCGGCTTCTATCCGCTCCCGGAGCGGCTCGCCGGGTTCGCGGGCGTGGACGCGGTCGCGCTCACCGAGCAGGTGTGGGCGGACCTGGCCGGGCGCTACGAGGTGCGGGACGACGCCACCATGCTCGTCCTGACGCCGGCCATCGACTGAGGTCCGGCCCCGCCGCACCGCCGGGCTCTCAGCCCACCTCCCACAGGAACCGGTGGGTGTGGATGCCGAAGTACGGGAAGGGCCGGACCTCGCGTACGCCCTCGATCGGCCGGACCACGTCGTTGACGAAGTCGAGGAGGTCCTTCGGGCCGGGCGTGACGACCTCGGCGAACAGGTCGAAGCCGCCGAAGGTGAACACCGAGTACACCACCTCGGGGTGTCCGGCGAGCGCGTCGGCCACGGCACGGGGGTCGCCGTCCACACCGATGCCGAGCAGGGCCATCGCCTGCCCGCCCATGGCCATCGGGTCGGTGACGCCGACGACCTGCACGGCCCGGGAGTCCAGCAGGCGCTGCAGCCGCTGCCGGGCCGCCGAGGCGGAGAGGCCGACCTTCGGGCCCAGGTCGGCGTAGGCGATCCGGCCGTCGGCCTGGAGCTCGCGCAGGATGGCCCGGTCGATGTCGTCCATGTGCACCACGTCCCCTCCCCCGCCGTCGCCTCAGCCGGCCAGTTCGAGCAGGGCGGCGCCGAACACCGCGGTGTGGGTGTCGACGTCCCGCTCGGTGGTGTCGGGGCACATCAGGGCCATGTTGTGGAACGGGGTGAGGAGGATGCCCCGGTTGGCGAGGTAGAGGTGCAGGAAGTCCTCGAGGTCGGGGTCGGCGGCGGCCTCGGACGCGGTGCCGGTGCGCGGGGCCGGGGCGGCGAAGCGGTACTCGGTGCGGGCGCCCAGGCGACTGACCGACCAGGGCAGGCCGTGCGCCTCGACGGCGGACCGTACGCCGGTCTCGAAGCGGGCGGAGAGCCGGTCCATGTGGTCGAACGCCTCGTCGGTGAGCACGTGCTCCAGGGTGGCCCGGGTCGCCGCCACCGAGAGCGCGTTGCCGGCGAGGGTGCCGCCGACCCCGCCCATGTCCACCAGGTCCAGGTCGGCGCGGGCCAGGAGCCGCTCGGCGAGGTCGGCGGAGAGGCCGTAGGCGCCGGCCCGGGATGCCGCCGCCGATCGCCTTGCCGATGGTCAGCAGGTCGGGTTCCAGGTTCCAGGCGGCGGTGCAGCCGCCGGGCCCCGCGGAGAAGGTGTGCGTCTCGTCGTTGACGAGCAGCGTGCCGTACTGCCGGGTGAGGGCACGCACGCCGTCCAGGTAGCCGGGCTCGGGCAGGACGATGCCGATGTTGGTGAGGGCGGGTTCCATGAGGACGGCGGCCACGTCGCCGTGGGCGAGTTCGCGCTCCAGCTGCTCCAGGTCGTTGAACTCGGCGACCCGGCTGGTCAGGGTGACGTCGCAGGGCGCGCCGACGTTCCCGGGGCGGGGCGCGCCCTTGCCGTCGGGGCCCACGACGATGAGGGACTCGTCGACGCTGCCGTGGTAGCTGTAGCTGTTCACCAGGATCTTCGGGCGTCCGGTGACGGCGCGGGCGAGCCGGATCGCCCACCGGTTGGCGTCCGTCGCGGTGAGCGAGAAGCTCCAGCGGGCGAGCCCGAAGCGGCGGGTCAGCTCGGCGCCGACCCATTCCGCGTCCTCCGTCGGCAGCATCGCGGTGGCCCCGCCCAGCTCGGCGAACCGGCGCTGCACCGCCTCCGTCACGGGGGCCGGGGAGTGACCGGCCATCGCGCCGGTGTCGCCGAGGCAGAAGTCGATGTATGTGTGCCCGTCGACGTCGGTGACCCGGGCGCCGCGGGCGGTCGCCAGGTACCGGGGGAAGGCTCCGGCGGTCTTGTTCATCCACGTCATGGGGACGCGGCCGAAGAGATGGCCGGCGTCGGCATATGCCGCCCGGGAGCGGGGGTTCCGCCGTTCGGCCTCGGCGCTCTCCCGGGCCAGGAGGGCGTGCAGTCGGGTGCGGTCCATGGAGTACCCCTGGTCGGATGCGGCGGCGACGGAACGACGGGAGCGTACGACTGATATCGCTCCCACATCAAGGCATGACGCTCGAATCGATTGCCGTGACGATGGAATCGAGCGTGCTCGTCAACAGAGGAAGATCTTCCGTTCTGTGCAACATCCGCACCAATGCGCAGTGTTCGAACATCCGCCCTCAAACGCCAGGGTTCGCCACCCCTTCCGCCAGTTAGAAATATCTACCAGCATGCATATGCCGGGTTGGCGTGCGGACGCGCCGACTGCCCGGTGTCGGTCGTTCCCTGCACCCGAAACAGGTGAGCGGATATCTCCCGGAGCAGTGCATGACGAACACGATGTGGATGCAGGGTGTGGAATGGCTCGCGGCGGCCTCGGCGGACCCCCGGGCGTGCAAGTGGGAATGGGACCACGGTGAGGGCGTCTCGCTGCTGGAGGCGGGCCGCTTCTGGGATGTGCTGAGCGTGCCCGACCGGCTCGGTCTGCTCACGCTGGACCTGCTGTGGCGGCCGTCCCTGCCGGTGCCCGGGCCGACCCTGGTGGACACCGCGGCGGGCCGGGTCGGGTTCTTCCTGCCCCCCGACCCCGACGGCGGCTGGATCGGGTCCGGACTGCGGTACACGAGCAAGGGCGCGTGGGTGTCCGTACCGCCGCCCTACCGGCCCGCGCGTTTCCTGGAGTGGCTGGTGCCGCCCGACGGCAGCGGCTCCCTGCACTCGCCGGTCACGCTGGAGCTGGCGCTGCGGGAGGCCAACGGCACGCTGGCGGTGCTGCGGCCGGTGTGCGACGAGCAGTGAGGGCGGCGGTCGAGCAGTACGGGCGGCCGTCGAGCAGCGCGGGCGGCGGTCAGCGGCGGGGCAGCAGGATGAGGACCGCGGCCCAGCGGCTCTCCGGTTCGGCCGGCACCGTACGGCCCTGCTCCCGCCATTCCCTGACGAGTTGGGCGTAGATCGGCTCACCGGAGCGGAGGGCGCGCGGTTCCTGGACCGTGCGCCAGGGCGTGCGAGGGGTTCCGTCCATGCCGGTGCAACGCCCGGGACGCGGTGGTGGTATGCGCCGTACGGCGCGCTCACCGGGTCGGGTGAGCGCACCCCCCGATCGGGCCCGGCCGTCCGTCCTACAAGCATTCCGGCGGCCCGTGGTCGGCAGGCGGCGTCGGGCCCTCGCTCGTATCCTGTGAAGTCAGGGTTCTGACGTCCGACCCCACCGCACGTTCGCTCTCACGTGCTTGGAGTCAGCCCATGCCGTACACGTCCGCCATGCTGCGCCGGACGGCCGCGATCGCCGTCGTACTGGGGGCGCTCACCGTGCCCCTCGCCGGAGCACCCGCCGGAGCGCTCGCCGCCGCACCGGCCGCGTTCGCCGCGCCCTCGCCCACCCCGTCGCCGTCCGGCAGTCCGGACGTCCGTGGCATGACCCCTGCCGTGGCCCGCCAGCTCGACGCGGTCGTCCAGCACGTCATGCGCGAGGCGGACGTGCCCGGCGTGACCGTCGGCGTCTGGACGCCCGGCCAGAGCGACTACGTTCGCTCCTTCGGGGTCGCGAACAAGGCCACCGGGCAGCAGATGTCACCCGACCTGTACATGCGGATCGGCAGCGAGACCAAGACGTTCACCGTGACCGCGCTGCTCCAGCTGGTCGACGAGGGCAGGGTGGGCCTGGACGACCCCATCGGCAAGTACGTCGACGGCGTGCCGGGCGGCGACCGGATCACGCTCCGGGAGCTGGCCGGGATGCGCAGCGGGCTGTTCAACTACTCCGAGGACCCGGGCTTCTTCAAGGCGCTGACGTCGGATCCGCAGCGCGCCTTCACCCCGCAGCAGCTGCTCGCCTACTCCTTCCGGCATCCGGTGATGTTCCAGCCCGGGGAGAAGTTCTACTACTCCAACACCAACCTGATCCTGCTCGGCCTGCTCGTCGAGAAGGAGAGCGGACAGCCGCTCGGCGACTACCTCGAACAGCACGTCCTGAAGCCCGCGGGCATGAACCACACCCTGTTCCCGACCGGGAACGAGTTCCCCGCCCCGCACGCACAGGGCTACACGAACCAGACGGCGACCGGGAAGGTCCAGGAGACCGCCGGCTGGAACCCGTCCTGGGGCTGGGCCGCCGGCGCGATGATCTCGAACCTGGACGACCTGCGCACCTGGGCGCGCACCGTGGCCACCGGCGTCTTCCCCGACGGCGCCACGATGGTCGGACCCGTCGTCCAGAAGCAGCGGCTGACCACCCCGTCGACCGGCATCCAGGGCGCCGGGTACGGCCTCGGCATCTTCGACGTGCAGGGCTGGATCGGGCACAACGGCTCGCTGCCGGGCTACGAGTCCCTGACCGTCTACCTGCCGTCGGCCCGGACGACCGTGGTGGTGCTCCTCAACACCGACATCAGCTACAAGGGCGACATCGAGCCCAGCACCCTGTTCGGGCAGGCGATCACCCGGGTCGTCTCCCCGGACCACGTCTTCAACCTGCCGGTGCCGGCCTCCGCCACGCGGTGACGACCGGCCCGCACACAAACCCAACTCACCGCCCCCGCCTGGCATTTCCGACACTTGACACAGAAGCGAACAGTCGCCGGGCGGATTCGAAGTGATGTAACGATTCACCGTGCGGGGCCGGTCAATGACGGTGTGTACTGTGCTGCGAGCGCCACATGGGAGGGCCCCGGGCTCTCCCTGCCGTCTGCTGCCCTACTCCCCCTGGAAACCGATTCCATGATCGAATTACCGGAACTGGTGGCCGGTGGTCTCGCCGCCGGAACGCTCTCCGCGCTCGCCCTCGGCGGCAGCCTGGTCAGGTCCCGGCGCCAGAAGGCGGCGCTGCGGGCCGAGGTGACGGAGCTGCGCGCCCAGCTGGAGGGCGCCGAGGGTGCGTTCATCACCGAGGTCGAGCATCTCGCGGCCCGCCGGATGCCCGCGGCCGCGGCCCAGCTCGCGCATCCGCACCTGCGGGTGCCGGGCCCGGCCCGGCAGCACACGCCCGGGACCCCCACGGGGATCGCGCTGGAGTACGTGCTCACCGCGCTGCGCGAGGAGCTGACCGCGCAGCGCAACCGGATCGACGCGGCGGCGCAGGCCGGCCTGCGGGGCGCCACCCGGGAGATCCAGGCCGCCCTGTACCGCCTGCAGGACGCCCTGCGGGGGCTCCAACAACGCTACGACGATCCCGAGTTGGCGCAGACGCTGTTCGCGCTGGACCACGAGAACGAGCAGTCGCTGCGGCGGGCGCAGGTCGCGGCCGTGGTGTGCGGGGCCTGGGTGGGACTGGCCCGCGAGGAGTCCCACGTGGTGGACGCCGTCACCGGCGGCCAGGCCCGGCTCTCGGGCTACCACCGGGTCGAGGTCAACAACCATCTGGAGCCGGGCACCGCCCTGGTGTCCCACGCGGTCGAGCCGGTCGCCATCATCGTCGCCGAGCTCCTCGACAACGCGCTGCGCCACTCGGCGCCGGACACCGACGTCGTGGTCAATCTGGAGCACGTCCACCACGGGGTGTGCGTCACCGTCGACGACGCGGGTCTCGGCATGACGCAGGACGAACGGGCCCGCGCCCAGCGGCTGGTGGCGGGCAGCGACCCGATCCTGCTGACCGACCTGGGCGACCCGCCGCGGATGGGCCTGGCCGCGATCGGCCAGCTCACCCGCCAGTTCGACCTGAACGTCGACGTCTCGTCCCCCTCGCCCTACGGCGGGGTGCGCGCGGTGCTGCGGGTGGACACCCACCTGCTCGGCCGCATCGACCCGGGCGAACGGCCGCCGTCGGTCAGCGCGCCCCGCTCGACCCGGGAGCGCGCGGCGCGCAGGGAGGCGGTGCGTGAGCGGGCCGGGCGTGAGACGGCGGTGCGCGAGACGGGGGTGCGTGAGACGCCCTTGCCTCAGACCGCCGTACGCGAGGCGGCCGTACGCGAGGCGGCCGCCGTGCCGGAAACGGCCGTGGCCGAGATCGCGCCGGCCGAGTCCCCGATGCCCGCCACACCGCCACCGGCCGGGTCGGCTGCCGAGCACGAACGCGCCCCCGCCCCCGGCCACGAGGAACCGGGTGACCTGGGCGGTCTGCCGCAGCGGCGCCGTCGGCACCGTGCCGCTGCCCCCGGCGCGCCCGAACCGCAGCAGGCCGCGCGCCGCCCCGAGGAGGCGGCCGCGGCGCTCGCAGCCCTGCAGTACGGCACCGCGGCGGCGCGGGCCCCCAAGCGGGCGAGCACGCCCGATCCCCACCGGACCGACGACGAAGGAGGAGCGGCCAGATGAGCAGCCGTGATGCGGGCGAGACGGCATGGGTGCTGGACCCCGTCCTGCAGGTGCCGCATGTACTGGCCGCCGTCCTGCTCACCCGGGACGGCCTGGCGACCGGCTACACCGACGGCCTGTCCCAGGCGAGCGCCGAGCGGGTGGCCGCGATCACCAGTACCGTGCAGGGCGCCTGCCGGGCCGCGGCCGCCGCGTTCGCGGACCGGGACCGGGCCGAGGTGCGACAGGTGGTCATCGAGTCGGACCACGGGTACGTGCTGATCGTGCCCACCGACCACGGCACCTGTGTGGCCGCCTACGGTGACCCGGAGGTGCGGCTCGACCTGCTGGCGCACCGGGTGCACTCGCAGGTGGCCCGGCTGGGTGAGAAGGCGATGGCGGCCGCGCCCAGAGGCTCCGACGGCGGCGCACCGGCATGACCGGCCGCCGTGGCGGCCGTCCCCTGGTCCCCGCGTACCTGTCGACCGGCGGTGTGGCCCGGCCCAGCCGTCCGCACCTGGAACGGCTGACGGTGCTCACCCGTGACGGGACCCCCCTGCCCGCCGGTCTGCCCGCCGCCGAACTGGCCCTGCTGGAGCTGCTGTCCGGCGGTGCGCTGACGGTGGTGGAGGCGGCGGCGCTGCTGCGGCTGCCGTTCTCCGCCGCGCGGGTGCTGGCCGCCGACCTCGTCGACCGGGACCTGGTCCAGGCCCGCGCGCCGATCCCGCCCGCCGAACGGTTCGACCCCGACCTGCTGAAGAGAGTGGCCGATGGCCTCCGCGCCCTCAAGCACCAGTGAGCTGCCCCGTGCGGGCGGCACCCATCTCCCCGACGGCGCCCGCGACCTGGTGAAGATCCTGGTCACCGGGCCGTTCGGGGTGGGCAAGACGACCCTGATCGACTCGGTGTCGGAGATCCGCCCGCTGCACACCGAGGAGCATCTCACCGAGGCCTCCGTCCATGTCGACGACCTCGACGGGGTGCGGGAGAAGGAGACGACGACCGTCGCCATCGACTTCGGGCGGATCAGCCTGTCCGGCGGGATCGTGCTGTACCTGTTCGGGACGCCGGGGCAGGACCGGTTCCGGACGCTGTGGGACGACATCTCCTACGGGGCGCTCGGTGCCCTGGTCCTGGTCGACAGCCGCCGGATCGACGCCTCCTTCGACGTGCTGGGCCTGGTGGAGGAGGCGGGACTGCCGTACGCGGTCGCCTTCAACGCGTTTCCCGACGCGCCGAGCCACTACACGGGCGACCAGCTGCGCGCCGCCCTGGATCTGGCACCGGGCACCCCGATGGTGACCTGTGACGCCCGGGACGCGCACTCCTCGGTGGACGCGCTGCTCGCCCTCGTCCAGCATCTGATCGACGACCGGCCGGCGGAGGCCCGATGACCGCCCAGCAGTCTTTCACCGTCTCCGGCCCGGTACGGCTGTGGGAGGACGGCTTCGCCCGCAACCCGCAGGGCTACTACGCGGCGCTGCGCGCCCAGGGCCCGGTGGGCTGGGCGGAGCTCGCGCCGGGCACGCCCGCGTACGTGGTCACGGAACGGCGCGCCGCCCTCGACGTGCTGCGGGACGTCGAGACCTTCTCGCACGACCCGCGGGGCTGGGAGGCGACCGTCCCCGAGGACTCCCCGCTGCTCGGCATGATGCGCTGGCGGCCCAACGCCCTGTTCTCCGACGCCGACGCGCACATCCGCTACCGGGCCACCCTCATCGACGTGTTCGACCTGATCGAGCCGCACGACCTGCGCCAGCTGGTGCACCGGGCGGTCCGGCTGCTGGTCGGCCGGTTCGGGCCCCAGGGCGAGGCGGATCTCGTCACCGACTTCACCCGGCCGCTGATGGCCCTGGTGTTCAACAACCTGTTCGGGCTGCCGGACAGCCAGGGCGACCGGCTCAACGAGGGCCTCCTCAAGATGATGGAGGGCGGCGCGCAGTCGGCCGAGGGCGAGGCGGACTTCGTCGAGTACGTGCTGCGGCTGATCGCCGCCAAGGTCGAGGAGCGCGGCGAGGACCTGCCGAGCATGCTCCTGGACCATCCCGCGCAGCTGACCCCGGAGGAGGTCACCTGGCAGGTGTTCCTCACCCTGGGCGCCGGCTACGAGCCGACCACGAACCTGGTCTCCAACGCGCTCTCCCGGATCCTCGGCAACCCGCTCTACTACTCCACGCTCACCAGCGGCGCCCGCCCGGTCATGGACGCGGTGGTCGAGGTGCTGCACCACGAGACCCCGCTGGCCAACTACGGCATCTACTACGCGCGTCGGCCGGTCTCCTTCCACGGGGCGTGGGTCCGGCCGGCGATCCCGGTGGTGGTCTCCTTCGGCGCCGTGGGGCTGTTCGCGGAGCGCGAGGACACCGGCGGCCGGCGTGCCGCGGACGCCTCGCACCTGTCCTGGGGTGCCGGTCCGCACGCCTGCCCGGTCCGGCACCACGCGCTGCTCATCGCGACCGAGGCGATCGAGCAGCTCACCCTGTGGCTGCCCGACCTCGACCCGGTCGTGCCCCGCGACCGGCTCAGCTGGCGGCCCGGCCCGTTCCACCGTTCGCTGACCTCGCTGCCCGTCCGGTTCAGCCCCCGCTCCCCCGACCTGCCTGGAGAGACGTCGTGACCGTCACCGACCGCATCGCTCTCGACCCGTTCGGCTCCGACATCCCGGCGGAGAGCGCACGGTTACGCGCCCTCGGCCCCGTCGTGCCCGTCGAACTGCCCGGCGGTATACCCGCCTGGGCACCCACCGGCTACGACGTCCTCAAGGACCTCATCCTGGACCCCCAGGTCAGCAAGGACCCGCGCAAGCACTGGCGGCTCTGGCCCGAGATCGGCGAACACCCCTCCTGGGGCTGGGTGGTGAGCTGGATCGGGGTGTTCAACATGCTCTCCGCGTACGGGCCCGACCACACCCGGCTGCGCAAGCTGGTGGCGCCGAGCTTCACGCACCGGCGGACCGAGGCGATGCGGCCGCGGGTCGCGGCGATCGCCGCGGAGCTGCTCGACGGGCTGGCGGCCGCGGGGGCCGACGGTTCGGTGGTGGACCTGCGGGCCGGACTGGCGCAGCCGCTGCCCATGCGGATGATCTGCGAACTGTTCGGGGTGCCCGACGGGATGCGGGACGACACCGGCGCGCTGATCGCGGCCATCATGGACACCTCCGACCCGACCCCCGAGCACGCCGCGTTCGTGCAGGAGCGGATCGGCACGGTCCTCGGCGGGCTGATCGCGCACAAGGTGGAGAACCCGGGCGACGACATGACCACGGAGCTGATCCGGGTCCGTGACGAGGACGGCGACCGGCTCAGCGACGAGGAACTGCTCTACACGCTGCTGCTGGTGATCGGCGCCGGTTTCGAGACCACGGTCAACCTGATCGGCAACGCCGCGGTGGCGCTGCTGACGGATCCGGCGCAGCTGGCGGCGGTGCGGTCCGGGACGGTCGGCTGGGACGCGGTGATCGACGAGACGCTGCGGGTGCATCCGTCGATCGCCTCGCTGCCGCTGCGGTTCGCGGTGAGCGATCTGAAGGTCGGGGACGTCACCATTCCGGCCGGGGACGCGATCATCACCACGTTCGCGGCGGCGGGCGTGGACCCGGCGCACTACGGGCCGGACGCGGCCGCCTTCGACGCCGCGCGCGGTGCCGACGACCATCTGGCGTTCGGGATCGGGGTGCACCGCTGCATCGGGGCGCCGCTCGCCCGGGCGGAGGCGCTCGCCGCGCTGCCCGCACTGTTCGAGCGGTTCCCGGGGCTGCGGCTCGCGGTCGGGGAGGACGAGCTGCGGCAGGTGCCGTCGTTCATCGCGTTCGGCTGGCAGGAGATCCCGGTACGCCTGGAGATGTGAACCGGGAGTCTCGACGGGGCGGCCGGGGATCGCGGGGGCGGCGACCGGTCCCCCGTTCCGGTCGTGCCCCCGCGCAATGTGAACTTACGTCCGGATCCGGCCGTTGGGTATCGCGCCGGTGCCCGTTCGGGGACGCCGAGGACTCACCCGTGCACAGGTGAGTCCGGTTGGCCCTGATTCGCCGGGAGCAGGACGGGTGCGGTGAGGTCCCCGAGAGCGAGATGGGCCAGGACGACCTCGTACAGGTCGGTGCCGGCGGCCAGCAGCTGGCGTTCCAGGACGGGTTCGGCGGTGCGGACGTGTTCGCGGACGGTCTGGGCGTGCACGCCCAGGTCCTGGGCGGCGCGTTCGGCGTTCCCGCCGGCGGCGATCCAGGCACGCAGGGTGCCGCGCAGGTCACGGCCGTCCCGGACCAGCCGGTCCAGGAGGTCCTGCGCCCAGGCCCGCAGCGCCGGACTCGTCAGCAGGCCGTCCAGGCGGACTCCGGACGGCTCGGGCACCGCGGCGGCCAGATCCTCCGTCAGCGCCGCATGGGTGTTCAGGGCCAGATGGGCGGCGGCGCGCACGGTGAGGTCGGAGAAGTCGGCGCCGAGCAGCGCCTCGACCCGGTCCATGCGGGCGCGCACGGTGTTGCGGCTGACGCCGAGGACCTTGGCCGCGCTGACGGCGGTGAACTCCAGGCCGAGGCGGGTGGTGGCGAGGAGTTCCGCGCGGGTGTGGTGGGGCAGGGTGTCGAGCGGCCGCAGCACCGCGGTGGCCCAGGCGTGCAGCGCGGTGGGGTCCATCAGCCGTTCCGGGTGGGTGCGTTCGGCGTAGACGGCGGCCTGGTCGGGGCGGAAGTGGGCGACGGCGAGGGCGCTGACGGCCTGGCCGTAGGCGGTGGCCGTCTGGGCCAGGTTCTGCCGGACGCTGCCGCCGAGGAAGGTGCCGGGGCGGCCGTCGACCAGGGAGCGCAGCCGCTCCGCGGTCGCGGGTGCGGGGCTGAGGACGATGACGTGGCCGTCCATGGCGGGGCAGCGCACGACGAGGGCCTGGCCGCGGGTCATGTCGAGGCAGTGCTCGGCCAGGCCGTCGCGTTCCGCCGGGTCTCCCTCGACGATGTACACGCAGGCACTGTCGGTGTCGAGCAGGCCGGGCCACAGGCCGGCGGCCACCCGCCGGGCGGAGACCGTGTCCTCCACCATCAGGAGCTGCAGGATGGCGAGGCGCAGGTCGGCGGCGGCCCGCGTGAGCCGGTGCCCGGCGGCCGTCAGCTCCCGCTCGCGCAGCAGGAGTTCGACGACTCCGGCGGTGTGGGTGACGATCTCGGCGGAGCGCCGGTCGAAGGGGGTCGCGCGGGCCACGGCGAGCAGTCCGGCGGCCGCGGGACGCGGCACGCGGGCGCGGACGGCGACGAGCCGCAGGTGGCGGTCGCCGTCCTGGACCGCGGCGGCGGAGATCCGCCCGGCGACCACGTCGGCGACGAGTCCGGAGTCGAGGGGGATCGCGGTTCCGGCGAGCAGCCTGCCGTCGGCGCCCTGGAGGCAGACGGTGCCCTGCACCGCGTCGGCGAGCCAGGCGAGCACCCGGCGCGGGTCGCGGGCTCCGGGGCGCAGATGGTCGAGGAGCCGCAGGGCCCAGTCCTCGCCGGGGGTTGCCGGGTACGGGGGGCCCTCGCCTGCTCGGCCTGCCATCTCGCCCTGCCCCTCGTCCCTCGTGTCCGCCTCGGTCCACGGACGTTACCCGATGAACGAGGCCAGGTCCCGGCCACCGGGCACGGCTCCGCCGGCGGCCCTCGGGGGAAGGGCCACCGGCGGAGAAAGCCTCACCCGGGGCCGGGGGGAGGGCCCCGGGGTGGCTCGATCCTCGGGTGCCCGGGAATCCACCGATCATGCGCACCGATTCCGACACCGGCCGGGGCAGCATCGACGCACCGGCAGGGCCGCGGTACGGGTCCGCAGCGGCAGGGCCGCGGCCGATGCAACGGGACGGCTCGCTCAGGCGGACGACGGGGCCGGGCAGGTGGCTTGACGGGCGAGGCCACCGGTGGCGGCTTTCCACTCCGTGCTTGTCAGTCCGCGGCCTACGAACCCGCAGGCGAGGCGGGCGGGCTGACGGAGATAGTCGGCGAAGTCACCGGTCCTCCACCAGTCGGCCTGTCCGGATTCCGTCCCGGTGGCGATGGAGAGCCCGTCGGCGCTCATGGCCATGCTGGTCACGTTTCCGTGGGCCGGGAGGGTGGTGAGCGGCTGCGGAGAGGCCGCGGTCATGAGATTCCACACCTTGACCGAGGCGTCCTCGTAGCCGCCGCTGTAGAGCAGGTGGCCGTCCGGGCTCAGCGCGACCGCGGTGGCGATGCCGTGGTGGGCCTGGACGGTGGCGATGTGCTGCGGGCGGCGTGGATCGGACAGGTTCCACAACAGGACGTTCCCGTCACCGGAGGCCGCGGCCACCGTGCGGCCCCGCTGGTCGAGGGCGACGGAGAACACGCTTCCGGAGAAGCCGGAGAACCGCGACAGGAGCCGGGGAGTACTCCTAGTGGTGACGTCCCAAGCCGTCAGGGGGTATTTGCTGTCGGCGGAACCGATCAGCAGAGTGTGGCGGGCGGGGCTGAATTCGGCGAACCCGACGGCCGCGGAGAACGACAGGGAGGTGAGCCGGGCGGGGCGGCCGGGCCGGGTCAGGTCCCACAGCGTGAGCCTGCGGTCGTGGCCGGCGGTCGCAAGGGTGCGGCCGTCGGGGCTGAACGCAACGCCCTGGACGTAGTCGGTGTGGCCCGTGACGCGAGCGAGCGGGTGTGGGGCTCCGGTGGGGGTCATGCGCCACAGCCGTGCGGTGGCATCCAGCCCGGCTGTGGCCAGGATCTGTCCGTCGGGGCTGAACGCGGCCGAGACGACGCCCTGCTGCCCGGACGGCCAGGTCGCGCTCAGCTGCGGCGCCGAGCCCGTGTGGCTTCGTGTCCACAGGGTCAGATCCCCGGAGTAGCCGCCGACGGCGAGTGTGCGACCGTCCGGGCTCTGTGCGACGGCCTCGGCCGTCGTCGACTTCGCCGGACCGGCCACGAGGGTGGTCTCGGCATGTGGGTCGTACCGCTCGGGCAAGGGCCAGATCCGCAGGGTGCTGTCGTAGGAGCCGGTGAACAGCCATCGCCCGTCGGGGGTGAACACGAGGTCGGTGACCGGCTGGTCGTGACCGGTGAGGGTGGCCAGTCGCCGCGGTGTCGAGGGGCTCGAGACATCCCACAGGAGGGTGGTCCGGTCGGCCCCGCTCGCGCCCAGGACACGGCCGTCGGGGCTGAAGGCGAGGCCGGTGGACACCTGGGTGTGCCCGGGCAGGGAGGCCACCGGTCGAAGCTCGTGCCCGGCGGTCAGAGACCATAACTGTGGCTTGGTCGCCGCACCGGTCTCGGAGGCCAGCAGCCGGCCGTCGGGGCTCAGCGCGAGCGAGGTGACGGTGCTGTGGGCGTCGAACCCGGCGGTCCGGGTGGGGTGGGCCGGGTCGGCGACACCCCACAGTGTGACGGTACCGTCGCGGCTGCCGGCCGCGAGGGTTCGTCCGTCCCGGCTGAAAGCCGCGGTGTAGACGCCCTGTTGGCGTTGGCTGACCGTGAGGGAGGACAGGCGGCGCGGGGCGGTGGGGCGGGCCACGTCCCAGAGCTCCACAGTGCCGCTGCCGTCGGCGCGAGCACCGTCGATGGCCAGGACGTCGTGGCGCGGGCTGAACGTCACGACTCCGCCGGGCCCGAAGGGGCCCCGCAGTACGGCGACCCGGGTGGGGTGGGCGGGGCGGGCGAGGGACCACAGGTCGACCGCGCCGTCGGGGCCGACGGCGGCCAGCAGCCGGCTGTGCGGGCTGATCGACAGTCCGCTGATCCGGGCGTTGCCGACGTGCAGGACGGCCGGGCGGGCCGGGCGCTCGGGACGGGCCACGTTCCACAGCAGGATGTCGCCGCCGTTGTCCCCGGAGGCCAGCAGTGTGCCATCGGGGCTGAGGGCGATCTTGCGGATGGCGTCGTCGTGGCCGACGAGGGTTCGCTGGGCGCCGAACCCGGCCACGGCCCTGGACAGCGCGGCACGTGTCTCGTCGGAGGGCCAGATGCGCTGGGCGGCGAGATCAAGGCGGAGGGCCTCGGTCGGGGTGCCGGCGCGGATCGCGTCCGCGCGGGAGACGAGGCTGCGGGCCACGGCTGTGCGCCGCTGCTGTGCGGTGATCCCGCGTTCGTGGACGGCGCTGCGCCACTGGATGAGGGCGAACACCAGGAGACCGGCCAGAACGAGGGATCCGGCGGCCAGGACACGAACGCGCCGTCGGGCAATGCGCCGTTCGGCTTCCTCCTGGTGTGTGCCGGCGTCGAGAAAGGCGCGGCTGACCGGGTCGAGCGCGCGTCGGTGGTCCGGGTTGCCTGCCCACTGGCGTTCCAGTTCCAGTCGGCTGCCGCGATGCAGGTCGGTGGCGCGTCGTCCGGCCTGGTCCCACTGGTGGGCGGCGTCCACTAGGTGCTGGCGGAGCAGTTCGCCGGCGCGGTCCTCGTCCAGCCAGGCACGTAACCGGGGCCAGGCGTCCAGCAGCGCTTCGTGGGTGATCTGGACCTGGGCGTCGTCGCGGGTGACGAGGCGGGTGTCCTCCGCACTGAAGGCGTCGAGGATCGAGCGGGCGCGGCCGGGGTCGGGGAGCTCGGCCAGGAGCTGGCCTTCGGGGACGTGTCGGCGGGTGTCACGGGTGTGGTCGCCGATGCGCACCAGCCGGAGCAGCAGCAGTCGGGCGTCATCGGCAGCCTGGGGCCCGAGCGCGGCGAGGGCGCGGTCGGCGGTCGCCCCGAGCGCTCCGGTGATCCGTCCGGTGCTCTGGTAGCCGTCGAGGGTGAGCACGCCGTTGTCGCGTTGGTGCCAGGTGGCGCGCAGGGCGTGCGCGAGCAGGGGCAGCCGGCCCGCTTCGTTGCCTGCGCGGCCCACTTCGAGGTCGTCGAGCATCAGGTCCACCAGGCCCGGCTGCAGGGCGAGTCCCTCCGCATCGGCGGGACACCTGATGGCTTCGGTGATCTGATCGGCCGTCATGGGGCCGACGATGAACGGCGACGCGGACATGGCGGCACGGAGGAGCGGGTAGTCCGCGAAACGCTCGTTGAAGTCGGCGCGGACGCTCAGGACGACGAGGGCGGCCGGGGCACCTCCGCTTCCGGTGGCGGCGTGATCGAGCGCGGTGATCAGCCAGTCGCGCGCCGTCTCGTCGGTGCACTGGGTGAAGACCTCCTCGAACTGGTCGGCCACCAGCAGGACCCTGCCATCGGTATCGGTCGCGCACGCCAGCAGTTCGGCCAGCCGCCCCGGATCCCGTTCCAGATCCTCGGTCAGGGTGTCCACGTCCGCCGGTCGACCGGTGGTGGCCAGCAGCGGGACGAGCGCGGTCGCAACGGACCGGACCGGGTCGGTGGCCGGAGTGAACACGAGCCGGGGCCAGTCGGCCGATCCGGGCAGATCCAGCTCGCCGCGGGCCACGGCGGGCAGCAGCCCGGCCCGCAGCAGCGAGGTCTTGCCGCACCCTGAGGCGCCGTACATCACCAGAGCCGCGGGCTGGGCCCAGCGCAGGGCGAGCCGGCGCAGCAGCGCTGCGACGACGGACTGACGGCCGAAGAAGGTTCCTATGTCGCGCTCGGTGAACGCGGCAAGACCCGGGTAGGGGCAGCGGGTCCCGGGCGCCCGGGGAGCCGGTGGCGGGCTGGTCGACGGGGTCGCGGGGGCCGGGCGCCACAGCGGGTTGGCGGCCAGGACCAGGTCGCCGGCCAGCCCGGTCACACTGCGCTGAGGCCGGGGGCAGCCGAGGGCGGGCAGCTTCCCGGCGAGGTGCCGGAAAGCGCCGTCGAGGGTCAGTTCCTGTGAGCCTCCGGGCTCACCCTCGCGTATCCAGTCGATCAGCGCGCCGAGGAACGCCGTGTGCCCGGCCTCGTCGGAGGCCACGGCCAGCGTGTTGTGCCCGGCGGAGGTGAGGACGTAACTGCCTGCGATCTCGGTGAGGCCCGCGAACTCGGTGGCGTTTTCGAACCGCCCGGCAGCACGGCCGGAGTAGCAGCAGTCCAGAATGACGACCCTGGTGCGGGCCCGGCTGCGGCTGACGTAGGAACGGACCATCGAGTAGGGCAGGGCACGGTGGTCGACGGGGCCCGCGGCGGCGTCGCCGAGACTGGCACTCGTGGCCAGGTACAGCTCTCCGGAGGCGTTCTTGAGGCCGTGCCCGGCGAAGCAGAGCAGAAGGGCACCGTCCTCGGCCGCCTGACCGGTGACCTCGGCCAGGGCATCGCCCAGGTCCACGGGACTCGGGGCGTCCAGCACCGTGCGGATCGAGGTGCGGGGCACCTCGCACCGTTCCAGGAGCACGTCCCGGAGCCCGGTGAGCGTGTGCGCCACCGCAGGTACGTCCGCCAGGGCGGAGCTTCCGACGTGCAGGCTCGTTCCCGCCAGCAGCACCTGCGCCCCGTGCCCGAGTGCCGCCCGGGGGCCTCGGTCAGGGCCGCGGCGTTCCACCGGTGGCCCCCGTGCCCTCGTGCGTCCCGGTCCAGTCGGCCAGCGCCCGGGTCATCTGCTGCACCTCTTGCGCGCCCATCGCGCTCAGGCCACCGGCCTCCAGTTCCCACTCCGCGCCGTCCGGTCTGCGGACCCGGACGATCACCGTGCCCTTCCTGCGAGAGCGGATCCAGGTCACCAGGACCGCGGCGAGCGCCCCTGCCGCCCCACCCGGCCCGAGCGTGACGAGCAGGACATCGGTCACCGTGCCGAGCGTGCCCGCGACCTCACTGCCCGCACCTGCCCGTACGGCCGCGGCAAGCTCCGCCTCGTCCTCGATCCAGGAACGCAGCGACTGCAACTCGTCCGACTCGTCGTCCCCCGGTGACACCGAAACGGCAATGACATGAGATGCCATGACTCCCCCGACTCCAGGCAACTGCGACGCGACTGCCCCGAGAATCCCAGGGCCGACCGAACAAACAAGTAGGAATTTCGTAAAACTGATATTTGTGACATGAGGATGCCGGCAGATGACCGCGGATGCCCTTCATTGCCCATTCAGTGAACGGAATGTCGAAGCAGGTACGGCCCGACGGCCGTACGGCGTGTGCCCGGCCCGCTCGGCCGACACCCGCCGTACGGCATAAGCTCGGCAGATGGCGAAGTACTTCGACGTGCACCCCGACAACCCGCAGCCGCGCAGCATCTCCCAGATCGCCGACTCGGTGCGGTCGGGGTCGCTCATCGCATACCCGACCGACTCCTGCTACGCGCTGGGCTGCCAGCTCGGCAGCCGGGACGGCATCGACCGGATCCGCTCCATCCGGCACCTGGACGACCGGCACCACTTCACCCTGATGTGCCGGGACTTCGCGCAGCTCGGCCAGTTCGTGCGCGTGGACAACGACGTGTTCCGGGCCGTGAAGGCGTCGACGCCCGGCAGCTACACCTTCATCCTCCCGGCGACCCGTGAGGTGCCGCGCAAGCTGCTGCACCCGAAGAAGAAGACCGTCGGCGTCCGCATCCCCGACCACGTGGTCACCCAGGCACTGCTGGCGGAGCTCGGCGAGCCCCTGCTCTCCAGCACCCTGCTGCTCCCGGACGAGAAGGAGCCGCTGACCCAGGGCTGGGAGATCAAGGACCGGCTGGACCACCAGGTGGACGCGGTGGTCGACTCCGGGGAGTGCGGGACCGAGCCGACCACGGTCATCGACTTCTCCAGCGGTGAGGCGGAGATCGTCCGCCGGGGCGCGGGCGACACCTCCCGCTTCGAGTGAGCTCGACGGTCCCCCGTCCACGGCGCTCCCACCCCGGCGTGCCACGATGATCACGACATGCCGCGCCGGGTGTCCCGCACCCCGACGCCGACTCCACAGAGAGGCACTTGCGCCATGACCGCCGTACAGGGAACCGACGTCGACATCACCACCGAGGACGGTGTCGCCGACGCCTACCTGGCCCACCCCGCCGACGGACTCCCCCACCCGGGCGTGCTGTTCTACCAGGACGCCTACGGGATCCGCCCGCACCTGAAGTCGATGGCGGACCGGCTCGCGGGTGCGGGCTACACGGTGCTGATCCCGAACGTCTTCTACCGCAGCGGTCGCACGCCGGTGATCGACCTCCCCGAGTTCATCGACCCCTCCGCGGACCCCACGATCTGGCAGCGGATCATGCCGGCCATGCAGACGTTGACGCCCGAGCGTGTCACACGGGACGCGGACGCCTACCTGAACTGGCTGGCCGACAGCCCGCTGGTGGCCGACGGACCGGTCGGCATCACCGGTTACTGCATGGGCGCCCGGCTGGCCGTGGGGACCGCAGCCGTCTTCCCGGAGCGGGTCGCCGCGGCGGCCGGCTTCCACGGCGGCCGACTCGTCGCCGACACCCCGGACAGCCCGCACCTGACGGTCGGCCCCATCACCGCGGAGCTGTACTTCGGCTTCGCCGACCAGGACCAGTCGATGACCGAGGACCAGATCCGCACCTTCCAGGAGGCGCTCGACGCCGCCGGGGTCCGCAACACCTGCGAGATCTACCGGGGCGCCGACCACGGCTACACGCAGGCCGACACCCCGGCCTACTCCGCCGAGGCCGACGAGCGGCACTGGGCGGCGCTGCTCGACCTGCTGAAGCGCACGTTCTGATCCGCACCCGTCCGTGCGTCCGGGGCCCGTCGCGTCGAGCGACGGGCCCCGTTTTCGTCCGACTCATTGACATGAACCCGCCCCATCGAGACCCTGAGAGCGCTCTCAAACTGGTACGGACCAATGTCCGTACGACGACCCCGACCCCACACGGAGGTGGAGAGTGCGCACAGGACTCGCACGCCGGACGCTGCTCCTGACGGCCGCGGCGGCGCTGATCGGCGGAGTGCTCACCCTGGGCACCCCGCACCCGGCCGACGCGGCCGTACCGGACACGATCCCGCTGAAGATCACCAACAACTCGGGCCGCGCCGACCAGGTGTACGTCTACGACCTCGGCACCCAGCTCTCCACGGGACAGCAGGGCTGGGCCGACGCGGGCGGCACCTTCCACGCCTGGCCGGCCGGCGGCAACCCGCCGACCCCGGCGCCGGACGCCTCGATCACAGGCCCGGCGGCGGGCCAGTCGAAGACGATCCGGATCCCGAAGTTCTCCGGCCGGATCTACTTCTCCTACGGCCAGAAGCTGGACTTCCGACTGACCACCGGCGGTCTGGTGCAGCCCGCGGTGCAGAACCCGACCGACCCCAACCGCAACATCCTCTTCAACTGGTCCGAGTACACGCTGAACGACTCGGGTCTGTGGCTCAACAGCACCCAGGTGGACATGTTCTCGGCGCCGTACGCGGTCGGCGTGCAGCGCGCCGACGGCAGCGTGAGCAGCACCGGGCACCTCAGGTCGGGCGGCTACAACGGTGTCTTCACCGCCCTGCGCGGACAGTCGGGCGGCTGGGCGAACCTGGTCCAGACCCGCTCCGACGGCACCGTGCTCCGGGCGCTGTCCCCGCTGTACGGGGTGGAGACCGGGGCGCTGGCGTCGACCGTCATGAGCGACTACGTGAACCGGGTCTGGTCGAAGTACTCGACGTCGACCCTGACCGTCACACCCTTCGCCGACCAGCCGAACACCAAGTACTACGGCCGGGTCTCCGGGAACGTCATGAACTTCACCAACTCCGCCGGAGCGGTGGTGACTAGCTTCCAGAAGCCCGACGCGGGCAGCATCTTCGGCTGCCACAACCTGCTCGACGCACCCAACGACCTGGTACGCGGCCCGATATCGCGCACCCTGTGCGCGGGCTTCAACCGGTCGACACTGCTGACGAGTTCGAGCCAGCCCGACACCAACCCGGCCGACTTCTACAAGGATTCGGTGACCAACCAGTACGCGCGCGCCGTCCACGCCCAGATGGCCGACGGCAAGGCGTACGCCTTCGCCTTCGACGACGTCGGCAACCAGGAGTCGCTGGTCAACGACGGCAGCCCGCAGCAGGCGTACCTCACGCTGGACCCGCTGAGCTGACCCCGCGCGAGAGTCCCGCACCCGGCTCGCGGGTGCGGGACTCCTGTCCGCGCTGTGTCAGCCGGTCGTGACGGCGGTGTCGTCGACGACGAAGCTGGTCTGGAGCGAGGAGTCCTCGACACCGCTGAACTTCAGGGTGACGGTCGAGCCCGCGTAGGACCCGAGGCTGAAGGACTTCTGCACGTATCCGGAGGCCGCGTTGAGGTTGGAGTACGTGGCCAGGGTGGTCGAACCGGCGGTGACCGTCAGCTTGTCGTACTGGGTGCTGGTGGTGGTCTCGGCCGTGTCGATGTGCAGGTAGAAGGTGAACGTGGTGGCGGTGCAGCCGGACGGGATCGTCACCGACTGGGACAGCGTGTCGGTGTGGGTCGAGCCGTAGCCGTCGAGCCACGCCTTGTAGGAACCGGTACGGGCCGCCTCACTGCTGGAGTTGGTGATCACACCGCTGGTCGCCGTCCAGGTGGTGTTGCCCGACTCGAAGCCCGGGTTGCCGAGCAGTTGCGAGGAGGTGCAGGTGCCGCCGCCTCCGCTGGAACTGACGGTCCAGGTGAAGGAGGCCGTGCCGGTGGCGCCCGTCGAGTCGGTCACCGTGACGGTGGTGCTGTAGGTGCCCGCCGTCGTCGGGGTGCCGGTGATGGCGCCGGTGGAGCTGCTGATCGACAGGCCGGTCGGCAGGCCGGTCGCCGCGTAGGTCAGCGAGCCGCTGTTGGTGCTGCTCGCCGATATCTGCAGGCTCACCGCGGTGCCGACGGTCGAGGACTGGCTGCCCGGGTTGGTGACCGTGACGCCCGAGGTGGGCACGGTGATGTGGCTGCCGACGTTGATGCCGGCGAAGGCGTTGCCGACACCCGCGTACTGGGTGGAGCTGGTGCCGTACAGCGCCGCTGCCGCGTTCAGGGCGGCGGTGCGGGCGGCGGCGTAGTTGGTGCTGGACGTCATGTACGTCGTCAGCGCCTTGTACCAGATCTGCAGGGCCGCGGCCCGGCCGATGCCCGCCACGGCGACACCGTCGGAGGTGGGGCTGTTGTAGGTGACGCCGTTGATGGTCTTGCTGCCGCTGCCCTCGGACAGCAGGTAGAACATGTGGTTCGCGGGGCCCGAGGAGTAGTGCACGTCGAGGTTGCCGACGCCCGAGTACCAGCTGTCGGCCGACGCGCCGTCCTTGTCCGGCTCGTCCATGTAACGCAGCGGCGTGCCGTCGCCGTTGATGTCGATCTTCTCGCCGATGAGGTAGTCACCGACGTCGGAGGAGTTGGCCGCGTAGAACTCCACGCCGGTGCCGAAGATGTCCGAGGTCGCCTCGTTCAACCCGCCGGATTCACCGGTGTAGTTGAGGCCGGCCGTGTTCGACGTGACGCCGTGGCTCATCTCGTGGCCGGCCACGTCGAGCGAGGTGAGGGCGTGGGTGCTGCTCGTGCCGTCGCCGTAGGTCATGCAGAAGCAGTCGTCGTCCCAGAAGGCGTTGACGTACGCCGTACTGTAGTGGACGCGGCTGTAGGCGGCGACACCGTCGTTCTTGATGCCGCTGCGGCCGAAGGTGTTCTTGTAGAAGTCCCAGGTCATCTGGGCGCCGTAGGCGGCGTCGGCGCCGGCGGTCTGGGTGTTGGAGCCGGATCCGGTGCCCCAGACGTCGTCGCTGTCGGTCATCAGGGTGCCGGTGCCCGACGTGCCGTTGTTGAGGCTGTACGTCTTGTGGCCGCCGCGCGTGGTGTCGTACAGCTGGTACGTCGAACCCGACAGCGTGGTGTTCAGGGTGACCGTGCCGCTGTACTGGGTGTTGCCGGTGCCGGTCTGGACGGCCTGGTACCGGTAGAGCTCCTTGCCGGTGGTGGCGTCCGTGACGACGTGCAGCTTGCTGGGCGTGCCGTCGTCCTGGAAGCCGCCGATCACGGTCTCCCAGGCGAGCTTCGGGGTGCCGTTGCCGGCCCAGATCACCTTGCGGGCGCTGTCGGCGACCGGCTTCTGCGCGTCGAGGGCCTTGGCCGCCTTGAGCGCCTTGGTCTGGGCGGCGGACTTGCTGTAGGCCGCGCTGACCGTGGGGACGGTGAGGGTGTGTTTGTTGTTGAAGGTGGTGCTCACCGTTCCGGCCGCGAGGGAGGCGGGCGGGGTGTGCACGATCAGGTCGCCGCCGAGGACGGGGAGGCCGTCGTAGGTGCGCTCGTAACGGGTGTGCAGGGTGCCGTCGTTGTCCTTGGTGACGTCCTTGACGACCAGCTTCTCCTTGGCGCCGAGGCCGAGAGTGCGGGCGGTCGTGGTGGTCTTCTGCTGGGCACCCTTGATCAGCGCGGTGTGCTGGGCGGGGGTGAGCTTCGCCTCCAGGCCGCCGGTGCGGACGGGGCTGGGGTGGGGGGTGGCGGGCTTGGCGTTCGCCGGGACCGACTGGATGCCGACGGCGAGGAAGGCGGCGGTGGAGACCAGTGCGGCTCCTACCGTGGCCCGTCTGTGGGGAAGACGTCTCACTCGTACTCCTCCTGCTGCGGCCGCCGGGTCGCGGCCGGTGACAGACCGGACAGACGGGGATGTGCTGTCCGGGAAGAGCTGAGCTGTGCGGGAAACCGGGATCCGGGACCGGCGTGCGTGGTCCGTGATCCGTGGACACGCCATGGAGAAACGGAGAAAGCGTGTGCTGAGCGAGGATTCCAGATTTGACCCGCGCATGTCATTCACGTCGAGGCCAGTCGAGGGTTTTCCCTATGCAGGGCGGAGCGGCCGGGAAGGACCGGCGATCAGGGGGAAGGCGGGCACGGGGAGGGCGGACGAGGGGAGGGCGGGCGGACCATGAACACGTCCACCGGGCCCTCGGCCTCGACCAGGAATCCGTGCCGCTCGTACAGCCGCCGGGCCGCGCTGCCCCGCAGGACGTTCAGCCGGACGGGGACGCCGTCGCGGTCGCACCGCTCCAGCAGCTCGCGCAGCACGGCCGAGCCGATGCCGCCGTCCTGGACGTGCGGGGCCAGGTAGAAGTGCTCCAGCCGGCGGACGCCCCCGGCCGGCCGCAGCGCCACACAGCCGGCGAAGGCGCCGCCCACCTCGATCACCCGGGTGTGGGCCGCGTCGAACCCGTCCCGCAGCCGCTGCCGGACCCGCCGCGCGTCGTACCGGCCGAGCCGCTCCAGGTCCTCCCGCAGGACGACGGCACGCAGTTCGGCCACCGCCTCGACGTCCGCGTCCGACGCCGGACGCGTCTTCCAGTCCGCCATGATCGCCACGCTATCCCCGGCGGCCGGCCGCCTGAGGACCGGGGTGAGGAACCCGGCCCGGCCGACGGACCGAGGACAGCCGAGGACAGCCGAAGGTGACCGATTTATCCTTGTTCAGCCGGATTGAGGCGGCTTCGCGCCCCGGACCGGGCGTCGGCAGCTCCCACCCCACGGAAGGGGCTCACCCATGCGGGTCTTCATCGTCGGCACAGGCAACATGGCGGGCGGTATCGCCACCCGGGCCCTGGCGGGCGGGCACACGGTCCGGCTGGTCGGCACGGATCCCGCCAAGGCCGCCACGCTGGCCGACGCCCTGGGCGAGCGGACGCCGGGTGCGGACGTGGCGCCCGCCGTGCCGGACGCGGTCGGGTCGGCCGACGTGGTGGTGCTGGCCGTGCCGTTCGACGCGGCCAAGCAGGTCGTCACCGAGTACGGGGACCAGCTCGCCGGGAAGACGGTCGTCGACATCTCGAACCCGGTGGACTTCTCGACCCTCGACTCGCTCACGGTGCCCGCGGACAGCTCCGGCGCCCAGCAGCTGGCCGAGGCCGCCGCGCCGGGCACGCACATGGTGAAGGCGTTCAACACCACGTTCGCGGGCTCGCTGGTCGCAGGCGAGGTGGGCGGTCTGCCGCTGGACGTGTTCATCGCGGGCGACGACGCGGCGGCCCGCGACCAGGTGGCCGAGCTGGTCGCCTCCGGCGGGCTCAACCCGGTGGTCGTCGGCGGCCTGCGACACGCCCGGGAGCTGGAGGGCATCCAGCTGCTGCACATGGCCCTGCAGACGCGGCCCGAGGGGCACGGCTGGATGAGCGCGATCAAAATCGTCGCACCCTGAGCCCCGCCTGTGCCTCTGCTGAAGGCGGCCTCTGCGGCAGTTGTGTCGAGGCGTAGTACCCCAGAGCCGGGCGAAGTCCCGGCGCACGCCCCCGGCGCGTAGTACCTTCCCCACAACAGCCGTGACTCTGGGGGGAGTTGCACACATGCACGGCACGACGGACGGTTTCCACTACGGCGCGGTGACTCCGGTCGCGGCCTATCTGATGGCCTGTCTGGGCGGGGCACTGGGGCTGCGCTGCATCGTCAGGTCGCTGTACCACCACGGGGAGTCGTGGCGGCCCGGCTGGCTCGCCCTGGGGGCGGCCTCGATCGGCTGCGGCATCTGGACGATGCACTTCATCGCGATGATCGGCTTCCATGTCCGGGAGACCACGATCCGCTACGACGTGGGGCTGACCCTGCTCAGTCTCGCGGTGGCGGTCCTGGTCGTCGGCATCGGCGTCTTCGCGGTCGGCTACCGGGGCGCGACCACCGGAACGCTCTGGACGGCGGGTGTCGTCACCGGCCTGGGCGTGGCCGCCATGCACTACCTGGGCATGGCCGCGCTCCGCCTTGACGGAACGATTCACTACGACCGGGTGACGGTCGCCCTCTCCGTCCTGATCGCGATCGCCGCGGCGACGGCGGCGCTGTGGGCGGCCGTGTCGGTGCGGGGCTTCACGGCGAGTCTGGGCGCGAGTCTGGTGATGGGCCTGGCGGTGTCGGGCATGCACTTCACCGCCATGGCTGCCGTGAGCGTCGACGTGCACGCGGCATCCGCCACGTCCTGGTCGAGCACGTCACCGACCTCGGTGCTGCTGCCCATGCTGCTCGGCCCGGTCGTCTTCCTGCTGCTGGCCGGCGTGGTGGTGATGTTCGACCCGCTGCTGGTCCTGGGCGAAGGGGACTGGAACCGCCGGACATCGGGAAGAAACGGTCCGCCTGCGGCGTCGGCCCGGAAGGCGCGCGCACGCCCACCGGGCCGGAGCAGCGGGCGCACACTCCGCAGCCGCCACGGCCGCCCGGTACCCGGCGGTGCGGACCGGTACGGCACGGCGCCGCACACCGCACCCTCCGCGACGGACCGGTACGGCACCCGGAACCACCCGGCACCCGGCGGGACCGGCCAGTTCGGCATCCCCACCCAGCCGGCACCCGGCGCCACCGGCCGGCCGGGCACCGCCCGTCGCCCCAGGCCCGCCCCGCAGGACCCGTACGGCGCCCCCTCGAACCCCTACGAGTGGTGACGGTCCTGACCAGCAGGGGGGCTCTCGTGCAGCGAGGTGACTCCGGTGTGGCGGTCCGCGATCCTTGAGCCATGCGTGCCGCCCGTCTGATCCGCATGGCGCTCCTCGTCCAGTCGAGCCCCGGCCTGACCGCCGTCGCCCTCGCCCGCGAGCTGGACGTCTCCCGGCGTACGGTGATCCGCGATGCCCAGGCTCTGCAGGAGGCGGGCGTTCCCATCCGGTCGGAGCGCGGCCGTGCGGGCGGCTATCACCTGGCGCCGGGCCACCGGACCCGGCTCACCACGCTCCACCCCACCGAGGCGGAGACGCTCTACCTCTCCGGTCTGCCCACGGCCCTGCGCGACCTGGGACTGTCGGCCGCGGCCGACACGGCCCGGCTGAAGCTGTCGGCCACCCTGCTGCCCTCGCTGCGGGCGGCGGCCGAGTCGTCCGTGCGACGCTTCCACCTGGACGCCCCGGCCTGGTTCCGTGAGCCGGCGGCGCCGGAGCCGCTCCCGGCGCTGGCCCGCGCTGTGTGGTCCGACCGCACCGTCGAGCTGGACTACGCGCGGCCGGGCCGGGACGGCGCGCCGTCCCGCACGGTGACGCGCCTGCTGGAACCGTACGGGCTCGTCCTGAAGGCGGGCGTCTGGTACGTCGTGGGCCGCGTCCCCGCCGAGCGGACGACGGGCCGGGACGGCGCCTGGCGTACCTACCGCGTCGACCGTGTCACGGCGCTCCGCCCTGCTCCCGGCGCCGGCGAGCCCTTCGTCCGTGACCCGTCCTTCGACCTGGCCGGGCACTGGCAGGCCCAGGCCGCCGGTTTCGCCCGCGCACTGCTGCGCGAGACCGTGACCGTGCGGCTGACCGAGCGCGGTCTGCGGCGTCTGCCGTCCGTGGCGGACCCGGCCGGCGTGGCCGGGGCACTGGCGTCCGCAACCGCGCCGGACGCCGCCGGGAAGGTCGTGCTCGACCTGCCGGTGGAGTCGCAGGACGTCGCCTTCGGGCAGCTGACCGGGCTGGGCGCGGAGGTGGAGGTGCTGGCCCCGGCGGGCCTGCGTGCCCGCTTCCGCGAGCACGCGCAGGCCCTTGCCGCCGTGTACGGCGCGGAGCCGGAGGATCAGCGGTAGTCGTCCGGCGTGCCCTTCTTCCCGCCGTAGATGACCTCCTCGAAGTACGCCAGGGCGTCCGGCCGGCTGCCGTCCACGTCCCGTACGCCATAGGCCCTGGCGAGCTCCGCGCTGGAGGCGGACCTGCCGTTCCAGCGGGCGGCCCGGTCCGGGTCGGCGGCGAGCGCGGCGACCCCGCGGGCGAGGTAGTACGGCGACTCGGCGATGGCGAAGTCGGGTTCCCCGGCGACGGCGTCGCGCCAGTTCTCCTCGGTCACGCCGAAGTGGGCGAGCATCTGCTCCGAACGCAGGAAGCCCGGCGTGACGGCGACCGCCGTGCCCCCGTACTCCGCCAGTTCCTCGCCCAGTCCGAAGGCGATGCGGATCGGGGCGTTCTTCGCGAGGTCGTAGTAGAGGTTCTCGCGGTAACGGCGGTTGAAGGCCGCCGTGCCGTCGGTGACCTCCACGTGCAGCGGTGCGTCCGAGCGGATCAGGAGCGGGAGGGCGAGTGCCGCGGTGATCACGTGCGAGCGCACGCCGAGGTCCAGGATGCGCAGGCCGTCGGCGAGCGGTGTCTCCCAGCTCTTCTTGCCGAAGACGGAGCCGACGAGCAGGTGTTCGCCGCCCCAGAGGTCGTTGACGAGGATGTCGAGCCGCCCCTGTTCGCGGTCGATCCGCTCGACGAGGACTCGGACCTGGTCCGCGTCCAGATGGTCGGTGGGTACGGCGATGCCGGTGCCGCCGGCTGCTGTGACCAGCTCGGCGGTCTCCTCGATCGTCTCCGTGGTCCGGCCGACCTCGCTGGCGTGCCCGCGGGTGGTGCGGCCGGTGACGTAGACGGTGGCGCCGCAGCGGCCGAGTTCGACGGCGAGGGCACGTCCGGCGCCGCGGGTGGCCCCGGCGACGAGGGCGATCCGGCCGGCGAGCGGGGCTTCCCGGCCGGCGTCCCGGGTGTTGATGTCCTTGTCCATGGCACCACGGTGCACGCCAAAGGTGACAGATTACGTCACCGTTTTCCGGGGATCTTCCCGCGCGTGGTCCTCGGAGGCCTCCGGGTCGGGTCCGCGGCCGCTCCCGGACATGTGGTGGTATCGCTTGCCGTACCGGGCGAACCCTGTTCCACGTCGGGGCAGTTGGCAGAAGATCAAGGCGATACCGTCCCGATCTACCGGTCGTCACCCCGAACGGGCACAATCGGCGCCATGACGATCATCGAGGGCGCACCGCTGCCCACGCGCAGCGCTCCCCTGGTCCTTGCCCGGAGATTCCTGACGGGTGGTGTGGTCGGGGCGTCCCTGGCCGCCTTCGTGGTCGCCGTCGTCATCGAGAGCGTGCCGCTGCTCGTCACGGGCATGGCACTGCCCGTCGGGTACGGCCTGCTGCTCCTCCTCGCCGGTGCGCCGCGGCGTGCCCGGGAGGCGGCCGTCGCACCCGTCACGGCACTCGCGATGATCGAGAGCCTGCGTGCCGTCGGGGACGGGTCGAGTGACGTGTCGGTGCGGTTCGACCTCACCGTCGCGCCGGACGACGGACCGGCGTTCCGCGTCGTGGTCGCGGAGAGCATCAATCTCGTCGACCTGCCCGACTACCGGCCGCGCGGCGTCCTGGTGGTCGAGTACCCACCGGACCGGCCGTGGCGCGCACGGATCCTGCAGCGGCCGACGCCGGAGTGGAGGGAGCGGGTGGCGGGGGCGAGCCTCGACTCGGCTCCCGGGTCGGCTCTGGTGAGCAAGCCGTCCGAGGGCGGTGCCGGCGGCCTCCTCGCCCTGCTCGGCCTGCTGCTCGGCGCGGCCGTCGTGGTCCTGCTCTTCCGCACCGACCTGTCCGCCGCGGACGACGACGGGCAGCCGTCCTCATCGGAGCCGTCCGTCTCCACCACGACCTCGTCGTCCACCACGTCCTCGTCGTCCACCACCGTCGTGACGTCCGCGACGGGCACGGTCACCCTCGGCCCGGGCCAGTCGATGCTCGACAAGGGCGAACTGCGCCGGGCCGTCGCCTCGCTCACCCGGGACGAGACCGGGCGCCGGGCGCTCACCGTCGTCGTACAGGAGCGCCGACTGTCCGTCGTGTTCGCCCCCACCGGCATACAGGCGGGACGGTTCGACCCGCGCTCCCTGCCCTTCGACCGGATCCCCGCCCTCGTCGAGCAGGCCCGCACCACCCTCGGGGCCGGCTCCCCGCAGACCTGGCAGCTCACCGCCGAGCGCCTCACCGGCCCCCTGACCATCAGGGTCACGGTGACCGGCCGCAAGGGCACGGCGTCGCTGGAGGCGGACCAGCACGGCACGGTGGTGCGGCGCACCCCGGCCGGCTGACCGCACGGCACGGCCGGTGCCCGCGGGCGGACCCGGCCGGTGCCGGAACCTATCCCGCGGCGGCGGGCTGCGGGGCCGGGGCGCCGGCGATCGGCGCGTGGGTGAGGTCGTAGGCGCTCTCCGCGTGCAGGTGGGTGTCCACGCCCTCCTGTTCGACCTCGGGGCGGACCCGCAGGCCCATCGTCCTGTCGAGCGCCTTGGCGATCAGCCAGGTCACGGCGAAGGAGTACGCCAGGACGGCGAAGGCACCGACGGCCTGCTTGCCGAGGAGGGAGAGACCGCCGCCGTAGAGGAGGCCGTCGACTCCGTTCGGGGCCTCGGAGGTGGCGAGGACGCCGACCAGCAGGGTGCCGGTGAGGCCTCCGACGAGGTGGATGCCGACCACGTCGAGCGAGTCGTCGTAGCCGAGCCGGTACTTGAGGCCCACGGCGAGGGCGCAGACGGCTCCGCCGATGGCGCCGAGGAGGAGGGCGCCGGACGGGGAGACGGCACCGCAGGAGGGGGTGATGGCGACGAGGCCGGCGATCGCGCCGGAGGCGGCGCCGAGGCTGGTGGAGTGGCCGTCGCGGAGCTTCTCGACCAGCAGCCAGCCGAGCATCGCGGAGCAGGTGGCGACGAAGGTGTTGAGGACGACCACGGAGGCGGCGTTGCTCGACGTCAGCGCCGATCCGCCGTTGAAGCCGAACCAGCCGAACCACAGCAGGCCCGCGCCGAGCATGACGAGCGGCAGGTTGTGGGGGCGTTCGGTGCCGCCGCCCTTCTGCCAGCCGATGCGCTTGCCGAGGACCAGGATCACGGCCAGGGCCGCCGCGCCGGAGTTGATGTGGACGGCGGTGCCGCCCGCGAAGTCGATGGCGCCGAGTCTGTTGACGATCCAGCCGCCGACCACGCCCTTGCCGTCGAAGGCGAACACCCAGTGCGCGACGGGCAGGTAGACGAGGGTCACCCAGATGCCCGTGAAGGTCATCCAGGAGCCGAACTTGATGCGGTCCGAGATCGCGCCGCAGATGAGGGCGGCGGTGAGGGCGGCGAACAACGCCTGGAAGGCGGCGAAGACCGAGAGCGGGATGACGGCCTTCGGGTCGTCCTTCATGACACCGCTCATCCCGAAGTACTCGGTGACGTCACCGAGCAGGCCGGCGCCGCCGATCGAGTCGCCGAACGAGGCCGAGAAGCCGTAGACGACCCAGATGCAGCCGACCAGGGCGACGGCGCCGAAGGTCATCATGATCATGTTGAGCACGCTCTTGGCGGCGACCATGCCGCCGTAGAAGAGGGCCAGTCCCGGCACCATCAGACAGACGAGCGCCGTGCTCGCGAGCATCCAGGCGGTGCTTCCGGTATCCATGCGCACACTCCGCGGAGAAGTCCAACAGGGAGAAACTTCGTTTCATCTCAGTAGACTTGGTGTGCGTTACAAGACCCGTCCGTGTCCGATTAAGGCCGGGTTTCAGTGCTGGGGGCTGTCCCCGAAGGCCGTCACCGTGAGGAAGCGGATCGGCAACTCGACGAGGCTCTCGGGGCCGTGCGGGGCCTCGCCGTCGAACTGGAGGGCGTCGCCGGGGCGCAGGGTGTAGCTGGACTTGCCGTGGCCGTAGACCATGACGCCCTCCAGCATGTAGAGGAGTTCGGTGCCGGCGTGCTGGAAGAGCGGGAACACCTCGCTCTGTTCGGTGAGGGTGACGAGCAGGGCGTCCATCCGCTTGTGGGCGCCCCGCAACGAGCCGAGCTGGGCGTACTCGTGGCCGACCCGGGTACCGCGCCGTACGATCCGGGCGCCGTGCCCGGCGGGGACGAAGACCGCTTCGCGCTCGTCGTCCAGACCCCGGAACAGGGCCGTGACCGGGACGTCGAGGCCGCGCGCGAGGCGCGAGAGGGTGGTGAGGCTGCACGCCGTCTGGGCGTTCTCGATCTTCGACAGCATGGCCTTGGAGATGCCGACGCGCTGCGCCATCTCGCCGACCGAGAGCCCGGCCGCCTGCCGGTACTCACGGGTGCGGACCGCGATGACACGCTCCAGTGCCCTGTCGTCGGTGTCATCGGTATCGCCGGTGTCCGCTGCGGGTTCGGGGTGCTCGGTCACCGGCGCATCCTATGCCGAGCGGTCCAGGCGGAAGCGGGGGTGGGGTTCGGCCCGGCCGGTCGCGAGGTCGGCGGCCATCGCGCCCATGAGCGGGGCGAACTTGGCGCCGTGTCCGGAGCACGGGGAGGCGATGACGAGCGGGCCGTGCCGGTCGAGGACGAAGTCCTCGTCGGACGTGGTGGTGTAGAGGCAGGTCGCCTCGGCGACCGGTTCGGGGTCGAGTCCCGGGAGCCGGTCACGGACGAACCCGCGCACCCGGGTGCGTGAGGACGGGTCGACGACACCGGTGCGGGCGGTGGCCGTGGTGGGGGTGCCGCGGTCGTGTTCGGCGACCTTCATCGCGGGGAGCGGGCCGCCGTCCGTGCCGGAGGGCAGGCCGTACGTCTGCATCGCCTCGTCCTTGAAGACCAGGATCGGCCACGCGACGGACGGATCGTGCTGCCGGAAGTGGAAGACCTGCTGCTGGGTCACCGTCAACGACGGGAGGGCGACGGGCAGCCCGAGTTCCGGCAGCCAGGCGCCGGCGGCGATCACGGCCGTGTCGGCCGTCAGCTCACGGCCGTCGGCCGTGCGCAGCAGCACCTTCTGCCGTACGTCGAAGCCGGTGACCCGCACCCCGCTCCATACCTCCGCCCCGTGCTCGGCGGCTCGCCGCACACAGGCCGCGACCGTCGCGTCGGCGTCGATCACACCGGCGCCCGGGTGGTGGAGGGCCGGTCCGGTGAAGCGGATGTACGGCCAGCGCTCGCCGGCCGCCTCGGCACCGAGGAGTTCGTACGGCACTCCGGCCGCCGCCAGCACCTCGGCGAGCCCCTCGGGGTCCCGCCCCTCCCCCAGGTCGAGCCCCCCGGTCGTCCGCAGCAGGGAAGTCGAGGCGTCCTCCTCCAGCGCCCGCCACTCCTCGTACGCACGGCCCGTGAGCCCGACGTACAAGGGGTCGGCGTACGCCCGCCGGAAGATCCGCGAACTGCCGTGCGAGCTGCCCTGCTTGTGGCCGATGCCGTACGCCTCGACCAGGGTGACCGGGTGGCCGCGCCGGGCGAGCTGCCAGGCCGTGGCGGCGCCCATGAGTCCGGCGCCGACGACCGCGATCACAGCCCGGCTCCCGGGATCCAGTCCGTGCCGGCGAGCGGGACGCGGGCCATGGCGGCGGACTCGATGGTGAGGGCGACCAGGTCCTCGGGTTCGAGGTGCAGGAGGTGGGCCTTGCCGCAGGCGCGGGCGAGGGTCTGGGCCTCCATGGTCATCACCCGCAGGAAGTTGGCGAGCCGCCGGCCGCCCTCGACGGGATCGAGCCGGGCGGCGAGCTCCGGGTCCTGGGTGGAGATCCCGGCCGGGTCGCGCCCGTCCTGGTAGTCGTCGAAGTAGCCTGCGGCGGAGCCCAGTTGTCGGTACTCGGCGTCGTACCGGGGGTGGTTGTCGCCGAGTGCGACGAGCGCCGCCGTACCGATGGCGACCGCGTCCGCCCCGAGCGCGAGAGCCTTGGCCATGTCGGCGCCGGAGCGGATGCCGCCGGAGACGACCAGCTGGACCTCGCGGTGGACGCCCAGCTCCTGGAGCGCCCGGACCGCCTGGGGCAGGGCCGCGAGGGTCGGGATGCCGACGTGCTCGATGAAGACGTCCTGGGTGGCCGCCGTGCCGCCCTGCATGCCGTCGACCACGACGACGTCCGCGCCCGCGTGCACGGCCAGCTTCACGTCGTAGTACGTACGGGTCGCGCCGACCTTCACATAGACCGGCTTCTCCCAGTCGGTGATCTCCCGCAGTTCGAGGATCTTGATGGCGAGGTCGTCGGGCCCGGTCCAGTCGGGGTGCCGGCAGGCGCTGCGCTGGTCGATGCCGACGGGCAGCGTCCGCATCCCGGCGACCCGTTCGGTGACCTTCTGCCCGAGCAGCATGCCCCCGCCACCCGGCTTGGCCCCCTGCCCGAGAACGACCTCGATGGCGTCGGCGGCCCGCAGGTCGTCGGGGTTCATGCCGTACCGGGACGGCAGGTACTGGTACACGAGGTGCTTGGAGTGCCCGCGTTCCTCGGGGGTCATCCCGCCGTCGCCGGTGGTCGTGGAGGTACCGACCTCGCTGGCACCGCGGCCGAGGGCCTCCTTGGCCTGCGCGGAGAGGGCACCGAAGCTCATGCCGGCGATGGTCACGGGGGTGGCCAGCCGGAGCGGGTTCCTCGCGTGCCGGGTACCCAGGACGACGTCCGTGTCGCACCGCTCGCGATAACCCTCCAGGGGGTAGCGGGACATGGAGGCGCCGAGCAGCAAGAGGTCGTCGAAGTGGGGGAGTCTGCGCTTGGCGCCCCATCCCCGGATGTCGTAGATGCCGGTGTCGGCGGCGCGCTGGATGGCGTGGATGGTGGCGCGGTCAAAGGTGGCGGACTCACGGAGGCCGTGGGATGCGGGTTCCAAGGTTCAGCTCCTAACAAGGCAGGGTTGTAGCGCCCCGTCAGGGGCGCGGGGAACTGCGCGACCGGCCACGACGGCCCGCAGTCGACAACGGCGCTAGTAGGCCGTCGAATTGTCGACCTTGAAGTGATAAAGCGTCCGCGCCGATCCGTACCGCCGGAACTCCTCCGGATCGTCGTCCCGCTCCGCCGCCTTCAACAGCTCGGCCAGCTCGGCGAGATGCTCACCCCGCATCTCCTTCTCCACGCAGTCCGCCCCCAGCGACTTCACCGCCCCCCGCACATAGATCCGCGCCTCGTACAACGAGTCCCCCAGCGCGTCCCCGGCGTCACCGCAGACGACCAGCCGTCCGGCCTGCCCCATGAACGCACTCATGTGACCGACGTTGCCGCCCACCACGATGTCCACCCCTTTCATGGAGATCCCGCACCGCGCCGACGCGTCCCCGTCGATCACCAGCAGCCCGCCATGGGCGGTGGCCCCCGCCGACTGGGAGGCGTTGCCCCGCACCCGGACCGTGCCGGACATCATGTTCTCGGCGACCCCGGTCCCCGCGTTGCCGTGCACGGTGACCGTGGCGTGCTGGTTCATGCCGGCGCAGTAGTAGCCGACGTGGCCCTCGATGTCGACGCTGAGGTCGTCCCGGATACCGCAGGCGACGGCATGCGCGCCGCGCGGGTTCAACACCCGCCACGTGCCGGCCGAGACGACCGGCGCGTGCAGCGCCGCGTTCAACTCCCGGACCGGCGTCTCGGCCAGGTCGATCAGCGTCGCCATACGTACACCTCTTCCGGCTCGGGTTCGAAGATGCGGGCGTTCTCGATGCCCGGCAGGACGTCCAGCGCCCGGTACTCGGAGGCCATCGCCACCCAGTCGGCGGTCTCCGCGACCATCGCGGGCTTGCAGGCGATGGCGTCCCGGACGACCGCGAAGGAGTCGCCGGTGGACACCAGCAGCGTGTAGAAGCCGTCGAACCGCTCGCACAGCAGCTTCAGCGCCTTCTCCGGGTCGGCGCCCTGGGCGAGTTGGTGGGCGACGAAGCGGGCGCCGACCTCGGAGTCGTTCTCGCTGTCGAACTCCATGCCCTGGGCGCGCAGTTCGCGGCGGATGGTGGCGTGGTTGGCGAAGGAGCCGTTGTGCACCAGGCACTGGCCGGGCCCCACGGAGAAGGGGTGGGCGCCCTCGGGGGTGACCGCCGACTCGGTGGCCATCCGGGTGTGTCCGACGCCCTGCCAGCCGGTCACGCCGACGAGCCCGAAGGAGTCCGCCAACTCCACCGGATTCCCGGTGCCCTTGAGCACGGCCATGTCCGTGCCGGAGCCGATCACGGTGGCGTGCGGCAGCGCGTCGGCGACGGCCGCGAGCAGTGCGGCGACGGAGCCGTCCGCGTGCACGACCGTCGTGACGTCGGCGGCGACGGCCACCGCGCCCGGCAGCGCGGCCGCCGCCTCGGCCGGCGTGACCCCGAGCAGCGAGACGACGGCCCGTCCCGGCGGGGACAGCCGGGGATCCCCGTAGACGGCGACCCCCGCCGAGTCCGGGCCCCGCTCGACGACCTGGCCGAGCATCGCGGTGAGCAGTTCCCCGAGGCGTGGTTCCAGTGAGGGCTCGTGCAGATGGAGCCCGACGATTCCGCACATGGCAGGTCCTCCCTTCCCAAGTCCCGTCAGAAGGCGGTCAGATAGCGGTCCAGCTCCCAGGCGCCGACCGTGGAGTGCCAGTCGAAGAACTCCTCGCGCTTGAGGTCGGCGAAGTACCGGCTCACTCCCGGTCCGGCCGCGTCGAGGGTGCCGCTGATCACGTCGTCGGCCTGGAGGGCCTCGACGGCGTGCAGCAGGGTCGGCGGGAGTTCCGGGCCCTTGCCCGCGCCGCCCGGCTCCCCCGGGTCGAGGCCGCGCTCGATGCCGTCGAGCCCGGCGGCGAGCGCCGCCGCGGCGGCGAGGTACGGGTTGGCCGCGCCGTCCCCGCCCCGCAGTTCGATGCGGTTGCCGTCGGGGACGCGGACGAAGTGGGTGCGGTCGTTGCCGCCGTAACTCGCCACGCGCGGCGACCAGGTGGCCCCGGAGCGGGTGGAGACCGCACCGGTCCGCTTGTAGGAGTTGACGGTGGGCGCGATGACGGCCTGGAGGGCCCGCGCGTGCTCGACGATCCCGGCGACGAAGGAGTAGGCGAGCGGGGAGAGCCCGAGCCCGCGCCCGTCCGCGGCGTCCGGGAAGGCCGGCTCGCTCCCCCGCCACAACGACATGTGCAGATGCATGCCCGTGCCGGTGCGGTCGGTGAACGGCTTCGGCATGAACGTGGCCGTCATACCGCGCTGTTCGGCCAGTACCGACACCAGGTAGCGCATGGTGATGACACGGTCTGCGGTGGTGAGGGCGTCGGCGTGCCTGAAGTTCTGCTCGAACTGGCCGTTGCCGTCCTCGTGGTCGTTGGCGTAGTTGCCCCAGCCGAGGGCGTTCATCGCGCTGGAGACGGCGGTGAGGTGGTCGTACATCCGGGTCAGCCCACGGGCGTCGTAACAGGGCTGGGCGGCGGTGTCCAAGGTGTCGGCCACGCTCAGCACGCCGTGCTCGTCCCGGTTGACCAGGAAGTACTCGACCTCGGCGCCGACGGACATCGACAGCCCCTGCGCGGCGGCCCGTTCCAGCAGCGCGCGCAGGATGACGCGCGGGGCGTACGGCCAGGGCCTGCCCTCCACGTACGGGTCGCAGTGCACGAGCGCAAGGCCGGGCTTGACGAACGGGACCGGGGTGTACGAGGAGGCGTCGGGCCGGGCGACGACGTCCGGGTCGCTGGGCAGTTGCCCGAGGGCGCCGGCCGCGTATCCGGCGAAGCCGACGCCCTCGTCCCGCAGTTCCCCGACGGCCTGGGCGGGGACGAGCTTGGCGCACGGCTTGCCGGTCAGGTCGACGAAGACGGCGAGGACGAACTCGACGCCGTCGGCCCGCACCAGTTCGGCGAGATCGGGGGCGGCTGCTTCGGGTTCGGTCGTCATGGGGCCCTCCCTGCTCACTACAGGATGTCCGCTGATTTCCACCGATGTCCACTGAGGTGAATCATCGTTGCATACGAGTAGACCCGCCTGGCGTTACGGCGCGATTTCGACCGTGGAAGGTCCTGGTAAGCCGACCGGGCCGGCAGGCCTCCCCCGCCACGGCGACCCCGTCGGCGCGAGCGACCCGTTCCGCCCGAACCCCCGCGCCACAGCCGTCCGTTGATCGTTGTACGGTTCCCGCGTGTCTGACTCCTCACGCGAGACCGCAGAAGGCGCCGGCTGGGGCGAGGCCGAGCGCGGCGCCTACCGCCAACTGATGCCGGACCATGTCGAGAAGCTGTTCTGGTTCGACCCGAGGACCATGTGGGCCGCCCGCAACGGGGTGCTGGCGTCCTGGTTCGGCGATCCGACCGGCCGTACCCGCAGCCGTTGGGTGGCGCAGCAGGCGGCCGCCGGGGCACCCGGCGACAAGGTGATCCGGCGGCCGGAGGCGGACCGGTTCTCGTTCATGGTGATCGGCGACACCGGCGAGGGGGACGACTCCCAGTACGCCGTCGTGCCGGGCTTCCTGAAGGCCGGCGAGGACACCGACTTCGCGGTGATCGCGAGCGACGTCATCTATCCGGTCGGGACAACCGACGACTACGGCACCAAGTTCTTCCGGCCGTACCAGGACTATCCGGCACCGATCTACGCGATACCCGGAAACCACGACTGGTACGAGGATCTCGGCGCGTTCATGCGCGTCTTCTGCGACGACGCCCCGCCGCTCCCGGCCGAGCCGCGGCCCCGCCCGCTGACCCGCGCCTGGTGGCGCGCCCTGCTGTGGCACCGGCCGCGCCCGGCCGACGAGCAACTCCTCACGCAGGCCCGGAAGTTGCGGTCGGCTCAGCGGCAGACGGCCGTGCAGCCGGGCCCGTACTGGGCCATCGACGCCGGGCCGGTGCGGATCGTCGGTATCGACACCGGGCTGCTCGGCACCGTCGACGCCGAACAGGGCGCCTGGCTGCGCGAGGTGTCCCAGGGGCCGCGCCCGAAGATCCTCGTCACCGGCTCCCCGCTGTACGTGGACGGCGAGCACCACCCGTGCCCGATCGAGGGCGGCGGCACCGTCGACGACATCGTGCGCGACCCGGCCCACCACTATGTGGCGGCGATCGGCGGCGACATCCACAACTACCAGCGCTACCCCGTCGACGTGGCCGGGCGCACCATCCAGTACGTGGTCGCGGGCGGCGGCGGTGCCTTCATGCACGCCACCCACACCATCCCGCCGGTGTCGATCGCGAACGTCACCGAGGACGACTTCCGCTGCTACCCGTTGCGCGGCGACTCCCTGGCCTTCTACAGCCGGCTGTACGGCCACAGACTGCGCCTCCGCCGCTTCTTCACGCTCAGCGAGGCCGAGGCCACGGCCGTGATCGCCGAGCGGCTCGGCATCAGGACCGGCCGTGCGCCCGGCCCGGACACCCGGGTCACCCGCCGCGCCCGCCTGGTCGCGAGCCTGCTCGGCGCCGGCAGCCGCCCGGGCCGCGGCTCCCGCTTCCGGCTGCCCGTGAAGAAGATCTACACCCAGCTGTTCTCTCCGGGCTCTGTCACCTACAGCCCGCCGTTCTTCAAGTGCTTCCTGCGCCTCGACGTCAGCCCGGAGGCGGTACGGCTGCGCTGCTTCGCCGCCACCGGCAACCGCCCCCAGGAGCTGGATCCGCCGGTCGAGGACGAGATCACCATCCCCCTCACCTGATCCGCGGCTGATCACACTCCCGCAATGTTCGGGTGTCACAATCGGGGCAGAACTGACGTACGACCGCTGGAGGACCCGTGCCGTCCACCCCCCGCCCGCTGCGCAGACTGGGCTTCCTCACCATCGGCCTGTTCGACGGCGCGGAGCCGGGCCGGGGGCACGAGTCCACGCTGGAGATCATCGAGCTGGGCGAGCGGCTGGGCTTCGACAGCGCCTGGGTGCGCCACCGGCATCTCCAGTACGGCATCTCGTCCCCGGTCGCCGTCCTCGCGGCGGCCTCGCAGCGCACCAGCCGGATCGAGCTGGGCACCGCGGTGATCCCGCTGGGCTGGGAGAACCCGCTGCGGCTGGCCGAGGACCTCGCGACCGTCGACATCCTGTCCGGCGGCCGTCTCAACCCCGGTGTGAGCGTGGGCCCGCCGATGCACTACGAGCAGGTCAGGGAGGCCCTCTACCCGGACACGGCCGATGTCGAGGACTTCAGCTACGAACGGGTGCGGCGGCTCCTGGACTTCGTCCGGGGCAAGCCGGCCACCGACTTCAGCGGGGTCGAGGGCTTCGAGGTCTTCTCCGATGTCGTCCAGCCGCACTCGGCGGGTCTCGGGCGCCGGCTCTGGTACGGCGGCGGCAGTCTCGGCTCGGCGCGCTGGGCGGGCGAGCACGCCATGAACTTCCTGACGAGCAGCGTCGTCAGGGCCGTGGAGCCGGAAGGGCCGTACGACTTCGCGGAGATCCAGCGCTCGCACATCCGCGAGTTCCGCGCCCACCACCCCGACGGCGAGGCGGCCCGGGTCTCCCAGGGCCTGGTCGTCATCCCGACCGACTCCGCGACGCCCGAGCAGCGCGCCAGGTACGAGGCGTACGCGGCCAAGCGGCTGCCCCGTACCACCACCCCGCAGGGTCCGGGGCGGCTGCTGTTCGCCCCGGACATCGTCGGCACCTCGGCGGAGATCGTCGAGCGGCTGCACGCGCACGCCGGGTTCCGCGAGGTCGACGAGGTGGCCTTCGCGCTGCCGTTCACGTTCGAGCACGAGGACTACGTCCAGATCCTCACGGACCTGGCGACCCGCCTGGGCCCGGCACTCGGCTGGCGCCCGGGAACCGCCGCCTGAGTCACCAACGGCGCACCTCCGTCCCGGTGACCGGCTCCGACGGCTTGCCGTCCACCCCGACCGGCACCTCGCCGTGCAGCATCACCCGGTGCATGACGCGCGGAAAGCCGAGGTGGGCGTTGTCGCTGGGCGCGAGGTGGATGGTGGCCCGGTTGTCCCAGAAGGCGACGCTGTCGGGCTCCCAGCGGAAGCGGACCGTGTACTCGGGCCGTACGGCCTGTTCGAGCAGCATCTCCAGGAGTGCGGCGCTCTCCGGACGGGAGACGCCGGCGATCTGCTCGACGTAGTAGCCGTTGACGTACAGCACCCGCTCCCCGCTCACCGGGTGGACGCGCACCAGTGGGTGCACCGAGGCCACCTGATGGTCGAGGAGGTGGCGCAGATAGGTGTCGTCACCGGGGCGGGGCTGGTAGCCGACGCCGAGGCGGTGTTCGGCGCGCAGGCCGTCGACAAAGGCGCGCACGGGTGCGGAGAGCCCCGCGTAGGCGGCGGCCAGGTTGGCCCAGGTGGTGTCGCCGCCGTACGGCGGGACGGTCTCGGCGCGCAGGACGGTCGCGGCCGGCGGGTCGATCCGAGCCCCGTGGTCGCAGTGCCAGCCGCGCAGCAGGGTGTGCCGGCGCCGCTGGAGCCACTCCTCGTGCTCCATCCCGAACCGGCCGCCGAGCTCCAGCCGGTCGGCGGTGGTCTCCACCTCGGGGAAGCCGGCCGGTGAGGCGCCGCCGCGCCGGCCGAGCACGACCGGTTCGCCGAAGCGGCGGGCGAAGGCGACGTGCCCGGCGTGGTCAAGACGCTGGTCCCGGAAGAAAACCACCTTCCACCGCAGCACGGCCTCCCGGATCACCGCGACCACGGCCTCGTCGAGCTCCTCGGCGAGGTCGACCCCGGTGATCTCGGCCCCGATGTGCCCGGCGACGGGTCTCACCTCGACTGCCGGGTTCCCCGTACTGCGTTCCGTCGTCATGTGCGCTCCGCTGGTCGTCGGTGATGGCCACTGGAGAAGTACCCCGGCGGGGGGGAGCGGTGACGCGTGGGGCACCCACATCCGGATGCACGCGGATGGCGACCCGACGGATCGTCACGGACGATGATCATGAAGTTCCTGATGGCAGGCGCCTCGGTCTGCTGTGGTCCACGAAGGAGGCACCCGTGAAAACCGTTGACACAGCATGGCAGGTGGCCGCGTGAGGCTTAGCAAGAAGTCGCGGGACACCACGCGCGAGCGGGCACAACGGGCTTTGGCGCACAACGGACGGTCACGCGTGCGCCTGGTGTCGGTCCTGCTGGTCCTCCTGCTGACGACCGCAGCCCTGGCCAATTTCGGTGTCGGAGACCTGACCAGCGCATTCACCTTTCCCGGTCGCCTCACGGGTGCAGTGCTCGTCGCCGTCGCCTTCACCGCGTTCGTGAGCACCATCGCGCTCGTGGACCACTGGCTGTTTCGGACTTTCCCCCACTCCGGCCTGGTGGCCCTGCTCGGTGCGTTCCTGGCTCTCCTGGCCAATTTGACGCTCTTCCTCGAGCTGCTGGCCAACGCCGACTTGGTTCGTTGGAAGGTGCTGTTCGGCGCCCTCGCGGCGGGTTCGGCATGGGCCGTATGGGCCGTATGGCGCACCTTGGGGGTGATTCCCGCTCCGAAGCGGGTGGCCACCGCGCTTCTCGCCACCACCGCCGTCGCGGTGGGGAATTTCGGCTACCAGAACCTCTATCTGCCGTCCCAACGCGAGATCAGGCCAATGATCAAACTGACCCTGGAAAAGCCTGTGGTGAACAAAGATCGCAAGGCGTTCTCCGTGCCGGTCAACATCACCCTCGAGAACCACAGCGACGTGAGTTTCGACGTGCTCGGCACCGAATTGCACGCCATGGCGCAACAGGTGAAGCTGACCTCGAATGACCAACTCCGTCGGCGATGGCGAACCGTTGCCGCGCAGTGGAGCTCACTCGAGCGAACGAATCCCCTGTCGCGCAGAGAGGTTCACCAGCCGGGTCAGTTGGTGGAGGCTCAACCGTGGATGCGCTTCGGAGAACCGATCGGTGCGAACGACACCGTCTCCGCCCGAGTCATTGTGCAACTGCCCATGGACACGCCGTACGACCTGGTGGCGTTCTACGCCAGCGCCCACCTCACACGCAAGGACCGCGTCTCTCTGGATCACCTGGAACGCGAGGGTTACAGCTGGCGTGACAAGGTGCCCCACTGGGTGAAGAAGCAGAAGAACACCGACTCGGTCTTTTACAAGAGCAAGCTCAGCGAGAACAACTCGATCGACCGGGAAACGAGGAACCCAAGGTACATCACCGTCTATTGGCAGTTCGGCACGCACGGCGCAAACATCACGGAAAACATCAGCGCCGCGCACGGCAAGGACGAGTCCAAGGAAGAGACAGAAGACCGGTACGGCCTCCGCGTCATCGAGGCAGGCCCGGTCGAGCGGACCCTCTGGGACATCAAGAGCCAAGAATGACCGGCAGGGCCGCCCCGGGTACCGGAGACCGCCGGTACCCCAGCCCCTCCAGCCACACCACCAGCGCAAGCGAGGAGTTCACCCGGTCCCAGGCGTACGAGTCGCCCAACCCCCACTGGGCCTCCCGCACCGCCCGGCACAGTGTGTCGATGTCGAACATCTCTGCCACGAGGGGGTGCCGTGCGGAGCGGCAGAGGTCGATGAGCTCGTCGCCGTGTGCCCGCAGACCGCGCACGTAGAGGTCGTTGAAGGGGATCTTGGCCGTTCGGCCGTGGATCCGGCGCGGGAGCAGGTCCGCCATGGCGTCGCGCAGCACCGCCTTCGAACGGCCCGCTCGCATCGTGGCCTCGGCGGGGAGGCGCCGCATCGTCGCGATCACCTCCGGGTCGAGGAAGGGGTGCGAGAGGAAGAACCCGTTCCGCTGTGCGTAGCCCCAGGACAACGGGTCGGGTGCGGCAAGGTAGTTGGCGGCGTCGTAGAGCGACTGCTCCGGTCTGCGCCCGAAGGCGAAGCGGCTCTCGGCGATGCTGGCCGCCCGGAAGCCGTGGGCCCGCGCGAATCCGGGGCGCAGCCAGGGCGGCCGAGTGAAGTTGCCGAGTCCCCCGAGTACCGTTCCGCGATGGACGAGCCTCGCGAGCCGTTCGGCCACCAGCGGAAGCGCCGGCCGCACCACGTGGGTGCCGACGATCTCACGGATTCCCCGTTCACTGGTCGCGGCATGGGCACGTGCCTGCCTGGTCAGCTCCCGGAGCCTTCCGGACCGGGCAAGCCGGTGCAGGTGCAGCAGGTTGGTGTCGACGACCGGATCGGCTCCGCAACCGGTGAGGAGGATGTCGCAGCCCAGCTCCGCCGCAACGGCATGCAGCCTGCTCCAGAACGGGGCGCGGAAGGCGTGGGCGTGCGGCTCGTCCGAGTCTCCCGCGTGGTGCTCGAAGTCGTCGAAGTCGGCCACGTCGTCGGCTTCGACGATCACCGGGCGGGCCGCTGGTGCAAGCCGGCGGACCGCGTCCACGGCCTCCATGAGATACGGACGCTCCCCGGCCAGTTCTCCCCCGTCGAAGCGCCCGGCGAGCAGGATGAGGTCGGCGTCGGGGTCCTCGGCGAGCAGGCGCGCCGCGAGCAAGGCGACGCTGGTTGAGTCGGTGCCGCCGGAGACGTGGCATGCGGTCGTCCTGCCGAGGCGGCGTCCGACAGCCTGCTCCAGGGCTCGGCGCAGATCCTGCCCGGCCGCACCGGGACGGAGTACGTGGGGCGGTGCCGCTGGGTCGCCGGCCCGACGGCCGCGCAGCCGCCCGGTGGCGGAAATCGACACCACCTCGCCGCCGAGGACACGGTGCACCCCGGCGAACGGGGTCAGCCGCGTATGCGGTTGGGCCATGTTCCCGGTCAGGTAGCGGCAGAAGTAGCGGGGTTCCAAGTCCGTTGGGCAGCCCAGGCCGCGCGCCGCGGTACTCACGGCGTTCACACGGCCACCGGACTCTCTGAAGAACAGCGGGATGCGTGCCTGCGCGTCCCGCATCAGCAGCACGCGGTCCGGGTAGATGAGGACACCCGCGAAGTCGCCGGTCGGCAGCGGCGGTTCGGCTCCAGGACGGTCGAAGGCGTCGAGGAGCGCGCGAGCACCTGCCAGGCGGTCCTGGACCGAGCCGACCCAGCCGACGACCGCCGCAGTGCCGGCCGGTGCGGTGACCGACGTCACGAGTCCCTGTCGAACCATGGCCTCGGAGGCCTGGAGCTTCGCCCCGCCCCCGTTCCAGTCGAGTCGGAGCGCTTCCATCTCACTGGTTTCCGCAGCCGATCGAGAGGACCGGCGTGAAGGCATGCCCCCGCGGATCGGCATCCGGGATGCACAGTCCGGCCGCAGCTGTCCAGGCGTGCAGGGCGAACGGGTGCTCACGCACGCCGACCTGCAGTGTGGCCTCGAAGCCACGCCGTCGCAGCAGGACGAACGCCGTCACGGCCGCCGCCTTGCAGTCGTCGTCGACGAACCAGCTGCCACGGCTGTACGACTGGACCGCTCGTTTCAGCCTTGCCACGTCCTGTGTGGAAGGGACGTCCGCGCGGGCATAGCCGGGGGCGGCCAACGGCAGCAGCCGAAGGACACGTCCGAAGCCCAGCGTGCGGATCAGCAGGTACACGCCGCGCAGCCAGATCCCGATCTCATCGTCGGTATACGCCTTTCGGCGCGCCGGCGCGCATCCGGCGCGGACGAGGCCGGTGACGAGTTCGGCGCGTTTCTCGGCGTTGCCGTCGGCGAACGTCTGCACATCGGCCGAAGTCATTCCGAGAAAGCGCGTCCGTCTCCAGTCGGCGATGAGGGCACCGCCGGACAGCCTGGTCACCCTGCAGTGCGGTGAAAGGATGCGCGTCATGGCCACGAGGGCATCGGTGTCCTGTTCCACCGCGCCTCCTCCCGTGTCACAGGTGCCGGGTGCGGGTGTGTGCGTCAGGACTGGTATCCGTGACCGTCGTAGTCGCCCCCGCTGAACCCCCGGATCAGACGGCCGTTCCCGAGAAGGACAAGGCCGTGCGACATACGGCGCCGCAGGAATCGGATCAACATCGCCTACCTCCAGAGCCCGGTGGTAACGATCATGTCCAGGCTACTCCGCCCCCGACGCCTCGCAACCGTGGAGCCTGCAGACGCCCCAGTCGTGCTCGTGACAGTGCCGCGTACGACAAAAGACGTTGCGGAACGAATCGGCAACGCCATGATCGACGTACACCCGTACCGAAGGAGCCGCACATGCACGACAGCGCCAAATTCATCGCCGAGGCCTATGAACTCGGGCCGGGGCCCTGGGCCTTGACGCCCGTGGCCCGTGGCGCGCTGGGGCAGATCTGGAGGCTCACGGGCCCGGACGGGGCCGCCCTGGCGGCCAAGCAGCTCCTCTTCGACTGCGCCGAGGCGGACGTGGCGCGGGAGGCCGCCTTACGGCTCGCCGGCGAGGGCCTGGGCATCGCGGCGCCGCGCCTGTTCGCCAACCGCCACGGCGCCCACCTCACGCGGGTCCCGACCGCCGACGGGGTGACCCATGTGAAGCTGTACGACTGGATCGAGGGCACCCGGGCGGACGTCGCCGACCCGGCGGTGCTGGACTGGTTCGGCCGGACCATGGGCCTGCTCCACCGCGCGGGCGCGGGCGCGACGGAGGCACCGCACGCGTGGTACGAGCGGTGCCCCCGGGAGAGCGACTGGAAGGATCTGCACGGGAAGGTGACCGAGGCCGGGCTGCCCTGGGCGGACGCGCTGGGCGCGTTCATCGGCACCTCGGCGGTGGAGCTGGCCCGCTGGGTGACCCCGTCCGACGCGGCCGACCGGGTGATCTCCCATCTGGATCTGCAACCCCAGAACGTCCTGGTCGGCCCGGCCGGCCCGGTCCTGCTCGACTGGGACAACGCCGGACCCACGTCCGCGGAACGGGAGCTGGCGCAGGCCCTGTTCGTCTGGTCGGGCGGCAACCACGGGGACCCGGCGGCCGCCCGGCGCCTGGTCCACGCCTACCGGCAGGCAGGCGGCCCCGCCGCCGTCCGGGGCCCGGAGTCGTTCTCCATGCTCTTCGCGACCGCGCTGAACTACATCCAGGTCCAGGCCGAGGCCGCCATCGATCCAGAACTGACCGCCGAACAACGCGAGTTCGGGAGCGGCGAGGTCGTCGCCCGGCTGGCCGACGTGCCGGACCTCGCGGCCGTGTCCCGGCTGGTCGCGGCCGTCACACCGTGAACTCCCGTACGGCGGTGTTCCGGAACACCGCCGTACCGCCGATGGTGAACAGTGCCAGCCGGTCGTCGACGAGATACGGGAACACCTCGGCGGAGTGTGTGTAGCGGCCGTCGCCGACGAACATCTCCACGGAGGTGCGGTCGACGAGGATGCGCAGCTTCACCGAGCCCGTGGACAGATCGAACGGGGTGTGGCTCTCCTGCCGGTCGCCGCTGGTGTCGGGGTTCACGGTGTTGCGCCGGTTGAGGAAGGCGTAGTCGCCGTAGACCCCGGCGTCGATGTGCCGGCCGCCGTCCGGCGAGCGCCGCAACTGCACTCCCGCTCCGGTGAGTTGGGACCAGGTGATCTCGGTGGTCAGTTCGTACGAGGTGCCCGTGCAGTCGAGGAGGAGAGTGCCGTCGACGGTCAGGTCGCCGAGGTCGACCGTGCGGGAGACGTACGAGTCGAGGGCGGCGACGGGCTGGGAGGCGAGGTGGTAACCGCCGTCGGAGGCGTGCTTCAGGGTGACTTCGCGGACGATGGAGTCGGTGCCGTTGAAGCCGTCGCAGTCGATGGTGGGGGTGGTGTTCGGGTAGGCCCAGTCGTTGAGCCAGCCCAGCGCGTAGCGCGCGGAGTCGTCGAGGGTGCCGGCGCTGTCCCGCTTCTCGAAGGTGACGGCCGCGTACCAGTCCCAGCCGTGGTCGAGCCACTGCGGGTCGGCGGAGTCGGCGGTGAACGCGCCGCCGTCGAAGGAACCGGTCCAGTAGGCGTACGTGTTGGGCAGTCCGGAGCCGGTGCCGTCCGCGCTCACCCCCAGCACCCACTTGACGGTGCCGTCGTCGGCGGTGATCCGGAACAGGTCGGGGCACTCCAGGGTGCCGATGCCGTCCTTGACGAAACCGCCCGCGTAGGTCCAGGACTTGAGGTCCGCCGAGTGGTAGAAGCCGACCTTGTTCCGCTCGGCGAGGGCCATCACCCAGCGGTCGCCTGCCTCGTCCCGGATCACCTTGGGGTCGCGGAAGTCGGCGACGCCCGGGTTGGGCAGCACCGGATCGGTGCCGTGGTTGGTGAAGGTCAGACCGCCGTCCGTGGAGTAGTACAGGAACTGCTCCTGGTGGTCGGTGCCGCCGCCGGGCGACATGGTGACGATCACGACGACCGCGCCCGCCCCGAAGCCCGCGGTGTCGCCGGTGTCCACGACGGCGCAGCCCGACCAGACGTCGCCGTTGACGGTGGTGTCCTTCGGCACGGCGATCCCGCGATCGGTGAAGGAGACCAGGTCGGTGCTGGTGGCGAGGCGCCAGGCGGTGCCCACGACGCCGTCGAGGTAGTCGGCGTTGTAGAGGTAGTAGTAGTGGTATTCGCCGTCGATCCAGACCGGGCGCTGGGGGTCGTTCTTCCACTGGTCGGGGACGGTGAAGTGGTAGGTGGCCCGGTAACTCGCGGAGCCGTGAACGGCTTTGGGCTCGGGCCTGGCGGCGGCCGGTGCGGTGGACAGCAGTGCGGCACTCGCCCCCGCCGCCGATCCGGCGAACAGCGCCCTTCTGGACAGCCCTGGCATCACGCATCGTTCCTCTCGTGTCAACTGGCCGTCTCCGCGGCTCAGAACGACGGCCGGCTGAATCCAGGACTGTAGACCTAACTCGTTAAAGGTCAAGCGCTCACGGCCCTTGACAGGCATGTAACGGGCTTCACATCATCTGGGGCGTCGAACCTTTCCTAAAACGAGTTAGGCACCTTGGATGACCGACTCGCACTTCTCCCGCCGCGCCCTGCTGCGGTACGGCGCCTACGGCGCGGGGGCCGCCGCGCTGGCCGGCACCGCCGCGAGCTGGGACCGGCTCACCGGGGCCGACATACCCGGCCGGGACGACGGTTCACTCGTCGTCGCCACCCTCGGTTCCGCCTTCGACCCGGCCGCCGTGCACGCGCTGAGCACCGGCTTCCGCAAACTCCACCCGGACGTCCCGCTGCGGGTGAACGCCGTGCAGGCCGTGGACTGGTCGGACTTCTTCGCGAAGATCCTCACCCAGATCGCGGCGGGCACCGCGCCCGACCTGGTCTATGTCGCCACCGAGGGCGTGCAGTTGTTCGCCGAGCGGCTCGGGGTACCGCTGGACCGCTGGGTGAAGCGCGACTCGGCCGAGCTGCGCGAGTACTTCGCCGACGTCCATCCCTCGCTGGTGGAGTCGATGATGTACGAGGGAAGCCTGTACCAGCTGCCGGTCGAGTTCAACGCGGCCGACATGTACCTCAACCAGCAGGTGCTGAAGCGGGCCGGCGCGGGCTTCCCGCCGGCCGACTGGACGCGCGACGACTTCACCGCGCTGCTGCGCGAGATGAAGCGGTCGAGCGACTCCCACTTCACCCCGTACTTCTGGACCAACCGGCTGTGGGGCGGGGTGGTGCCGTGGCTGTTCAACAACGGCACCAATCTCCTCGCCGAGTCCAGGGCACCGGGCGGGAGTTGGCTGTGGGACGCCTTCTACCCGGCGGCCGACCGCCTGGGCCGGGGCGGCGGTTTCCGCTGGACCACCCCGCAGGCCACCTCCGCCCGGGTCGAGGAGGTCTACGACTATCTCGCCTCGCTCATCCAGGAGGACCTGTGCACCCGGCCGGAGGGCGGCAACGGCAGCAACCTGGTCGGCGTCTTCTCCACCGGCCGGGTCGGGGTGACACCGGCGGGCGGCTTCTGGGCGGGCGGCCTGCATCTGGCCGGGATGAAGGCGGACGCCTACGACGTCCAGTACTTCCCCCGCTGGCGTACCCAGCGCATGCAGTTCGGCGCGGCGGGCTACGCGTTGCTGCGGACCTCCAAGAAGCAGGACGCGGCCTGGGAGTTCATCAAGTACGCGGCTCGCAAGGACGTGATGACCGAGCTGTTCGCGGCCAACCAGACGACTCCGGCCCGGCGTTCGATGCTCACCGCCGGCCGCTACCGGGAGACCGGCCCGGCGCACTGGAAGGTCTTCTACGACACCCTCGACAGGTTCCCCGACACCGGCCCGATCCCGGCTCCGCCGCAGGTCGCCGAGGTCACCGACGTGCTGCTCAAGTACACCGGGACGGCGCTGTCGAGTCCGCGCTCGGTGGCGCCGGCGCTGCGCCGGATGCAGGGCGATCTGGAGCAGGCCATGGAGCGTGACCTATGACGAACACCCAGATCTCCGCCGGGCGGGCCCGGTCCGTGTCCGCTCCGCCCGCGGTGTCCGTGCGGGCGCCGGGCCGGGAGCGGGGCACGCGGTTGCTGGCCGCGCTGTTCCTGACGCCCACGATCGTCGGGATCGTCGTCTTCACGGTCGTACCGATCATCGGGTCGATCGTGCTGAGCTTCTTCGACTGGAACGTGATCGATCCGCCGCGTTTCGCCGGTAGCGCCAACTACCGGGAGATCGTGGGCGATTCGACCGTCCTGGTCTCGTTCCGGAACACGCTCGTCTTCATGGTGCTCGCGGTCGCCCTGCAACTGGTGATCGCGCTGTCGCTGGCGCTCACGCTGAACGGCCGGATGCCCGGCTGGCTGCGCTCGGTCTTCCGGTCGGCGTTCTTCTTCCCGCTGGTGCTGTCCGCCGCGTCGATCTCGGTGGTGATGAAGTACCTCTTCAACCAGGACTTCGGCGTGGTCAACTGGCTGATCGGGCTGGTCGGTATCGCGCCGGTACCCTGGCTGACGTCGGAGCACGGGGCGATGGCCACGGTGGTCATCGTCTATGTCTGGCAGCAGTTCGGCTTCTCGTTCCTGCTGTTCGTCGGGGGTCTGAACAACATCCCGAAGGAGATCCACGAGGCCGCCGCCCTCGACGGCGCGACGGGCCTGCGCAAGCACCTCGCGGTCACGCTCCCGCTGCTGTCGCCGACCCTGCTGGTCGCGTCGGTGGTCGGCATCATCAACGCGCTCCAGGTCTTCGAGCAGCCGTACGTCCTGACCGACGGCGGCCCCGGCGACTCCACCCGCACCGTCGTGATGGTGATCTACGAGCGGGCCTTCGAGCAGCTCCGCTTCGGCGAGGCGTCCGCGGTGGGCGTGCTGCTGTTCGTGCTGATCATGGCGGTGACCGCCGTCCAGTTCCGGCTCAGCCGGCGTTTCGTCCACTACCAGTGAGCCGGTGAGTCCCTTGAGCCAAGCGACCATGAGCCAGGCAACTCCGACCCTCGGCAGTGTCCGGTACCGGCTGGCGCCCTGGGCGCGGATCGCCGGACTGACCGTGTGCGCGCTGCTGACGCTCGGTCCGGTCATCTGGACCGTCTCGACCTCCCTGCGCACCCCGGCCGAGTCCTTCGACCTGCCGCCGCAGATCATCCCGGCCCATCCGAGCACGGCCGCCTACCGGGGCGTCTTCGACCAGATCGACGTCTGGCTGCTCGCTCTCAACTCCACCCTGGTGACCGCTCTGATCGCGGTCGGCCAGATGATCACGGCAGGGCTCGCGGGGTACGCCTTCGCGCGTCTCGAATTCCGGTTCAAGCGACCGCTGTTCGGGCTGGTCCTGGCGACCATGATGGTTCCGCTGCAGGTCACGATCGTGCCGGTGTTCCTGGTGCTCAAGTCGATGGGGCTGACCGACACGCTCCTCGGCCTGATCGTCCCGGCGTTCCCGACCGCGTTCGGCACCTTCCTGATGCGGCAGTACTTCCTCGGCATGCCGAAGGACCTCGGCGAGGCGGCCATGCTGGACGGCGCGGGCCCCTGGCGGATCTTCCAGTCGGTGTACGCCCCGCTGGCCACGCCGGGGCTGGCGATCGTCGGTGTGCTGGCCTTCAACTACCACTGGAACGAGTTCTTCCGCCCGCTCATCCTGGAGACCTCCGGCCAGAACTACACACTGCCCCTCGGCCTGGTCTCCCTCCAGGGCAACCTGGGCACCGGCTCCGTCTCGGTCGTCCTCGCCGGTGTCGTGCTGTCGATGCTCCCCGCCGTCGCCGTCTTCCTCGTCGGCCAGCGCCCTCTCCGCGAGGGCATCACCTCCGCAGGAGTCAACCGTTGAGCCTCGCCGCTCCCCAGGACCCCAACGCCCCGCGCTTCCGGGTCCGTCCGCCCGCCAACTGGATCAACGACCCCAACGGCCCGTTCCGTTGGCGCGACCGCTACCACCTCTTCTACCAGTACAACCCGGCCGCGCCCGTGCATGCGAACATCCACTGGGGCCACGCCTCCAGCCCCGACCTCGCCCACTGGGAGCACCATCCGGTCGCCCTCACCCCGACCCCGGGCGGCCCGGACGAGGGCGGCTGCTGGTCGGGATGCGTGGTCGACGACGACGGCACCCCCACCGCCGTCTACACCGGGATCGGACACGGCCACACCGGTCTGGGCACGGTCTGCCTGGCCCGGGCCGCAGATCCGCTGCTCCTCCGGTGGCAGCCGGTGCCCACCCCGGTCGTCGGCGCACCGCCCGAGGGCCTCGACGTCGTGATGTTCCGCGACCCCTTCGTCTTCCGGCACGCCGGCCGCCGCCACGCGCTCGTCGGCGCCGGTCACGCCGACGGCACCCCGTCCGTCCTGGTGTACGACTGCGACGACCTGACCGACTGGCGGTTCGCCGGGGTCCTGCTCGACGGCACCGACCCGGTCGCCTCGGACGCCTTCGGGGACAAGGCGGTGGGCTGGGAGTGCCCGCAGCTGTACCGGACGGCCGACGGCGGCCATGTCCTGGTGGTGTCCCTGTGGGACGGCGATCCGTGCTCCACCGGATACCTGACGGGCCGTCTTGTGGGCGACACCGGAGGCGGGTTGGGCTTCGAGGCCGCTGTCGGCGGGCGGCTCGACCACGGCCGGGACTTCTACGCGCCGGCCGTGCTCCAGGAGGAGGACCGTGCCCTGCTGTGGGGCTGGTCGTGGGAGGCGCGGGAAACCGCCGAGGGATGGGCGGGTGTGCTCACCGCGCCCAGGGTCGTCGGCACGCGTCCCGACGGCAGCCTCCGGGTCTCCCCCGCGCCGGAGCTGGACCTCCTGCGGGCGCCGGTCCCGCTCGGCGCCGGACCGCTTCCGGTGTCGTACGACCTGGAGATCACCGCGCACGGCCGTGCGACGGTGACCCTGCTCCGGTCCGGCGACAGCCGGCTGACGATCGGGCTTGATCCCCGGCAGGGGACCGTCACCCTGGACCGCACCGGCTGGCCTCGGGCGGGCCGGGAAGGGTCCGCGCCCCTTGCCCTCGGTACTCCCCCGGGCGCACGGCTCACCGTCCGCGTCCTCGTCGACGGCTCGCTGCTCGAACTGTTCGTGGCGGACCGGGCGACGGTCACCGAGCGGGTGTATCAACGTCCGGGAGATGTGCGGGAGTTGATGGTCGAGGGGGACGCCGAGGTCACTGGGTGGGAGCTGGTCCCACCGACGAACGGCTGACCACCGGGCAGACGAGGCGCCGGACGGTGGCGGGCGGGGTGCGGCCGGTGTCGATGGTGTCGAGCAGCAGCCGGGCCGCGGCCTCGCCCATCTCCCGGTGCGGCAGGCCGACCGAGGTGAGCGGCGGAGTGAGGTAGGCGGCCATGTGTTCCTGGTCGTCGTAGCCGATCACCGACAGTTCCTCGGGTACGGCGATCCCGAGCCGGGTCGCCGCGTGCAGGACGCCTGCCGCGACCCGGTCGTTGTAGCAGAAGACCCCTGTCGGGCGGTGCCGTGGGGCGACGCCGTCCAGGAGGCGTGCGGCGCCCTCGTAACCGGCGACGATCTCGCCCCCGCTGCGCACGACCCACTCCTTCGGGAGCGTGACCCCCGCGGCACGCAGGGCGTCCCGGAAGCCGCGCAGCCGTTCGACGGAGGCGATGTCGTCCTGACCGCCGACCATCGCGACCCTGCGGTGCCCGGCCTCGAGAAGCAGCCGGGCCGCCGTACGGCCGCCGGCCCGTTCGGCCGGGACGACGGCCGGCAGCGAGTCGTCCTCGGGCAGGCAGTTGGCGAGCACGGAGTGGGTGCGGTGCAGGCCCTCGGGGACACGCACCCGGCGCAGCGACATCGCCGCGTAGATGATGCCGTCGACGCGCCGGTCCAGGAGCTCGGCGACGGCCGCGTCCTCCTTGGCCTGGTCGCCGCCGGAGTCGATGGTGAGGACGAGGTGGTCGTGGTCCCAGGCGGTCTCCATGGCTCCACGCAGCAGCCGTCCGGCGAAGGGCGAGGAGGCGATCTCGTCGGTGACCAGGCCGATCACGGCGGTGCGGCGGCGGCGCAGGCCACGGGCGACGGGGTCGGGCCGGTAGCCGAGTTCGGCGGCGGCCGCCCGGATGCGTTCCTGGGTGGCGGGTGAGAGGTTGCCCTCGGCACGGCCGTTGAAGACGAAGGAGACGGCCGTGTGCGAGACGCCGGCGCGCCGGGCCACGTCCTTCGACGTGGGCCGTCCGCCGCCGCTGCCGTTCCTGTCCTCGCCGCCCATACCGCCCGCTGTCAGCTCGTCGCACCCGCCCCGCTTGATCACCACTCACCCTATCCGTGAGGGTGGGGCAGGACACAGTCGAGGGAAGGTCCCATCGTGACAAGCGTTCCGGCGTACACGCTCAACGACGGTACGGCGATCCCCGCCGTCGGCCTCGGCACCTGGCCGATGAACGACACGCAGGCCGAGCAGGCCGTTCGCCATGCGCTCGGGGCGGGTTACCGGCTGGTGGACACGGCCGTGAACTACCGCAACGAGTCCGGGGTCGGCCGGGGTGTCGCGAGCAGCGGCGTCCCCCGCGAGGAGGTGGTGGTGACGACGAAGCTGCCGGGCCGCCACCACGGCTACGAGGAGACCCTCGCCTCCTTCGAGGAGTCCCGGCGACGGCTGGGCCTGGAGTACGTGGACCTGTATCTGATCCACTGGCCCAACCCCCGGGTCGGCAGGTACGTGGACTCCTGGAAGGCGATGATCAGGCTGCGTGAGGACGGTCTGGTGCGCTCCATCGGCGTCTCCAACTTCACCGAGGAGCACCTCACCCGGCTGGAGCAGGAGACCGGGGTGCTGCCCTCCGTGAACCAGGTGGAGCTGCATCCGCTGTTCCCGCAGGACGAGTTGCGGGCCTTCCACGCGGCGAAGGGCATCGTCACCGAGAGCTGGAGCCCGCTCGGCCGGGACGTCCGGCTGCTCGACGACCCGGCGGTCGTCGCCGTCGCACAGGCGCTCGGGGTGACACCCGCCCAGGTGGTGTTGCGCTGGCACGTCCAGCTCGGTGCCCTGCCCATTCCGAAGTCGGCGGACACGGAACGGCAGCGCGCCAACCTGGACCTGTTCGGTTTCGAACTGGACGCCGCCCACATGGCGGCCGTCTCCGAGCGGGCCCGTCGGCGGCTGGGCGGCGACCCGGAGAGCCACGAGGAGTTCTGAGCGGCTGTCAGCTCGGACCGCTGCGGATCGGGCCGCTGCGGATTGAGCCGTTCCCGCCCCGGCCGGCGGTGCGGGGGCCTATGTTCGCGAAGGTACTCGATCTTCGGTTCAGGAGGCCCCCCACACATGCGTACCGCGCTCCGTACCGCAATGACCGGGGCGGTGGCCGTCGGCACTCTGCTGACCTGCGGCACCGCCTACGCCACCCCCGCCGGACCCGGTGTGACCGGCAGGGTGATCAGCCAGACCACCATCGGCGACACGGACTACGTCCTGCGGGAGATCACCGTCCCGCCCGGCCAGACCACCGGCTGGCACTACCACGACGGCCCGGTCTACGGGTACGTCCAGAAGGGCACGTTGAGCCACTTCCACTCCGACTGCAAGGAGGACGGCGTCTACAAGCGGGGCGGCACGGTGTACGAGTCGGGCGGGCCGGGTGACGTGCATCTGGGTGCCAACCTGGGCGACACCGACCTGGTCCTCGACGTGCTCTACGTCCTGCCGCACGGCTCGCCGTACGCGGAGTCGGTACCGAACCCGGGCTGCGACTTCGAGTAACCCGCGGCACCGGTCACTCGTCGGTGACCGGGAACGGGCCTTCGGGCAGCGGCTGTTCGGCCCAGATGGTCTTGCCGCTGTCCGTCTGCCTGCTGCCCCAGCGCTGGGTGAGCTGGGCGACGAGGAGCAGGCCTCGGCCGCCCTCGTCGTAGGCGTGGGCCCGGCGCAGGTGCGGTGAGGTCGAACTACCGTCCGCGACCTCGCAGATGAGGGCGCGGTCGCGGATCAGGCGCAGCTGGATGGGCGGTTCGCCGTAGCGGATGGCGTTGGTGACGAGTTCGCTGACGACGAGTTCGGTGACGAAGGCGGCCTCGTCCAGGCCCCAGGCGGTGAGCTGTTCGGTGGCCGCCTGCCGGAAGTGCGCCACCTGGGCCGGGTCGGGCGGCACGTCCCAGGTGGCGACCCGGTCGGCGCCGAGGGCACGGGTGCGGACCAGCAGCAGGGCGACGTCGTCGGCGGGCTGTTCCGGCATGACGGCCTTGAGCACGTTGTCGCTGAGGGACTCCAGGGAGTCGGCGGGCGCGCTCAGGGCGCGGCACATCTCCTCGGTGGCGCGGTCGACGTCCCGGTCGCGGTCCTCGACCAGGCCGTCCGTGTAGAGGGCGACGACGGCTCCCTCGGGCAGTTCGAGTTCCGTCGCCTCGAAGGGCAGGCCGCCGACGCCGAGCGGCGGGCCCGCGGTCATCGGGATCAGCGTGGCCTCGCCGCCCGGCAGCACGATCGCGGGTGCCAGGTGCCCGGCCGCGGCGAGGCTGAGCCGGCGCGAGACGGGGTCGTAGACGGCGTACAGGCAGGTGGCGCCCAGCTCGGCGACCTCCTCGCCGGGGCCGTCCGCGGCGAGGTGGGTCACCAGGTCGTCGAGGTGGGTGAGCAGTTCGTCGGGGGGCAGGTCCACGTCGGCGAGGGTGCGTACGGCCGTACGCAGCCGCCCCATGGTGGCGGAGGAGCGGATGCCGTGGCCGACGACGTCGCCGACGACCAGGCCGACGCGGCTGCCGGAGAGCGGGATCACGTCGAACCAGTCGCCGCCGATGCCGGCCAGCGATCCGCAGGGCAGATAGCGGTGGGCGACCTCGACGGCGGCCTGGCCGGGCAGGCCGCTGGGCAGCAGGCTGTGCTGGAGGGCGAGGGCGGTGGAGCGCTCGCGGGCGAAGCGACGAGCGTTGTCGATGCAGACGGCGGCGCGGCTTGCGAGTTCCTCGGCGAAGACGGTGTCGTCGATGACGTAGTCGTCGGGGTGGCGCATGCGCACGCCCACGACGGCGCCGAGCAGGACGCCCCGGGCCTGCAGGGGTACGGCGATCATGGAGTGGACGCCCCGGCGGTAGGGCCGGCCGGCCGGCGAGAGGGTGTTGCGCTGCTCGACCCAGCGGCGGAACTCGGGGTCGCCGGCCTGGCTGACCACCGCCCGCCGCTCCCGCAGCGCCCGCGCCGGCGGGGAAGCGGCCGGGTGCACCTCGGCGTCGCCCAGTCGTACGGCGGCTTCGGGGGTGCCCGCGGTCACGGAGCCGTGGGCGACGCGGCGCAGGGCGATGTCGCCTTCTGGCACCGTGGGCAGTTCCTCGGCGCCGAGGACCCAGTCGAGGAGGTCGACGCTGGCGAAGTCGGCGTAGCGGGGCACGAGGAGCTCGACGAGTTCCTCGGCGGTGCGCACCACGTCCAGGGTGGTGCCGATGGCGGTGGCCGCCTCGTTGAGGAGGGCGAGCCGTAGCCGGGCCAGGTACTCCTCGGTGCTGTCGAAGGCGGCCAGGGCGACGGCGGTCAGCTCGCCGGCGGGGTCGCGCAGGGGCCACATCTCGATGTTCCACGCGTGGTCCTGGTTCAGGGCCGGGCCCCCGGTGGAGGTCTCGTAGCGGACGGGCCGGCCGGTCTCGACGACCTGGCGCAGATGGCGCAGGAATCCCTCGCTGTGCGGGGCCTCCTCCACGGTGTCCAGGAGGAAGCGGCCGAGCAGGGCTTCCTCGGGGACGCCCAGGAGGCGGCAGGCGGCGTCGTTGGCGCGGAGGTAGTGCTGGCGGACGTCGAAGACCGCCATGGCCGTGGAGGCCTGCTGGAAGGCCTGGCCGGCCAGCGTGGGGTCGGTCTGCCGGGGCCGGTCGGCGGTGAGTACGTGGCCGGTGGTGGTGCCGTCGGGGCCGAGGACCGGGCAGGCGGTCAGGGTGACCTCGACGCGCCGGCCGTCGGCGTGGCGCAGCGCGACGGTCCCGGTGCGGGCGGTCAGCGTCCGGGCGGGGACCGCCTCGGCGAGGAGGTCGGCGGCGGGCTTGCCGACGACCTCCTCCGGCCGGTGCCCGGTGAGCATTCGCGCACCCTCGCTCCACCCCGTCACCCTGCCCAGGGCGTCGATGACCGCGGTGGCAGCGACACGCTCCATACGCCCCAGGATGGGACCTGTGCCCCGGCGCATCAAGCGCGGGCCGGGGACGGTCCGCTCAGCCCTGGTGGGCGCGCAGGGCGGCCAGTGCCCGGTCGGCGTGGGTGTTCATGCGCAGCTCGCTGCGGACGACTTCCAGGACCGTGCGGTCCTGGGCGATGACGAAGGTGGCCCGCTTGGTCGGGGCGAGCGAGAAGCCCCGCTTCACGCCGAAGAGCTCCCGGACGGCGCCGTCCGCGTCGGAGAGCAGCGGCATGCCGAGCGTGTGCTTGCCGGAGAACTCCTGCTGGCGTTCCACGCTGTCCCCGCTGATGCCGACGGGGCGGGCGCCGGCCGCGGCGAACTCGGCGGCCAGGTCCCGGAAGTGGCAGGCCTCGGCGGTGCACCCGGCCGACAGGGCGGCGGGGTAGAAGAACAGCACGACCGGCCCGTCGGCCAGCAGATCCGTGAGGCTCCGCGTCGTACCGGTCTCGTCCGGCAGCGCGAAGTCCTCGATCTTGCTTCCCACCTCGACGGTTGCCGTCATCTATCGGCCCTCCTCGTCACGTGCGACACCACGCGCCCACAGCACCAGGGGGATCTGGAGCGGCAGCCGGGCGAGGGCCGCGGTCCTGAGCGGCTCGGGCCGCTTCTGCCAGTCGACGGCCATCTGCACGTTGGCCGGGAACACACCCACGAAGAAGGCGGCGGCCGCCCGGGCCGCCACCGCGCGGGTCCGCGGCAGGGCGATCCCCGCGGCCAGCGCCAGCTCCACGGCCCCGCTGCCGTACGTCCATGCTCTCGGCGACCCCGGCAGCGCCTTGGGGATCGTCGCGTCGAACGACTTCGGTGCCGCGAAGTGCGCGACGCCGGCTGCCGCCAGCAGCCCCGCGAGTAGCAGGGGTGAACGTTCGGACCGGGCCACGCATCCTCCTCTGACGACCTGCCGCCGGATATTACCGGGCGGTACCGCCCCGCTCCCCGCCGGGTCCCGCTCCCACCGGACCGCCGGTCGGGCCGCGCGTGCCGACGCGGCGCCTCATACGGTCCGGGAGGCCGGGGGCACCGTCTCGGTGGTCTCCTTGCCGGGTTCGTCCTCGACCGCGTACGTCAGGAAGTCGTCGACCATGCGGTGGAAGAGGACGGCCAGTTGCCGCAGCTCCTCGGGCGCCCAGTCCCCCAGCGCCAGCTGCATGCCGCGTGCCCCGGCGTCCCGGATGCGGTCGACGGCCTCCCGGCCGGTATCGGTGAGCTCGATCCGCTGGGCGCGGCGGTCGTCGGGGTCGGGGACGCGGGTGACGTGGCCCGACCTCTGGAGCTGCTGCACCGTACGCGTGACGTGGGAGGCCTCGACGCCGAGCCGCTGTGCCAGCTCCCCCGGGCGCAGCGGCTCGGAGTCCGCGACCTGGCGCAGCAGAGCCACCGCGGCACGGTCCAGCGGGACGCCGGCGAGGGCCATCAGCCGCTCGTGCTGCCGGGCCCGGGTGCTCAGATAGGTGATACGGGTCAGCGCACGCTCGATCTCGACGACCTCCGGCGTGGCGGCGGGGACGGCTGGCAGCGGTTCTGTGGGCATACCGGCCAGTTTACCATCTCGTTGCGTAACTCAAGTAACTTACTGCCTGGGTTTACCCACCGTACTGCGCCGCGCGTACCCGCCGGTCGTCAGCGCCCCGTGCTCACGCAGCGGCCCGACGGCGAGACCTCGCCGGTCACAGGTGTCCAGGATGCGCGGCAGCGCGCCCAGGGCCGAGCGCCAGGCGCCCGGCGCCGAGGTGCAGTCGGAGTCGTGCAGGAGGATCGTGCCGCCGCCGTCCAGGTCCCGGGTGACCGTGCGGTGCACGGAGTCCGGGGTGGCGCGGGCGGTCCAGTCCTCGCCCCAGCAGGTCCACAGCACCGGCGTGAGGCCGAGCCGGCGGGCGGCCAGATGGGCCGCGGTGGACATCACTCCGTACGGCGGCCGGAACAGCCGGGGAGCCTGTCCGGTGAGGTCGCCGACGAGGTCGCGGGCCCGGGCGAAGTCGTCGTGGGTGGCCCGGGGACCGCGCAGCAGGAGCGGTCGGTGCAGCCAGCCGTGGATCCCGATCTCGTGCCCGGCGGCGGCGATCTCACGGACCAGGCCGGGCGAGCGGCGGGCCTGGCTGCCGAGCAGGAAGAAGGTGGCCCGGACGCCCCGTCGGTCCAGGGCGCGCAGGAAGAACGGGGTGGACAGCGGGTCCGGGCCGTCGTCGAAGGTGAGGGCGACGTGGTCCGCCATGCCCCGGCCGGCGAGCCGGGGCATGGCGCGGTTGCGCAGCGGGCCGAACGTGGAGACCACGGGCGCGGCGTGCAGGGCGAGCGCCGGGAGGGTGGCGACGGCGGCCGCGCGGAGAAGGGGTGCGGTGGCGGTCACGGGCGGGGCCCTTCCGTCGGGCGGGCGGGGTGCGGGGTCGTACCGGAGCCGGGTGCGCGGGTCACGAGTGGTGGTCCGGTTGCTGCGGGGAACCGAGGGGAGCGTCGTCGTCGAGGTCCAGGGTGTGGCCGATGGCGTGGATGACTCCCGAGCCGCTGCCGGTCGTGGCGACCGCGGTGCCGACCGCACCGGCCCAGACGGCACAGGCCACGGCGACACTTGCGGCGAGGCGCCGGACGGCCGGGCGGGGACCGCGCGGTGCGGGCGCGATGCCGGGGGCGTTCGCGGCCGGGGGTGACGGCAGGTCGAGGCCGAGCGGGGCCGGCAGCGGGCCGGTCGCGCGGCAGGCGCGGGCTATCTCGTCCGCGGGGCCTGCTCCGGCGGCGGCGAACAGGGCGCGGCCCGCCTCACGCTGCAGCAGGCCGCGGGGGCCGTCGATCAGGTCCCCGAGCACGTCCTTGAGCTGGTCCGGGTCGCGGATCCAGGCGGCGACCCCGGCTTCGTCGAGCGCCGCCGCGTTGGTGAGGCCGTGGCCCGGTATGCAGCGGTAGCTGGCGACGGGCAGTCCGGCGGCGAAGGCCTCCAGCGAGGTCAGCCCGCCGGCGTTCTGCACCAGCACGTCGGCCGCGTGCATCAGGCCCGGCATGTCGTCGACCCACCCGTAGGCGTGCTCGATGCCGTCGGCGCGCAGTTGCTCGGCAAGGGCCTCGTTGCGGCCGCAGACGACGACCGGTGCCGCCGCGCCGCAGTCGCGCAGCTCCAGGGCCACCTGCCGGACCGGGCCGACCCCCCAGGAGCCGGCGACCAGCAGCGCCAGCGGGGTGTCCGCGGGCAGCCCGAACCGGGCCCGGGCCGCCCGGCGCCGCTCGGCGTCGGCGGGGCAGAAGCGCGGGTCGGCCACCGGGCCGCCCACCCGGACGTCCCGGGCGCCCAGGGCGCGGGCCTGGGCGGCGGGCACGGCGTGGGCGGCGAGGTGCACGTCGACGCCCTCGGCCACCCACAGCGGGTGCACCGAGAAGTCGGTGAGATAGGTGAACACCGGTGCGCCGAGGCGCCCGCCGAGCCGCAGCCTGCCGAGGACGCGGCTGGCGCCGGGGTAGGTGGAGACGACGGCGCCGGTGTCGGCGGGGAGGGCGTCGAGCATGCGGTTCTCGGCGGTGCGCAGCAGCGCGCGGGCCAGCGGGCCGCCGCCTCCGGCGCGTTCGGTGCTGGAGTAGACGCGCTGGTAGATCCAGGGCGCCCGGACGAGCATCCGGTGGTAGCCGTCGCGGACGGTCCGGCCGAGCCGGGCGGGCAGCAGGTCGAGCAGGTCGTACCGGTCGACCGTGACACCGGCCGCCGTCAGCCGGCGCTCCAGTTCGCGAGCGGCGCCGTCGTGGCCCGCGCCGATGCTCGCGGAGACGATCACGACGCGCTCGCCTGGCGTCGCGCGCCGGGGCACCGGGACGGGGCGGGGACGCAGGGCGGCGGCCGCCAGGGCGCGCAGATGCACCGTACTTCCGAGGTGGGGCATGGGTGGGTTCCTCCGCAGAGACTCCGCAGGTGGAGTGGAGCGGCGAAACTCTACAACATGTAGTAGGTAATCTCGTACAACTTGTAGTAGATCGCTTTCGCGCAGCTCACGGCCGCGCGGCCCCGGTTCTACATGCCGTAGTAGCAGTCCCGGTAGGCTGTGACCTCGAACGCTGGTTGAAGGACGGTGAACGGTGCACGACCGGAAGATCGACGAGACCGGCGAGGCAACCGGCCGACGGGCCCGCGGCGAGCTGGAGAGCGGTGTGCTGGCCGCCCTGTGGGCCGCTTCCGAGCCGCTGACCGCCCGGCAGGTCCAGGACCGGCTGCCGGGGGACCTCGCCTACACGACCGTGCTGACGATCCTGTCCCGGCTCCACGACAAGGGCACCCTGGTACGGCACCGGGCGGGCCGCGGTTACGCGTACGCGCCGGTGCGGGACGAGGCGTCCGACACCGCCCAGCGCATGCACACCCTGCTGGAGCGCGGATCCGACCGGGAGGCCGTGCTCGCCCGGTTCGTCTCCGAACTCTCCGAGGAGGACGAGCAGTTGCTGCAACGCCTGCTCGGGGAACACGACGGCGGCCCCGCCGACGAAGGACCGTGAGCCGATGACCGTCAGCGTCTACGTCCCCTTCCTGGTCACCGTGGTCCTCGCGGTGGTCGCACCCCGGCTCGCCCGGCGGTTCGCGCCGCGCCCGGCGGCGTGGGCGCTGGCCGGCGGCGCGCTGGTGACGGCGCTCGGCTGGCTGGGCTCGCTGGCGCTGCTGGCGTTCACCGGGCTGGCGCAGATCCCCGAGGTCGCGGAGGAGGGCCGCTGGTCGGTGACGGCGCTGCGCGCGGACGACCCCGTGTACCTCACCGTGTCCGCGCTCGCGACGGTCACCCTGCTCGCCTCCCTCACCGGCCTCGCGGTCGCCGCCGTACGGCAGATACGGCATCTGCTCTGGGCGCGCCGGGAGTGCGCACGGCTGCCCGGGGACCTGGAGCTGGCCGTGCTCGACGACGCGTCACCGCACGCCTTCGCACTCCCGGGGGCGCCGGGCCGGATCGTCGTCTCGCACGGGATGCTGCGCTGCCTGGGCGACGCCGAGCGGGAGGCGCTGCTCGCGCACGAGCGGGCCCATCTGCGCGGCCGCCACCATCTCTTCCAGACCGCCTGGCGGCTCACCGCCGCCGCCTGCCCGCTGCTGCGGCCGCTCGCGGAGACCGGCGGTTTCGTGCTGGAGCGCTGGGCCGACGAGGAGGCCGCCACCCGCCTCGGGGACCGCACGGTCGTGGCCCGCGCGGTGGGCCGGGCGGCCCTCGCCTCGGCCAAGGCCCCGACCCGCGCCTCGCTGGCGGCGACCGGGGGCGCGGTGCCGCAGCGGGTCCGGGCACTGCTCGCCCCGCCGCCACCGCGCCGCGCGCTGCCGCTGGTCGCGGGCGCCGCGCTGCTGGCGATGTCCTGCGCGAGCCTGGCCGAGGCCGCCTCCGACAGCGAGCACATGATCGAGGGCGCCCAGTTCGCCGCGTGCGTGACCTCCCTCAGGGACACGGGGCTGCAGGTACCGCCGCCCGAACACGGCCCCTGCGGCCACCCGCCCCACGACCACGACGGCCCGGACCGGCACGACCGCTGATCGCTGATCGCCGCGGGGCTTGACACCACGCTCGCAACGGGGGTTATCGTCACCCGGCGATCGCCAGGATTCCTGATGGTCGATCCGTCGCCCGCCGGGTGCCGCCCCCGTGGTGCCGGCCCCTCCCGATCGGAGCCCCATGTCCCTCCTGGCCCGCCCCTCGGCCGCCGCGCTCGCCGCGAAGACCCTGCAGCGCCTGACCGGGTTCGCCGGCCGACGCCCGAGCGGCCCGGGCTCCGACGCCGCCTCGCACGCCCGGTTCCCCGAACTCCCGCGCACGGTGCGCGCGTTGACCATCCCGACGGCCGTCGCCCCGGCCCGCGCCACGGTGTACCTGCCGCCGGTCACGGACCCCGCTCCCCCGGTGCACGTCAACTTCCACGGCGGCGGCTACGTCATGTCGCTCACCGAACTCGACGACCCGCTCTGCCGGTTCCTGGCCGCCGAGGCCGGGGTGGCCGTCGTCAACGTCGACTACGTCGTCGCCCCGCAGCACCCCTTCCCGGCTCCGCCGCGCCAGGCCTACGAGGTGGTCCGCTGGGTCGCCGAGCACGCGGCCGAACAGGGCTGGGACGGCGCCCGGCTGACCGTCGGCGGGCAGAGCGCGGGCGGCGGGCTCGCGGCGGCGGTGGCCCGGCAGGCGCTGGCCGAGGGCGGCCCCGCGATCGCCCTCCAGGTCCTCCACTATCCCCCGCTCGACCTGGTGACGGACGCCGCCGACAAACACGCTGCCATCGCCAGGCCGATGCTGCGCCCCTGGATGGCCGACGTGTTCAACTCGGCGTACGTCCCGGAGCCGAAGCGGCGTGCCGACCCGCTGGTCTCCCCCGCCCACCCGTCCGACACGGCCGATCTGACGGGGATCGCCCCGGCGCTGGTGATCACGGCCGAGTACGACCTGTTGAGGGCGGAGGGTGAGCGGTACGCCGCGCGGCTGGAGGCGGTGGCGGCGCTGGCGGAGTACCACGAGGTGGCGGGGGTGGACCACGGGTACGACGGCAAGGACGACGGCAAGGCGCGGGAGGCGTATGCGCTCATCGCGCGCCATGTGCGGACGGTCCGGTAGGGCCCCGGCCACCTCCCGGCCTCAGTCCTGCCGGGCGAACCAGTCCAGCACCTGCGGGATCGCGCGGATGACCGAGCCGACGTGGTCGGTGTCGCCGACGTCGACCAGCGGCACGTCCGCCCCGTGAGCGCGCAGCTGCCGCCGGCAGTGCAGGGCGTTGGCGAACACCGCGTCCCGGTCCCCCTCCGCCGCGTACAGGCGGACCGGGACGTCCGGGTGCCACTGGCAGGTCGTGTCGTTGTCGCGCAGCGCGGCCAGCAGCGCGCCGGTGGGGTGCAGCAGCCGCCGGACATACTGCGGAGTCAGCAACTCGGCCGGACTGTCCGGCAGTTCCGCGGCGATGCTCTCCTCGGTGTGCTCGCCGTCGTACAGCCCCTCGACGAAGGTGTCGTACGGCGCCCGGAAGACCTCCGACGGCGAGTCGTAAAGGTGGTGCAGCCGGTTCATCGACACCGTCCAGTAGCCCATGTAGAAGGCGGCCTCGGCCGGATCCATGCCGCCGGTCAGGAACATCGCGGGGATCTCCGCGCGCCGTACGTCGTACGGGCCGCTGACGGGGGCCAGTGCCGCGGGTTTCCAGTACGGGTCGGCGCCGTTCTGGAGGGCTCTGCCGGTGGCCATCGCCGCCGTGCCGCCCTGGGAGAAGCCGGTCAGGAGCACGCCGGGGTCGAGGCGGCGGCCGTGCCGGGAGGCCAGCGTGCGGCTCGCGCGCAGCATGTCGATCCAGGCGGTCGCCTCGGTGGCCGTGTCCATGTACGGATGGGTCCCGGGCCCGGTGCCCAGGCCCAGGTAGTCGGGTGCCACTGCGGCGTAGCCGGCGGAGGCGAAGTACTCGACGGCCTCCCGGTCGCCGTTGCCCGCCACCATCGACGCGACACCGCCGCGGTAGGCCTGGGTGCCGTGGCCGTAGGAGATGACCCGCAGTTCGGGCAGGCCGCCGTCGGGCAGTTCCACCAGCCCGCTGGCGGTGGTCGGCCGGCCGGCGGCGTCCACGGTGCGGTAGGTGATGCGGTAGCCGGTCACCCCGTGGCGGACGGGGGCGGTGTCGAACGGGATCGATGCGACGGCCGCGACGACCTCGGAGCGGGAGAGGTGCCCCACCGGGGTGACGGACAGCAGTTCTCCGCGCGCCGAAGCGCCGGTCGCCGATGCGGCCGCGGCCGACGGGGCGGTGACGACGGCGCCGAGGAACGCGGCACAGGCGACAGCCGCCAGTCCGATGCGTAAGGCTCTTCCGGGTGTGTGGGTGGTCATGCCTTCAGAGTCGGGGCGCGACGGCGGGCCGACCATCCGGCAGCCCACCGTGTCCGGGGTGGCGCAGACCCGCCCCTAACCCGCGAGCCCCGGCACCTCCACCCCCAGCTTCCCGGCGCGCTCGGTCAGTTCGCGCCACACCTTCGGAGCGACCGGGATGCCCTTCGCCCCCCGCTCCTCGGCCACCGCCGCGCTGCGCTCGCCCGGGTAGAACACACCGGACGCGCCGTCCGCCGCCGGCAGGCCCTTCAGGGTGCTCAGCGTGTCGTCCACCGCTCCGACGAAGGCCTCCGGGTCGCCGAAGGCCGCCGGGTCCACGGCGATGAGGAGCGCGTTCTGGCGGTGCTTGCGGCCCGCCGGGTCGTCCGAGTGGAAGGACGCGAAGATCGGCGCGCCGACGAGGACGCTGGTGAGGAGCTCGAAGGCGAGGGACATGCCGGAGCCCTTCGCGCCGCCCAGGGGCAGCGGCATGACCGCCAGCTCCGGGTCGGTCGTCGGCGTGCCGTCCTCCGTCGCGGCCGCGCCCTCCGGCAACGGCGTGCCGCTCGCCTTGGCCTGGCGGATCTTGCCGAGGGCGATGGTGGCGGTGGCCATGTCGAGGAGCAGCGGGGCGTGTTCGCGGGCCGGTACGGCGATGGCGAGGGGGCTGGTGGCGACGGCCGCGCCCTTGACGCCGGTGTAGCCCATGTTGGGCATGCCGGCCACGAACCCGAGCCCGACCAGGCCCTGTTCGGCGATCCGGGACACGTAGTAGCCGATGGCGCCGGTGTGCACGGTGCGGCGGACGCCGACCGAGGCGATGCCGGTCTCCCGGGCCCGCCGTACCGCTTCGTCAGCGGCGGCGGTCAGGGCGACCGGGCCGGGGGCGCGGTCGGCGTCGAGGACGGCGGCGGCCGGGGCCGTCGACTCGACCGTCAGCTCAGGGTGCGCGTTGGCGACGCCCTTGGCGAGCAGGTCCAGGTAGGCGGGGACGCGGGCGGTGCCGTGCGAGTCGACGCCGCGCTGCGCGGCCCAGACGAAGACGTCTGCGGTGGTCCGGGCGTGCTCGGCGCTCAGGCCGCCCTTCTCCAGGAGGGCGGCGGAGAAGGCGCGCAGGTCGTCGGCGGGCACCAGGATCTTGGCGGGGGTGTTGGACATGGTTGCGGTGTGTCTCCTGGCTAGCGGGTGACTAGGACGTCCACGACGGCGGTCGTGCCCTCGGCCACGGCCTTGAGGGCGCGTTCCAGCGCCGGCGCGAGCGCCTCCGAGGTGTCGACGGTCTCGGTGTGCATGCCGAACGGCTCGGCGAACGCGGCGAGCCGGGGCAGCCGGTGCAGATCGGTGCCGAGCCACTCGCCGGTCTCGGCGGCCGCGCCGTCCGGGTAGAAGCGGCGGTGGTTGAGGTTCATCGACTTGTAGACGCGGTTGTTGAACACGACGATCAGCAGCGGCAGTTCGTACGCGTTCGACGCGTCGTACGAGGGGATCACCGGGTTGTAGGTGAAGGCGCCGTCGCCGATGGTGAGGACCACCGGCCGTTCCTTCGCGGCGAGTTTGACACCGAGGGCGACCGCGATGCCCTGGCCGAGTCCGCCCTGGACGTAGAAGTAGGAGTCCGGGTCCGCGGTCTGGACATGTCGCTTGACGACCCGGCTGTGGGTGATGGTCTCGTCGACGACGATCGCGTCCTGCCCGTGCAGCAGCGTACGCAGGGTGGCGGCGACCAGCACCGGGTCGACGCCCCTGGCCTCGGCCGCCTTCGCCTCGGCCGCCGCGATCGCGGACCGCTCGGCGGCGTGCCGTTCCTCCTGCGCCGCCCGGCGCACCCCGACCGCGCGCTCGTCGAGGTCCTTGGCCCGCTTGGCCAGCTGGCGCAGCGTGTTGGCGACGTTGCCTTCCAGGTAGGTGTCGGCGAAGAGCACCTGGTAGACGACGTGCGGGCGTTGCGGGACCTCGTCGATGACGACGATCTTCGCCTTGGCGGGTCGGCGGGAGGGCGGGTAGAAGGGCGCCCGGCAGTTGACGAGGAGGATCAGGTCCGCCTCGTCCATCCAGGGGCCGATGTCACTGCCCGCGTGCAGCGGGTGGGTGCGCGGGAAGTTGCCGCACACCGCCGAGTCCGGCTCCACGACCGGGATGTTCCAGGCCTCGGCGAAGGCGACCAGCGCCTCGAAGCCGCCGGCCTCGCGCCCCGCCGTCTCGGTGACGATCACGGGGTTGGCCGCCTCCCGGATGAGCTGCGCGACCGGGTCGACCTCCTCCGGCGAGCTGTGCGTCGAGCCCGGCGGGACGACGGGCCTGGCCTCGCGGCCGTCCCACTCCTCCAGGAGGATCTCCAGGGGAATGTTCAGGTAGGCCGGTCCGGCCGGGGCGCGCCAGGCCAGCTCCGCCGCCCGGGTGATCATGACCGGGAGGGTGTGCACGCTGGCGGCCTCGGTGGACCACTTGGTGAACGGCTGGGCGATGCCGTGCGGGCCACCCACGATCGACAGGTTGCGGTACCACTGGCCGCCCGGGTCGTGCCCGGGGGCGTCGCCGTACGTCGTCGACTCCGAGGAGGCGACCACCATCGGGACGCCGGCCAGCAGCGCGCCGTGCACGGCCATCGAGCCCTGGAGCAGGCCGGGCGCCGCGTGCAGCAGCACGCCCTGCGGGCGGCGCTCGATCAGCCCGTACCCGGTCGCCATGCCGACGGCGACCGTCTCGTGGGTCAGGTCGAGGTAGCGCGGGGCGGGCTCGCCGTCGCGGTGGCGGCGGGCCAGTGCCTCCCACACCGGGGCCCATTCGGACCCCGAGGAGCAGAAGACGTAGTCGGCGCCCGCCGCGTTGAAGGCGGAGACGACGGCGTCCCCGCCGTCGATCCGTGGGTTGTTGGTCATCGCCGGTGTTTCCTCAGCCCTCGATCGGCCAGTTCAGGACCTCGGAGATACCGCGGCCCATGATCCATTCAAGCTCCTCGGCCGTGAAGTCCCAGTGCTTGGTGAACTGCTCGATCGTGTCGGTGTAGGTGATGCCGTGGCCGAGCAGCCGGGTGATGTCGGTGCCGTAGAAGCAGCGCTGCGGGCCCATCTTGTCGACCATCTCGCGCACGTACTTCTGGATGTTGTTGTTCGGGAAGGGCTGGGTGGAGTAACCCGGCAGCGCCGACACCTTGACGTAGATGTTGGGGTGGACGTGCAGGTCGGCGGTCTCCGAGACCCAGTAGCCGATCGCGTCGTCGACACAGCGGGCCATGATGCCCATGTGGTCGATGATGATCTTCAGCTCGGGGTGCTTGGCGGCGATCTCGCCCAGCTCGCGCTTCCAGATCGGCGCGTGGACCATGGTCGGGATGCGCAGATCCTCGGCGATCGGCCAGTACCAGTCGTTGGTGCCGTCGATCATCCAGTTGCGGTCCTGCGGCCGGTGGAAGGTCAGCCGGGTGCCCTTCACGTGCGGGTTCTGCGCGAAGTCCCTGAGCATGGCCTTGCCCTCTTCGGGCTTGTTCTGCGGGATGCGGGCCATGATGCCGAACCGGTCCGGGTGGGCCTCGCAGGCCTCCAGGGCGTAGTCGATGCGATCGCCCTCCCAGGACGGCGGCAGGATCAGCGCCCGGTTCACGCCGGCCTCGTCCATCAGCTCCAGGGCCTCCTCGTAGGAGAAGGGGTCCTCGCGGTGGCCGTTGAGCCGGATCCGCTCCCGGGCGCCGGGCACCCAGGGGCGGTCCGGGGTCTCTTCCTTCCAGATGTGGATCTGCGTGTCGACGACGAACATGTCCGAACTCTTTCTCTCGGAGGGGGTGGTGGGGCGGTGTGGAAGGAACGCTAGGCGGCCGGTGCGCTCTTGCGGAGATCCCGGAGCGCAAGCTGTTGTTGCGCGGAAGTGCGCAGTTCGCGGGGCATGCGGCCGCCGTGTCAGGCGTCGTCGAAGACGGCCGCGGTGATGTGTTCGGCGATCGCCATGGAGGCCGTCGCGGCCGGCGAGGGGGCGTTGCGTACGGCCGTGATCCGGCCGACCCGGTGGATGCGGAAGTCGTCGACGAGCGTGCCGTCGCGGTCCAGCGCCTGGGCCCGTACGCCCGCGCCGCCGCGCACCACGTCACGGACGCCGACGCCCGGGACGTACAGCCCCGCGTCCTTCATGAAGGCGGCGGCGGAGAAGGAGCCGCGGTACTCCTTGATGCCGGTACGCCAGTGCTGGGCGGCCATCCGCCAGGCGCCCGGGTAGGAGGCGAGGGCCAGCAGGTCCCGGGGCGACACCCTGCTGCGCCGGTAGCCCTCCTTGGCGAGGGCGAGGACGGCGTTGGGGCCGACCTCCACCGAGCCGTCGACACGCGGGGTGAAGTGCACGCCGAGGAAGGGGTAGCGCGGGTCGGGCACCGGGTAGACGAGGCCGCGCACCAGATGGGTCCGGTCCGGCTTGAGCAGCATGTACTCGCCGCGGAAGGGGATGATCCGGGGCTCCCGCCCGTCCTGCGCCAGCCTGGCGACGGAGTCGGACTGGAGGCCGGCGCAGAGGATCAGCCGGTCCACGCGGACCAGGTCCTGGCCGGAGGCGACCTCGATGCCGCCGGGCACGGTGGTGATCGAGGTGACCGGGAAGCCGAGGCGCACCTCGCCGCCCGAGTCGACGACGTCCTTGGCGAACGCGCGGGCGACCGCCGGGTAGTCGGTGATCGCGGTGCGCGGGGAGTACAGGGCGGCGACACCGCCGACGTGCGGCTCCAGCTCCTTGATCTGCTCGCGCGAGATCTTCCGGAGTTCCGGCACGTGGTTGTTCTTCGCCCGCTCGTACAGGTTCTGCATCCGGCCCAGCTCGTCCTCGCGGACCGCCACGACCAGTTTGCCGATCTCGTCGAAGGGCAACTGCCGGTCCTGGCAGTACTCGCGCAGCAGGGACACGCCCCGCACGCACAGGTCGGCCTTGAGGCTGCCGGGCGTGTAGTAGATGCCCGCGTGCACCACACCGGAGTTGTGGCCGGTCTGATGCCGGGAGACCTCCGGCTCCTTCTCCAGGACCACGACCCGGGTGCCGGGGCGGCGCAGCGCGATCTCGCGGGCCGTGGCCAGGCCCACGATGCCGGCGCCGACGACACCGACCGTCTCGTCAGCCATGGGCCCGCCCCGGGGCACCGAAGTGGACGGCCACCGTCTTGACGCGCGTGGAGAACCTCAGGACCTCCTCGCCCTGCTCCTTGTAGCCCGTGCCGGAGTCGTGGAAGCCGCCGAACGGCAGGTGGACGTCCCAGCCGGTGGTCGTCGTGTTCACCGCGACCTGTCCGCACTCGGCCTCGTCGGCGAACCGGTACGCCGAGGCGAGGTCGCGGGTGAACACGGCGGCGGCGAGCCCGAAGCCGGAGTCGTTGACCGCGTCGACGGCCGCGTCGAAGTCGTCGACCGCGCGGACGGCGAGGACGGGACCGAAGACCTCCTCCCGCCAGACGGCCATCTGCGGGGTGATGCCCGCGAGGACGGTGGGTTCCACGTAGCAGCCGTGCGGACGCCCGGCGTCCGCCCCGCCTCCGGTGAGCACGGTCGCGCCCTGCTCCACGGCCCTGCCCAGGTCGGCGAGGACGCTGTCGCGCTGCTTCGGGCTCGACAGCGGGCACAGGGTGGTCGCCGGATCCGTGCCCGGGCCGACGGCCAGCGCCCGCACCTCCGCGACCAGCAGCGGGACGAACTCGTCGTACACCGGCTGCTCGACGATCACCCGGCTGGTCGCCGTGCAGCGCTGCCCGGCCTGGCCGAAGGAGGCGGCCACGACGGCCTTCGCCGCGGCCGGCAGATCGGCGTCGCGCAGCACCACCGACGCGTTCTTGCCGCCGAGTTCGCCCTGGAAGCGGACGTTGCGGTCGGCGAGGCGGCGCCGGATGCGGTTGCCCACGGCGTTGGAGCCGGTGAAGGTGACGCCGACGATCCGGGGGTCGTCGAGGAGGGCCTCCTCGATCTCGGCGGTCCGGCCGGTGACGACGTTGAGGACACCGGCGGGCAGGCCCGCGTCGTACAGGGCCCGGGCGAAGTGCAGCCCCGCCAGGGGGGTCTCGGTGGCCGGCTTGAACACGGCCGCGTTGCCGGTGGCGAGCAGCGGGGCGAGCTTGCGGGCCGGGGTGATCAGCGGGTCGTTCCAGGGGCTGATCACCAGGACCACGCCGATCGGCTCGCGCTGGGTGTGCGTACGGTGGTCCGGGCGCACGTCGTGCAGGAGGGTGCCGTAGCCCTGGCGGGCGAGGCCGGCGTAGTACTCCAGGAAGTCGGCGGCCTTCAGGGTCTCGCCGGTCGCCTCGGCCAGGGTCTTGCCGTTCTCGGCGGTGACGTCGGCGGCGATCTCCCCGGCCCGCTCCCGGATCAGCCGGGCCGCCTCGGTGAAGATGCGGGCCCGTTCGAAGGGGCTGGTGCGCCGCCAGACGGCGAAACCGCGCTCGGCGTGGTCGTAGGCCCGGGTGACGTCCTTGGCGGACAGGGCCGGAACGCGCGCGAGGGGGGTGCGGACGTCGGCCGGGTCGTGGACGTCGATCCATTCGCCGGTCCTCACCCACTCCCCGCCGGAGAGGGTTTCCAGAGTGCGCATGGAGATCACTTCCTTTGTCGTCCGCGGTGCCGGCCGTGCGGGCCGTCTGCGACGACACACCATGTGGGAGGGGGTTCACCAGCCCCGTGGGGGCAGGCATTGATTGCGCTGTGCGCGAGCCGACGGGGGCATGATCCGTGCTGGAATCGGGCGGGCCGGACAAGCCCCGAGGAGACGAGGAGAAAGCGGATGGCGTACACAGTCGTCGCCCACTATCGCTGCGCACCCGCCGACGCGGACGCGGTGCGTGCCGCGCTGCTGAAGGCGCGGGAGGCCACGCGGACGGAGCCCGCGAACCTGATGTACGAGGTGCACGTGGTGGAGGGCGAGCCGGGTGGGTTCCTGTTGTACGAGCGGTACGTCGACCGAGAGGGGTTCGAGGCGCACAAGGCGGCCGAGCACTTCAAGGAGGTCGTCGTGGGGGTGGTGTGGCCGTTGCTCGTGGAGCGCACGGTGACTTTTGCGGAGGTTGTCTAGCGTCCACCGGGCCAAGGTTGCGTTTCCGGGCACGGGTTGTGTGTGGTTGCTCGCGCAGTTCCCCGCGCCCCTAAAAGCACAAGCAGGGGCGCGGGGAACTGCGCGACCGGCCACGACGGCGCCGCGGACGTCTGACCAGCGGTCAGAACTCGTTGCCCCAGCAGTACCGGGCGATGGTCTCGACCAGCACCAGCTTGCGGCGTTGGTCCTCCGCGGTCAGCAGGGGCCGCGACGCCACGTCCGCGAAGCCCCGGGACGGGGACACCGCGCCGTCCTCCAGGTCCTTGAACTCACCGACCGCGTCGACACGGGACATCACCGTGTCGATGTCCTCCAGCTCGGGCACCGTCGCGTCGACCACGCCCAGGCAGAAGTCGCGGTCGTCCGGGAGTGCCCTGACGAGGTCCAGTTCGGCCTGTGTGCCCTCGGCGAAGGGGAGGATCCAGCGGTCGGCGGCGATGCCCGCGTACAGTTGCTCGGCGCGCGCCCGGTCCACCTCGGCCGGGGCCGACCAGCCGGGGGCGATGCCGATGCGGACGCTCTCCGGGCGCTCGTCCAGCCGTACTGCGAGGGAATCGACAGCCAGCGCGTCCGTGAAGGGCAGGGCGCCGGGGTCGGCCGGGTCGGTGCTCAACTGGGCGAGCAGGAGCGGGTTGTCGAGCTGGATGAGGCGGACGCCCTTCGAGACCAGCAGTTCGATCTCGGCGCGGACGATCTCCGCGAGGGCCTCGCCCAGCTCCCGGGCCGAGGAGATGCCGAGGCCCGGCTGGAAGGTGGTGGCCGCAAGGTACGCCGGGGAGGGCAGCGTGGCCTTCGGGGCGATCACCGTCAGTTCGGCAAGCCTGGCGGACCGGTCGGCGAGCAGCGGGCCGTTGGCCTTGGGGAGGGACTCGGCTATCCAGCGGACCAGCCCGTCCGGGTCCGCCTCGTCGGTACGGCGGAAGCCGGACACGCCGTCGAGGACCGCGCTGCGGAAGTCCTCGCGGGGGAAGTCGCCGTCGGTGACGACGGTGGAGCGCAGCTTGCGCTGGTAGGCGACGGCCTCCTGGACCGCCGCGTCGACGGCCTCCGGGTCGGCGATGGACAGGCCGGCCGGGCGGACCAGGCTGCCGTGGTGGTCGATGCGGTAGTTGAACGTGTCCGCCATGGTGTCAGTCCTTTCCGCCGGAGCCGGCGACGCCCCACGCGGCGAACTCCAGTTCGTAGCCGAGGGCCTTCAGGACGTCCTCGGCGATCCTCTGGTCCTCGTCCGCGGTGCCGCCGGCGATGCCGAGCCCGCCGATGATCTCGCCGTCCTTCTTGATGGTGAGGCTGCCCTCGGTGGCCATGATCGGCAGGGCGGCGCCGGGGAGCTGGGAGAGCTGGGAGAAGAAGACCGGCTGGGACTCCTGCCACTTCTTCAGCATGGTGCCGGGGCGCTGCATGATCGCCGCGGTGTAGGCCTTGGCGCGGGCGATGTCGGGGGTGAGCGGTCGGGCGCCGTCGAGGCGGCGGATGGCGATCGGGAAGCCGCCGGCGTCCACGACGGCGACGCTCACCGCCTTGCCGATCTCCTGGGCACGCTGGTGGGCGGCGCCGATGATCTCCTCGGCGGCGGCCAGGGTGAGGCTGGTCATGCTGCTTCCTTCGGTGCGGTGAGGGTGCGGCGGAGCCGGGCGACGGCCGCGTTGTACGGCTGGGGTGTCTCCCAGTACATGGAGTGCGGGGCGTCCGGGACGATCTCCAGGTGCGAGCCGGGCAGCAGTTCGTGGGCGCGGGTGACCGTCTTGACGCTGAGAACGGCGTCCTTCTCCCCGGCGAGGAAGGCGACCCGCACGCCGGAGGCCCGGATCTCGTCCAGGGTCGGGCCGTCGGTGTCGAGGTTGCGCAGGTCCTGCATCCTGGCCACGTTGAACGTGCCCATCTGCTGGAAGAGGAAGGTGAGATCGGCCCGCTCCTGCTGGAACGGCCTGGTCAGCAGCCGGTCGATGACGGGCAGCTTGACGGCCTCCGCGCGGTCGGCGGCGGCGAGTTCCTTCAGTTCGGGGTGGCTGATGCCGCCGAGGGAGTGGCCGAGGACGACCGAGGAGACCCGCTCGGGGCGCAGCAGCGCGGCACGCAGGGCGGCGACGGAGCCGATGGACTGGCCGACCAGCATGGCGTCGGTGATGTCCTCCTGGTCGAGGACGGAGACCACGTCACCGGGGAAGTCCTGGCCGTCGAACTCGGCCATCGACGAGTCGGACTTGCCGAAGCCGCGCAGGTCCACGGTGACGACCGTGAACTCCTCGCGCAGTGCGGCCACTTGCTGCCACCAGGCCGCGTGGTGGCCGCCGCTGCCGTGCACGAACAGGATCGCCGGGCCGCTGCCGTGGCGCTCGTAGTAGATGGAGGTGCCGTCGGAGTCGGCGAGGGGCATGGGGTGAACTCCCGTACTGATGCGCTTAGTTGGGGCGGCGGCTGTGGTAGACGAGCTCGATCATGGTGTGGTCGGGGTCGTGGATGTAGCAGAACTTGGACTGGTTCTCGGGGCGTTCGATCGGCCGGGTGTGCCGGATGCCCAGGTCCTTGAGGTGGGCGAGGAAGTCGTCCCAGTCGTCGACCTCGACGGCGAAGTGGTAGGGCGCCATGCGCTCCATCTCCTCGACAGGGGTGAAGTGCAGGTCGAAGGTGCCCCGGGTCATGAGGACGACCCGCGTGTTGGACTTGGGCATGATGCGCTTCATCCCGAAGACCTTGGTGTACCAGGCCGCGGTGCGGTCGGGGTCGGTGGTGGGGAAGTTGACGTGGTGGATGTAGCGGGGTTCCGCGGTCATGAGTGGTTGCCTTCCAGGTGTACGGGGTTGGACAGCGCGCCGATACCGCTGATCGCGACCTCGACGGTGTCGCCGGGCTCGATCTGGCAGGTGGACTCGGCGCCCATCCACAGCACGTCGCCGGGGTGCAGGGTGATGTGCCGGGTGATCTCCACGATGAAGTCGAAGGGGTCGAAGACCATGTCCCCGGTCGGGAACGTGGCGCGCACCTCGTCGTTGACGCTCAGGGTGGTCGTCTGGGCGAGGGCGTCGACCTCGGTCTCGATCCACGGCCCCATCGGCTTGAACGTGTCGCTGTTCTTGCTGCGCCAGAACGTGCGGTCCTGGTGCTGCCAGGTACGGGCGCTGACGTCGTTGCCGATGGTCCAGCCGAACACCCCCTTGCGGGCCTCGTCGCGGCCGGCGTACCGGAGCGTGCGGCCGATGACCGCGACCAGTTCCGGCTCGGCCTCGAAGCGTCCGGTCACCTCGGCCGGTCTGACGATCGGGGAACGGTGGCCGGTGAGCGCGTTGTTGGCCCGGTAGCCGACCTCGGGACGCTCGGGGGTCGCGGCTTTGGCGTGTGCGATGTGCCGCGGGTAGTTGTAGCCGACGGCGTAGAACACGCCCGGGACGACGGGCGGCAGCCAGACGGCCCCGGTGACGGGGATCGTGCCGAGGACGTCGGGCTCGCCCTCCAGCGGTGACCCGGCGAGCAGTTCGACACGGGTCTCCCGCACCCGGCCCCAGACCGCCCGGCCCTCCACCGAGACTCGCGCGTACCTCATGGCGTCAGCAGGTGGGAGACGCGCTTGGTGACGAGGTAGGCGTCCAGCGCCTCCGGCCCGCCCTCCCGGCCGTACCCGCTGTCCTTGACCCCGCCGGAGGGCGCCTCGTGGACCGAGCCGCCGCAGTGGTTGAGGGAGAGGATGCCGGCCTCCAGTCCGTCCGAGAGCTTCTCGGCGGTGGCGGCCGACCTGGTGAAGCCGTAGGCGGCCAGGCCGTAGGGCAGCGAGTTGGCGGTGGCGAGGGCGTCGTCGAGGTCGCTGAAGGGCACGATGGGCGCGAGCGGTCCGAACGGCTCCTCGGACATCAGGTCCGCGTCCGCCGGTACGCCGGTGAGCACGGTCGGTGCGAAGAAGTACCCGGGGCGGTCGAGCCGTTCGCCGCCGGTGCGGACGGTGGCTCCCCTGCGTACCGCGTCCGCCGTCAGCCGCTCCGTCGACCGAAGCCGGCGTTCGTTCGCGAGGGGGCCCATGGTGGTGCCCTGCTCCAGTCCGTCGCCGACGACGACCGACTCGGCGGCCTTCACGAACTCGGCGGTGAAGTCCTCGACCAGCGACTCGTGGACGAGGAAGCGGCTGGGCGAGGTGCACACCTGGCCGGCGTTGAAGAACTTGGCCTGGGCGGCGCGGCGGGCGGCCTGTCCGGGGTCGGCGTCGGCGCAGACGATGACCGGGGCGTGGCCGCCGAGTTCCATCAGGGACGGCTTCATGACCTTGCCGGTCTCGGCGGCGAGGAGCTTGCCGACGGGCACCGAGCCGGTGAAGGCGATCATCCGGGTGACCGGGGAGGCGATGAGGTGGGCGGAGACCTCGGCGGGCTCGCCGAAGACGAGGTTGAGCACACCGGCGGGCAGGCCCGCGTCCGCGTAGCACGCCACCAGGGCGGCGGCCGTCGCCGGGGTCTCCTCGGAGGCCTTGATGATGATCGAGCAGCCGGCCGAGAGGGCCGAGGAGATCTTGCGGTTGGGGCCGCCGACCGGGAAGTTCCAGGGCACGAAGGCGGCGACGGGGCCGATCGGTTCGCGGCGGACGGTGAGGACCGTGCCGGGCGCGGACGGGATGATACGGCCGTACGCGCGGCGGGCGTCCTCGACGTGCCAGCGCAGCGTGTCGGCGGTCCGCTTGGCCTCGCCCGTCGACTCGGCGAGGGTCTTGCCCTGCTCCAGGGTCATCACGCGGCCGATGGCGGCGGCGCGTTCGGCGATCAGGTCGGCTGCGCGGTCCAGGATCGCGGAGCGCTTGGCGACGGAGGTCGCCCGCCACACCCTGAACCCGTGCTCGGCGGCTTCGAGTGCGCGGTCGAGGTCGGCGGGGGTGGCGAGGGGGACCTCGCCGATCGTCTCCTCGGTGGCGGGGTTGACGACGGGAGCGGTCTGTCCGGTGCCGCCCTGGCACCACTCGCCCCCTATGTACATGCGGACGGCGGGATAGCCGTGGTCGGTGGTCATGCAGGGGTGCCCTCTCAGGTTCAGGACCAGGGTCAGGACGCGGTGGGGGCTTCCTGGTCGCGGTTGGTGCGCAGGGCCCAGATGTGGTGCGGCGGGGTCGTCTCGTGGACCCGGGTGCCGTACTTCTCGTCGGCCCGGTCCATGTCGGCCGCGTACTCGACGCGGCCGCCGCACGGGGCGTGCAGGAAGCGGAAGACGTTGGAGCCGATGGTGTGCCGACCGAGCCTGCGGGCCTCCCGCCAGCCCTGCTCGATCATGTGGTTGCCGCCCTCGATGACGTCGTCGAAGCCGGGCACCTCGTAGGCGATGTGGTTGATCCCCGCCCTGTCGGGGCGGTGGCAGAGCAGCATGGTGTGCTGGTCGTCGTCGCCGGGGGCCTGCATGAAGACGCCCATCGGCTCGACCACGTCGGTCGGGCGGAACCCGAGCCGGTCGACGTAGAAGCCGACGGCCGCCTCGCGGCCCTTCTTCTGGATGTTCAGGGCGACATGGCACATCCGCAGCGGGCGGACCCGGGTGATCGGCTCCAGGGCGGTGTTCCAGCGGGTGACGCTGCCGAGGGTGTTGGCCGGGCGGGGCGTGACCGGGGCCGGTGCGGGGCGGGCCAGGGTCAGCCCGACGCCGAAGCCGGTCTCGTCGACGGTGTGGTGGACGCCGTCGGCGCTCTCCCGGACCTCGCGGTCCCGGCCCGCCGCCGCCACCAGCCGCTCCAGCTCCTCGGGCGTGTCGACGCCCCAGACGACCTCGCGCAGCGTCGGCCCGTCCTCGACGGGGGGCGGCAGCGACGGCGACGGCCGGGTGTCGAGGTGGAGGGTCTGGCGGGTACGGGTCTCGAACACCGCGTGCTCGTCGGTCCGTTCCACCATCGACAGCCCGAAGTCGTCGAAGAACCGGACACATACGTCGAGGTCGTCGATGCCGTAGGTGACCGATTCGATTCTCTGGATTCCCATGGATTCCTCGTTTCCGGGTCGCCTCGCGAGCGTAGATTTCTGCTCGCGAGGGGCTCAATGGCCTGAGCTCTACGGAATGCGCAAGCGTTTCTTGCGGCCCCGGTTACGACCGGATCGCGGGAATCGGGTTCTGTGCGAACCACTCGGCGAGGAAGTCCAGGAAGACGCTGATCTTGCGCGGGGTGTCCTGTCCGGGGCCGTAGATCGCGTACAGCGGGCGGTCGGGTACGGCGAGGTCGGGCAGCAGCACCTGGAGGGCGCCGGAGACGAGGTCGTCGTAGACCGGGCGCTGGGGCAGCAGGGCGATGCCGCGGCCGTGCACCGCCGCCTTCTGCAGGGCGATGTAGGAGTTGGACGAGAACGCGATGTTGCGGATCTTGTGCAGGGTGCTGGCGTGCCCGTGGCCGATCCGCCAGACCGGGTCGTTGAGGTGCACCAGGCAGTCGTGGGCGGCGAGGTCGTTCGGGTGGGTGAGCGTCCCGCACCGTTCGATGTACTCCGCGGAGGCGCACAGCACGAACGGCAGTGAGGAGATCTTCTTCAGCCGGACGCTGGAGTCCCTCAGGTCCCGGGTGTGGAAGGCGACGTCGAATCCGCTGTCCAGGAAGTCGTACGTGCGGTCCGACATCCCGCCGAGTTCGAACCTGACCTGGATCTTCGGATGCGTCGCCGAGAAAGCGGCGATGGCGTCCCCGAGGTCGAGGCTGCCTATCCACTTCGGGCAGATGACGCTGAGGGTGCCCTCGGGCCGGTCGTGGAGCTGGGCGATTCCGGCGTCCTCGGCCTCGATCTCGTCGAGAATGCGGGCGGCGAACTCGGCGTACCGCTGGCCTGGCTCGGTGAGGCTCACGGAACGGGCGGTGCGGTTGACCAGGCGTACGCCGATCTGCCGCTCCAGCTCCGCCACGTGCCGGGACACCAGGGAGCCGGACGAACCCAGTTTCTTGGCGGCCCCGCTGAAACTGCCGACCTGGGCGACGGTCACGAAGCTGTGCATGAGGAGCAAGCGATCCATTTTTCCTCCGAACGCGCGTGCGGCTCGCCCGCGCTGGTCACCCACACAAATCGAATGTCGGCAATCCTGTCAACGCCTCCCGGCTTAAAAGATCGGTCGCGTTTCTCATGGTCAGGCCCCGGATCGGGCTTCCTCCGGGGCGATCCGGCCATAGCCGCGGATGTCCGGGAACGGCGGCTCCCTGTCGGCCTGGAGGTCCACCTGGAAGGTGTTGAGGCACATGCCGAGCATGGTGAAGTTGCCGAGCGCGCCGATCGTGTCGACCAGTCCCTTGGGGCCGAAATGGGCCAGGGCGCGGGCGAAGGTCTCGTCGGTGACGAAGTGCTCCTCCAGGACCTCCCGGCAGAACTGGTAGAACGCCTGGTCGGCCTCGTCCTCGAAGGCCGCCTCGCGCTTCTCGGCGACGGCCTGCACGGCCGCCTCCGGGATGCCGGCCTCGATCGCCTGGTGGACGTGGGCGTTCCAGGAGTACTGGGCGTCCCAGTTGCGGGCGGCCATCAGCAGGGTCAGTTCGCGCAGGTGCTTGGGGAGGCTGCAGTCGAAGCGGGCGAAGGCGCCGAGGGACTCCGCGCGTTCGCACATCTCCGGGCTGTGCAGCCAGACCCGGAACGGGCCGCGCACGGCGCCGCGGCGGCCCGCGATCCGGGCGGCCAGCTCCTGCTGGCGCGGGTCCATGTCGTCTTCACTCAGAACGGGGAGCCTCATGGGGCCGGTACCTGCCTTCTCTCTCCGGCGGCCGTGGATTGCGAGGTGACGCTACAGCCGCGTCGCGGACGCTCACACCTCCCGGAGCGCAAGGTAAAACTGCACGCCAGGGGGCACCCGTTCGCGCGTGCGCGGCCTACCGTCGGTCGGCGAGTCAGGTACGTCGTACTGGAGAGGAACCCCCGGATGACCACGATCATCAAGGTCGCGTCCGTGCCCCTGCTGGACCGGGGCGGTGCGGTCGTGACGACACCGTTGATCACCACGCCGTCGGCGGGCGGGGAGAACCTCATCACCAGCGGGATGAGCGTCTACCCGGTGGGCTCCGGGGCGCCGTTGCACTCGCACAACTGCGACGAGCACGTCACCGTCCTGGAGGGCGAGGCGGAGGTGTGGGTGGACGGCGAGGTGACCCGGCTGGAGCGGTTCGACACCACCTACGTCCCGTCCCCCGTCCCCCACCTGTTCCGCAACGTCGGCGACACCCCGCTGCGGATCCTGTGGGTGTACTCGTCGGGACATGTCACGCGCACCTTCACGGCCACCGGAAAGACGGTCGAGCACCTGTCGGCCGAGGACCAGATGGGCTGAGGCCGGTGTGCCCTGGGACGTCCCAGCCGTTCCAGGGCACGCGGGGACGACATGGTGCCGGTCCGGCACGGAAACGCTCCGACTCGTGATCACGCTTCGTGGTCACGAGCACGACAGCACGGAGGTTTCCATGTCCCGTCGGATCCTGAAGAACGGCCTGCTGGCCACGGTCGCGGTGTTCGCGTTCCTGCCCACGGCCGGGGCCGCCACCGCGAGCGCCGCCACCCCGGTCCCCGCGCCCCAGGGAATCGTGCAGTACTACAACTACACCACCCTGCCGGCGCCGGCGGTCCACCGTCTCCACCACCGGCACTACACGTACCGGACCGTCGGCCGGGTGACCACGCACCGTGTCCGGCTCAACGTGCGCTCCGGCCCGAGCACCCGCTACCGCGTGGTGAGCCACCGCCGCACCCACCACCTCGTCCCGCTGACCTGCAAGACGTACGGCGGCTCGGTGCGCGGCAACCACACCTGGTACCGGCTCCCGCACCACAAGGGATACGTCTCCGCCCACTACGTCCGGGTCGGCCACGCCGTCCCGTGGTGCTGACGGGCCCTTACCGCCGCACTCGCTGACCGCAGAGGCCTGTTCGGGAACCCGGCTTCCCGAACAGGCCTTCGGCATGCACCCCTCGATTCACCGTCTTCACACCTGTTCGCCGATTGCGGGCCCCGTCCCGATGGGAAGCCATTCCGACAACAGGGGCGAAACGCCCATAGCGTAATGAAGTCGAGGCACGCACCATGCCGCACTCCGAAGGCGCGAGAACCACCCCACCGGACGAGTCGCCGGCGGCGAGTCTGCGCGAGCTGAAGGAGCGTACGGGACTGAGCCTCGCGGCGCTGGCCGCCCGCACCCCGTACAGCAAGTCCGCCTGGCACCGCTATCTCTCCGGCGACAAACGACCGCCACGCCCGGCGGTGGAGGCCCTGGCCCGGCTCGCGGGCGTCGATCCCGTCGCCGTACTGGCTCTGTGCGAGGCCACCGAGGAGCCGCCGGCCGTGCAACCGGTCCAGGACAGGCCGCCGGCGAGACGGTGGTGGCGGCTGCCACTGACCGCGCTCGCGCTGCTCGCCGTGGCCGGGGTGACCGCGGCGGCCGTGACCGTCACGGACCGGCGCGGTACGCCGGGTGCGCAGCCGGTGTCGGCGGCGCCGCGCTGTCACGGCCGGTCCTGCCAGGGCGAGTTGCCGGACGCGTCGGCGTGCGACCGGGACGCGCGGACCAAGAGCCGTGTCACCGGTGTTGCCTACGACGTCCGGCTGCGCTGGTCCCCCGCCTGCGGCACCGTCTGGTCCGAGGTGCGGCTGCACGCCCCGCACGCCCGGGAGGTCTCGGTCCGCGCCGGGCAGGACGTGCTCTCGGCGAGCTACCCCGCCGAGGACTCGGTCGGCTACACCAGCCCGATGCTCGCGGTGCCGGCCCCCCGGGGCGTGGAGGCGTGTGCGGAGGTCGGGGGACAGCTGGCGTGCACCGGGGTGGAGGCGGAGCCCGCCGGCGAGCAGTAGGAAGGCGCCGCGCCCGTGGAAGGGGCGCGGCGCCGGACCGGTCCGGGCGGACCGGTCAGTGGGCGGCGACCAGCTTCTCCTGGTCGTTGCTGGCCTGCGGCTGCCGGGCCGAGCGCAGGGCGGCGATGCCGATGAACACCATCGAGGAGACACCGGCGAGCGCGAAGGCGGTGAAGCCCCAGTCGCCGTTGCCCGCGGCGAGCAGCTGGCCGCCGAGCCAGGGGCCGAAGACGGCGCCGAAGCGGCCCATGCCGGAGGTCCAGCCGACGGCGGTGGCGCGGTTGTCCGGGGTGGAGCGGATGGAGACCGTCGCGTAGATCATCGTCTGGGCGCTGTTGAGGAAGACGCCGGTCAGGAAGACGACCAGGGTGGTCACGCCCATCGGCATGTGGACGCTGAGCAGGTAGACGCCGGCGGCGGTGAGGGCGAACCAGATCGCCGCGATGCGCGGGGCGCCGAACCGGTCGGCGGACCGCCCGGCGACCAGCATGCCCACGATGCCGCCGATGTTGAAGACGACGACGAAGGTCAGGGCGTTGGCGAGCTCGTAGCCCTCGGTGCGCATCAGGGTCGGCAGCCAGGTGGCGACGCCGTAGACCAGCAGCAGGCCGCCGAAGGAGGCCAGCCAGTACAGCAGGGTCTGCAGCCACTCGCCGCCGCGGAACAGGTTGAGCAGCGCGTCCCAGCGGTCGGCGGTCGTCTTCTTGGCGGCGACGGCGGGCAGTTCGACCTCGTAGCGGTCGGCCAGGGCGGTGGCCTCCTCGGTGCGGCCCTTGGCGACCAGGAAGCTCAGCGACTCGGGCAGGAGCTTCAGCAGGACGGGGACGAAGAGCAGCGGGAGCACGCAGACCCAGAAGGCGGAGCGCCAGCCGTAGGGGTCGACCAGCCACTTGGCGACGTAGGCGGAGAGGATGCCGCCCGCGTGGTGGGCGGTCATCAGCACGCCGATGGTGATGGCGATCCGGCCGCCCCTGGCGTAGTCGGAGACCATGCTGATCGCGGTCGGCAGCAGCCCGCCGAGGCCGATGCCGGCCAGGGTGCGGCCGAGGCCGAAGACCGTGAGGCTGCCGGAGATCGCGCAGATGCCGGAGGCGAGCGAGAACAGCGTGACGCAGGCGATCATCAGCTGCTTGCGGCCGATCCGGTCCGCGATCGTGCCCGCGGTGAGGGCGCCCACCAGCATGCCGAAGGTGGCGTAGGAGCCGAGGTCGCCGGCCTTGTCCGGAGTGATGCCGAAGGTCTTCGTCTCCAGCAGGTGGGGCAGCACCGAGCCGTAGATGAACATGTCGAGGCCGTCGAAGAGCACGGCCAGCCAGCACAGGCCGATCACCAGCTGAGCCAGTTTGCTGCCGCGAGCGGACAGGGCGGTTGAGGAGGACATCTTTGTTTTCCTCTCGTCCAGGATGCGTTCCCTGGAGGGGAAGCGGTAGAGGGGGTCGACGCGGCTCGTGCTGCTGACCCGTGGTGCGTAGACGCTAAGGATCTGCGACCAAAAACGTCAACACTTTTGTCAACAATCACAGCAACAATCCGGACACCGCCGGGGGCGTCGCCGTGACGGGGAGAAAACCCCAGGTGGCAAAGGGGGGGTGGGCGACGCGCCGTGACGCGTCGCCCACCCCCCCCAGAGGCCGAAACCGGGTCAGCCGACCGGCGGCGTCCCGTGCGTGTGGAAGGACGCGATCGTCTTGAGCCCCCACGCCTGCCCCTTGGCCCGTTCCGCCTCGGTCCAGGTGACCAGCGGCCAGTCGGGCGCCAGCACCAGCCGGGTGAGCGGGTTGCACAGCTCGATGCGGTTGCCGCCGGGCTCGTAGACGTACAGGAAGAACGTCTGCTGGATGGCGTGCTTGTGCGGGCCGGTCTCTATGAACACGCCGGTGTCGATGGCGAGATCGGCCGCGCGCAGGATGTCCTCGCGGGTGTCGGTCGCGAAGGCGATGTGGTGCAGCCGTCCGGTGGAGCCGGTCCAGTCGGAGGTGTAGACGACGTCGTACGACTTGTGGGTGAAGGTCAGCCAGCGGGCCGCGATCGTCCCGTTGTCGAGACGGACCTGTTCGGTCGGCCTGGCGCCCAGCACGTGTTCCTGGAACTCGGAGTTGGCGAGCACGTCGGCGGCCAGGAAATTGACGTGGTCCAGTCGGCGCACGCCGACGCCCCGGTTGGGCTTGGCCTGCGGCTGGTTCTTCAGCGCGGGCCTCAGCTCGTCGGGGGCCCGGTAGTGCTCGCTCTCCCAGTAGAGGGCGTGCTCGTGGCCGTCCGGGTCGGTGGTGACGTAGAGCTTGCCGAGGCCTGGCTCGTCCTCCGCCCAGTGGCCGGTGCCGCCGGCCTCCTCGATCGCCTTGACACGGCGGTGGAGGGCCTCCTCGCTGGAGGTGCGCAGGGCGAGCCGGCCGAGGCCGGGCTGCTCGCGGGCGGTGAGGACCAGGCTGTGGTGCTCGTAGTCGTCGTAGGAACGCAGCCAGACCGTGTCGCCGTCCTGGCCGTTGACGGTCAGTCCGAGGTAGTCGGTGAAGAAGGCGACGCTGGCGTCCAGGTCCGGGGTGAACAGCTGGGCGTGGCCGATATGGGCGATGTCACCGAGGGGCGGAGCCATCGTTGCCTCCTTGAGGTCGTGCGGGAAGGGCGGCGGCGCGCGGGAAGACGGTGCCGTCGAAGATCTTGCGGGCGGTGCGGACAACCGCGGTGCGGCGGGCGGCCGGCGGGGAGCCGTCGGAGCCGGGGTCGACACTGGTGTCGATCTCCAGGAATCCGGTGGGGTGTTCGATGCGGATACGGTCGCCGTGGTCCGGGAGCCGGGCGATCCTCTCCCCCACACCGCCGGGCAGTCTGAGCCCCGCAGCCACGCTCGCGGCGCCGAGGACGCCTATCGAGGTGTGGCAGCGGACGGGGATGAAGGTCCGGGTGGTGACCGCGCCGCCGTCGCGGGGCGGGGCGAGCAGGCTGAGCTTGGGCACGGTGGCGGTCTCGACGTCCCCGAGGCCCATCAGCTTGCCCGCCGCCAGCCGGATCTCGTGCAGCCGGTCGGCGAGGGCCAGGTCCTCCTCCAGGTCCTTGGGCGCCTCGTACCCGGTGACACCGAGGGCGCTCGCCGCGATCAGCACGGTCGGCATGCCGTTGTCGACGCAGGTCACCGCCGTGTCCGCGACGGTGTCCCGGACGTTGCCGGTGGGCAGCAGCGGACTCCCGCCGGCCGGGAACTCGATCACCACCGGGGCGGCCGTGCCGGGCACGCCGGAGATCTCGGCGTCCCCGGTGTAGTCGACGCGCGCGCCCGGGGTCGGGAAGGTGGCGACGGCCCGCTCCCCCGTGTTGAGCATCCGGATCCGTACCGAGGTCTCGCTGGCACCGGGCGCCACGAGCCCCCGCTCCACGGCGAACGGTCCGACCCCGGCCAGGATGTTCCCGCAGTTCTGACGGTCGGTCACCTCGGGCCGGTCGACGGCGACCTGCAGGAAGAGGTAGTCGACGTCCGCCTCCGGGTCGTCCGACACCGAGACCACCGCCACCTTGCTGGTGAGGGGGTGCGCCCCGCCCAGGCCGTCGATCTGGCGCGGGTCGGGGCTGCCCATCACCCGCAGCAGCAGGTCGTCGCGGGCGGCGGGGTCGGCGGGCAGGTCCTCGGCCAGGAAGTAGGCGCCCTTGGAGGTGCCGCCGCGCATCAGCATGCAGCGCACCTCCGCGGGCCCGGTCACTTGGTGTGCTCCTCGTACTCCGCGTGCGTCTTGTACTCGACGCCGAGCCGCTGCAGGGTCTCTCGCAGTCCGTAGCGGTCCAGGCCCAGTTGCCCGCCGATGAACGCGGCACGGGTCGCGGCCTCCTTGGCCTCCCGGGCCTCGGACTTCTCGACCGTCTCGCGGGCGCGCTCGCGCGGTACGACCACGACCCCGTCGTCGTCCGCGAGGATCACGTCACCCGGGTTGATCACCTGGCCGTCGACGGCGATCGGCACGTTGACCGAGCCGCCGGTCGCCTTGACCGTGCCCTGCGAGGAGACGGCCCGGGACCAGGCGGCGAAGCCCATCTCCCGCAGCTCCTGGGTGTCCCGGATGCCGGTGTTGAGGACCACCCCGCGCACCCCGCGCTGCTTCAGCGCGGTCGCGAACAGCTCGCCGAACAGCCCGTCGGTGCAGGGCGAGGTGGTGGTGACGACCAGGATGTCGCCCTCGCCGCACTGCTCGACGGCCGCGTGGATCATGAGGTTGTCGCCGGGCCAGCTGAGCACGGTGACGGCCGTGCCCGCGACCCGTACGCCCTGCTGGATCGGCCGGATCCCGGGGCCCAGCAGTCCGGTCCGCCCCATCGCCTCGCTCACGGTGGCCACCCCGAAGCCGGCCAGCGCGTCGACGTCCTTCAGTTCCGCCTTCGGCGGGTCGGTGACGATCACGCCGCTCATGCCAGCTCCTGCGCGATCTGCGGGAACGGGCGCATGAACGCCTCGGCCATGGTGGTGTGCGCCAGGCCCAGGTTGGGGCCGGCGTTCCGCTTGAGCTGGACGCCGCGGCGGACGGCGAGGTCGGTGTAATAGGCCCACAGGTGCTGCTGGGCGCCGAGGCACTCCATCGCCTTGCGCTTGGTGTCCCAGACCTCGGTGATGTCGAGCAGGACCTCGGGCTTGAAGCCGCTCATCTCGGGCTGGTGCGGCTCGAAGTAGAAGACCGGCGGGGCGCCGATGATGTCGCCCTCGCCCGGGTAGCCGATGGCCTGCGCGAGGATCCTGGCCTCCAGGGCCATCCGGTTGGCGGCCGGGTGGTCGCCGTTGTAGGGGTCCTCGACGGGGTGGGTGAGCACGACGTCGGGCTGGGTCTCGCGGTAGACGGCGACCAGCTGGTCGGTGAGCTCGGCGGAGGCGACCAGCGGGTAGTCGCCCGCGTCGAAGAAGCGGACCTCGGCGCCGAGCGCGGCGGCGGCCTTCTCCGCCTCCTCCCGGCGTATCGCCTTGATCTCCTCCAGGTTCCTGCCCTCGCGCCACGCCTTGGCGGACTCGCCGCGCTCACCGAAGGTCAGGCACGCGATGGTGACCTTCTCGCCCCGGGACGCGGCCAGGGCGATGGCTCCGCCCGCCCGCCACACGAAGTCCCCGGCATGCGCGGTGACGACCAGAGTGGATCGCGGTGGGCTGGTGGCGGGCGCGTTGGCGTGGGTCATCGAAAAACTCTCCTTGGTGGACAGGTGTGCGCCCACCCAGCCCGGGCGTGCTCAGTCGCGCAGTGCGTCGATCACGCTCGTGAGATGGGCGCGGACGGCCGCCTCGGCCGCCTGCGGATCCCTGGCCCTGATCGCCTCGATCATCGCCAGGTGCTCGTTCAGGGAGTGCTGCGGACGCCCCGGGCGCAGCGCCAACTGGAAACGGTGGCGCACCAGTTGGGCGTTGAGCCGCTCCAGCAGTTCCACGGCGGTCTGCTGGCCGGAGATCAGCCGGATCTTGGCGTGGAGTTCCTGGTTGAGCTCGGAGTAGGTGACCGGTTCGCCGGCGGCGACGGCCTTCTTCATGGCCGCCCCGAGGTCCGCGAGCTCGGTGAGCTGCTCGTCGCTGGCCGCGACGGCCGCCTTAGCGGCGCACAGTCCCTCCAGGACCATGCGGCACTCGGTGATCGCGACCGCTTCCTCCACGGTCACCACCCGCACCCGCGAGCCGCGGTTGCGGATCCGCTCGACCAGTCCCTGGGCCTCCAGATCGATCAGTGCCGCACGGATGCTGGCCCGCGTCACACCGAACTCCTCGGCGAGTTCGTTCTCCACCAGCCGCTGGGCCGGGGCCATCTCGCCGTGCAGGATCGCCTGCCGCAGCAGCGTGAACGCGTGCTGCTTGGCCTGCTCTCCGGTGCTCGGACGGGCTTCCTTCGGCATTGCGCCCTCCCTGAGTGAGTGCCTGTCGAACGTAAATCTAGCCAAACAAGATTGTCAACAATTTTGTCTGCCGTATTGCCGGGACAATCCGGCGGACCGTGTGCTCAGCCGGCCCGGTACAGCTCACTGAGCAGTTCGAGAACGGCCTGGTGAGCGGGGTGCGGATCGTCCCGCCACCAGGCCAGCCGGACGGCGACCGGTTCGGCGTCCCGGACCGGCCGGTAGACGATTCCGGGCCGCGGGTACTGGTTGGCGGTCGACTCGGCGGTCACGCCGACCGCACGGCCCGCGCCGATGGCGGTGAGCCAGTCGTCGACGTCGTGCGTCTCCTCGACGGCCGGCCGCGACTCCGGCGGCCACAGCTCCGGGGTGGTGGTGCCGGTACGCCGGTCGACCAGGAGGATCCTGCCGGTGAGGTCGGCGAGACGCACGGTCCGGCGCCGGGCCAGCGGATCGTCGGCGGCCAGTGCGGCGAGCCGCCGCTCCAGCCCCACGATGGCCGCGTCGAACCGGGGGTCCTCCAGCGGGCGGCGCACCACCGCGAGGTCGCAGACGCCTTCGGCGAGGCCGGCGGAGGCCGTGTTGACCCGGACGAGCTGCAGATCGGTCCCGGGACTCGCGGCGGCCCAGCCCCGCTGGAAGGCGACGGTGTGCCGGCCCACGGCCGACCAGGCATACCCGATCCGGAGCAGGGTGTGTCCCGAACCGGCCTCCTGGACCAGACCGGCGACGTCCGCCAGCACCCGCCGGGCGCGCGCCACCACCCGCAGGCCGGTGGCCGTCGGGGTCACCGCGCGTGAGGTGCGCCGCAACAGCCTTACGCCCAGCGCGCGTTCGAGTGCCGCCAGGGTACGGGAGACGGCCGCCTGGGACACCCCCAGGGCGATCGCCGCGTCGGTGAAGCTGCCCTCGTCGACGATGGCGACGAGACAGCGCAGCTGCCGCAGCTCGACCTCATCCATACGGACAGCGTATAGATCCCGGGCCGCATGCATTTTGCGCAAGCGCGGACCGGGCGCACCCTCCTCCCATGCGACGAGCCCTCGAACGCCCCGTCTCCTCCCCCACGGTCACGCCGTCCGCGCCGACCCGGCTCTCCGGCGTGGCCACCATGTTCGGCAGCGGCCTGTCCAACCAGACCGGCGCGGCCATCGGCTCCCTCGCGTTCCCGGTCCTCGGCCCGCTCGGGGTGGTGGCGGTACGGCAGTACGTGGCCGCACTCGTCCTGGTGGCCGTCGGCCGGCCCCGCCCGCGGGACTTCACCTGGCGGCAGTGGTGGCCGGTGCTGCTGCTCGCGCTGGTCTTCGGCACGATGAACCTGACCCTCTACACCGCGATCGACCGGGTCGGCCTAGGCCTGGCGGTCACCCTGGAGTTCCTGGGCCCGCTCACCATCGCGCTCACCGCGTCCCGCCGCCGGCTGGACGCGGGGTGCGCGGTGCTGGCGGCGGCCGGGGTGGTGGTGCTGATGCGCCCGCAGCCGTCGACCGACTACGCCGGTATGGCCCTGGGCCTGGTGGCCGCCGCCTGCTGGGCGTCGTACATCCTGCTCAACCGGGTGGTCGGCCGCCGGATACCGGGGGCGCAGGGCCCGGCGGCGGCCGCGAGCGTGTCGGCGCTGACGTTCCTGCCGGTGGGAATCGTGGTGGCGGTACGCCACCCGCCGACGGCCGAAGCCCTCCTGTGCGCGGTGGCGGCAGGCGTCCTGTCCTCGGCGGTCCCGTACCTGGCCGACCTCCTCACCCTCCGCAAGGTCCCGGCCCAGACCTTCGGCCTGTTCATGAGCGTCAATCCGGTCCTGGCGGCGGTGGTGGGATGGGCGGTGCTGGGCCAGGGCCTCGGGGTGCCGGAGTGGGCGGGGATCGGCGCGGTGGTCGCGGCAAACGCGGTCAGCATTTCAGCGCGCCCCGGCTAGGGCGCCCCTTCAGGGGCGCGGGGCTGTATCAATGTGCGGCTCCGCCGCGTGGGCGCGACCAGCACGAAGCAGTCACCCAGTCACCCGGACCCCGACGACTCCCCCAGCCAGTAGCCGAAACCCCGCCTGGTGTGGATCAGCGCGGGGCCGCTCCGGTCGACCTTGCGTCTGAGCCGGGAGACGAGTTGCTCGATGGCGTTGCCGTCCCGGAACTCGCCCCAGACGCAGTTGCTGATCTGCTCCTTGGACAGCACCGTCCGGGAGTTGACCAGGAGGTGGCGCAGGAGCCGGTACTCGGCGGGCGTGAGGTCGAGGGTGCGGGCGCCGCGGCGGGCCCGGCAGGTGCCGTCGTCCAGGACTAGGTCGGCGTGGTCCAGCGTGCCGCCCGGCAGGTCGGCGCCGCCCACGTCCCGGAGCAGGACCTCGACCCGGGCGAGGACCTCGGCGATCCGGACGGGCTTGGTGACGTAGTCCCGCTCGCCGGTGCCGAGTTCGGGCACCAGGCGGGCCAGGGATTCACAGGCGACCAGCAGGAGGACCGGCGGCCGGTAGGCCGGTCTGAGGCGGCCGCCCCGGGCGAGGTCCCCGAGGCCGGGCAGTTCGGCGTCGACGACGGCCAGGGCGAACCGGTGCTCCGCGAGCCGCCCTGCCACCTCGGCTCCGCTGCCCGCCGCACCGGTCCGGTAGCCCGCCAGCTCCAGGGTGGAGGTGAGGAGTCCGGCGGCGTCCGGGGCACCGGCGGCGACCAGGAGCCGCTGTCCGCTGCCTCGGGCGAGTGCTTGGGGTATGGGGGAGCTGCCATACATGGGGTGACCCGTTCGTTCGAAGCGCGCGCAATTCGCTTGCTTGACTCAAGTAAGCCACATGTGCTTGCCTAACTCAAGTAATCGGGGTCGTTCTGAGCGGAGACCGCCCCGAGGGCCCGCCCGACGGCGGGCCCGGGCGCCGGAACCGTGGGGACGGGATCCGGCGCGGTCCCCGGGCCGGGCACCGGCCCACTCCCCCGGTCCGGCGACCGGCCCGGGGACCGGCCCCGGGCCGCCCGGCCCGGCGAACCACCACGGCACCACCAGAGAGCGAGAGTCACCCATGGCCACGATGAAGTCCGTACAGACCGGTGGCGTCGGCAGGATCGAGGTCGTGGACGTCGAGCGTCCCGTGCCCGGCCCGAGGGACGTGCTGCTGAGGATCCGCGCGGGCGGTATCTGCGGCACCGACGTCACCTTCCTGCACATGGGCGGCATGCCCGCCCGCGCCCACCTCGGCGGCGACCTGGTCCCGATCGCCCTGGGCCACGAGCCGGCCGGGGAGGTCGTCGAGGCCGGCGCCGAGGTGACGGGGCTGAAGACGGGCGACCGGGTGGTGGTGAACCCGCAGGACGCGCCCACCGGGATCATCGGGTGCGGCGGCCGGTACGGCGCGCTCAGCGAGTATCTGCTGATCGAGAACGCCGAGGTGGGACGGAGTGTCGCGGTGTTCCCGGACACTGTGCCGTACGAGGTCGCCGCCCTCAACGAGCCGATGGCCGTGTCCCGGCACGCGGTCAACCGCTCGCAGGCCGGTCCGGACGACAAGGTGGTCGTGTTCGGGGCCGGGCCGATCGGGCTGGGCGCGGCGATCTGGCTGAAGCTGCGGGGCGTCCGGCACGTGGTCGTCGCCGACGTCATCCCGGCCCGGCTGGAGAAGGCGCTGGCCGTGGGCGCGGACGCCGTGATCAACTCCGCCGAGGAGGACGTCACCGCGCGACTGACCGAGCTGCACGGGCAGAGCGCCAACGCGCTGGGCCAGCCCCGCCCCGGCACCGACGTCTTCATCGACGCGGCCGGCGCCCCGGCGGTCTTCAACACCGTGGTGGCCAACGCGCGGTGGCACGCCAGGCTGGTCATGGTCGCCGTGCAGAAGAAGGGCGAGATCGACCTCGGCGGCATGCTGCGCAGCGAGCTGACCCTCGTCGCCTCGCAGGGCTATCCGACGGAGATCTTCGAGGTCACCCCCGAACTGGTCGAGCACCACGAGCGGTTCGCGAAGCTGATCAGCCACCGCGTCCCGTTCACCGACGTGGACCGGGCCTTTCAGCTGGCGCTCACCCCGGGGGCCGCGGAGAAGGTCGTCGTCACCTTCGACGCGTAGCGGAGACGGGCGCCAGCCACAGCCCGAGGAGCGCGTCGGTGAGTCCGGTGGCCGCGTCGCTCCAGGTGGCGCGCGGAGTGGGGGTGTCCTCGGCGAGGGCGCGCTCCCGCTCGGCGCAGGTGTGCAGGATCAGCGTCCGTGCCATCAGGCCGCGTTCGGTGCGGACCTCGGCGGGCAGTTCGGGCAGCAGCCGGTGCAGCGCGTCGACGGCCCGGCGCAGCGACGGCGAGGTCAGGGACTCCTCGACCATGATGTCGTAGAGGGCGGGGTCGGTCATGACCTGGGCGCAGAAGCGGGCGTACCAGGTCGGGCTGCCCAGGCTCGCGAGGTGCTCGGTGATCGGGCGGACCAGGCAGTCCACCCAGTCGCGCACGTCGTCGCAGTCGCCGAGCTCGGCCTCCAGGCGGACCCGGATCTCCTCGATCCGGTCGAAGTGCCGGGCGGCGACGGCCCGGACCAGGTCGGCCTTGGTGCCGAAGTGGTAGCCGACGGCGGCGTTGTTGCCCTGGCCGGCGGCCTCGCTGACCTGGCGGTTGGAGACGGCGTACACGCCGTGTTCGGCGAAGAGCCGCTCCGCCGCACCCAGGATGGCCTCCCGTGTCGCGCTGACCTGGTCCGCCCGCGCCGTCCTGCCCGTCATGCCCACCACCGCTCCGGGACCGCGCACCACCCGGCACGCCCGGTCCCGCGAGCCGTGCCGGGGCCTCGTCCGAAGCGGCGAGGTCCAGCCGAAAAAGCCTACGCGGCAGGGCCGCCGAGTGCGGTGACACCCTGCCAGTACAGTAAGTCAAGCGACTGACTTAAATAGTGGACCAGTCGCTCCTGCTCTGCCTACGGAGGCCCTCTGCCATGTCCGAAGCCCCTGTCCAGCCCGCCGGGTCCGGGGGACCCGCGCGAACCGGTCCGAACGCGGTGGTGGCGGTGCTGGCCCTGGCCGGTATCACCGTCTCGCTGATGCAGACCCTGGTGATCCCGATCGTCCCGGAGCTGCCGAAGTACCTGAACGCCTCCGCGTCCAACGCGGCCTGGGCGGTGACGGCGACCCTGCTGGCCGCCGCCGTGGCCACCCCGGTGGCCGGCCGTCTCGGCGACATGTTCGGCAAGCGGCTGATGCTGCTGGTCAGCCTGGTGCTGCTGGTCTCCGGCTCGGTGGTGGCCGCGCTGAGCGACTCGCTGGTCCCGATGATCGGCGGCCGTACCCTCCAGGGCCTGGCGGCCGCCGTGGTGCCGCTGGGCATCAGCATCATGCGCGACGAGCTGCCTCCGGAGCGCCTCGCGGGCTCGACGGCGCTGATGAGTGCCTCGCTGGGCGTCGGTGGCGCGCTCGGCCTGCCGGCCGCCGCGTTCATCGCGGACCACTACGACTGGCATGTGCTGTTCTGGACCTCGGGCGCCCTCGGCGTGGTCGCGTTCGTGCTCGTCATGCTGCTGGTGCCGGAGTCGAAGGTGCGCTCGGGCGGCCGCTTCGACGCGGTCGGCGCGGTGGGCCTCGCGATCGGCCTGGTCTCGCTGCTGCTCGCGGTCTCCAAGGGCGCCGACTGGGGCTGGTCCAGCGGCACCACGCTCGGCCTGTTCGCGCTCGCGGTCCTCGTGCTGCTCGCCTGGGGCTTCTTCGAACTGCGCACGGTCCAGCCGCTGGTCGACCTGCGCACCACGGTCCGCCGCCAGGTGCTGTTCACCAACCTCGCCTCGATCGCGTTCGGCTTCTCGATGTTCGCGATGTCCCTGGTGCTCCCGCAGCTGCTCCAGCTGCCCACCCAGACGGGCTACGGCCTCGGCAGGTCGATGCTGACGGTCGGTCTGGTGATGGCGCCGCAGGGACTGGTGATGATGGGCTTCGCCCCGGTGTCGGCCGCCATCACCAAGACCAGGGGGCCGAAGATCACCCTCATGATCGGCGCGGTGATCGTCGCCGCGGGCTACGGCCTCAACATCGTCCTGATGTCCGAGGTCTGGCACCTGATCCTGGTCTCCTGCATCATCGGTGCCGGCGTCGGCTTCGCGTACGGCGCGATGCCCGCGCTGATCATGGGTGCGGTCCCGGCGTCGGAGACGGCCGCCGCGAACAGCCTCAACACGCTGATGCGGTCCATCGGTACGTCGGTGGCCAGCGCCCTCGCCGGGGTGGTCCTGGCCCAGCTGACCATCAACCTCGGCGGCGCCACGCTGCCCTCCGAGAACGGCTTCAAGGTGGTCATGGCACTCGGTGCGGGCGCGGCCGTCCTGGCCTTCGTCCTCGCCTCCTTCCTGCCCGGCCGCCGCCCCGCGGACCCGGAGCCCGCCGCGGCGCCGGCCGAGCCCGCGGCCGAGTCCGTGAGCTGAGCACCGGACGCGGATGGAGATCCGCGTCGGGACGGGCCGTGCCTGCGTCCGGCGGCCCGTCCCGGCGCGGGCAGCCCGTACCAACGTGTGCGGCCCGCCCTATCACGGACCATGGTCACAGGAGACCGACCGGAGCGACCGATGAGCACCCCCTGGCAGCGCTACGCCGAAGAGCACGCCCGTACCGTCGACACCATGGCGGCCGTGCTGCTGTTCGCCTCGTTCCTGTTCGGCAGCGAGATCACCATGAGCGCCGAGGAACAGCCGCACGCGGCCGGGCCCACCATCGCCCTCGCTGCCGTCGGCTGCGGTGCCCTGCTCTGGCAGCGCACCCGGCCGCGCACGGTCGTCGCCGTCGGCGCGGCGGCCACCGCGGCCGCCGCCGGCCTCGGCCATCTGCCCACCCCGCTGCTGCTGGGCGGGCTGATGCTGGCGCTGTACCGGCTGGCGGTGGACACCGACCGGCCCACCGTACGCCGGTACTACTTCGCGAGCGTCGCCCTGGTGGTGACCGCCGCCATGGTCTTCGCCCCCTCGGGCATCCCCTGGCCGCTGGAGACGATCAGTCCGGCCGCCTGGCTGCTGCTGCCGGTCGTCACCGGCAATGCCGTACGGCTGCAGAGCGCCTATCTCGAAGCGGTGCAGGCGCGGGCCGAGTTCGCGGAGCGGAACCGGGAGGAGGAGGCCCGGCACCGGGTCGCGGAGGAGCGGATGCGGATCGCGCGGGAGCTGCACGACGTGGTGGCCCACCATCTGGCGCTGGCCAACGCCCAGGCGGGGACGGCGGCCCACCTCTCGCGCACCCATCCCGACCAGGTGCACCGGATCCTCGGGGACCTCGCCGGTACGACGGCCTCCGCGCTGCGGGAGCTGAAGGCCACCGTGGGGCTGCTGCGGCAGACCGGCGACCCGGATCCGCCGCTCGCGCCGAGCCCCGGGCTCGCCCGGCTGCCGGAGCTGACCGAGGCCTGCGAGTCCGCGGGGCTCACCGTGCACGTCAGCGTCGAGGGCACGCCGCGGCCGCTGACGGCGGGCGTGGACCTGACGGCGTACAGGATCGTGCAGGAGGCGCTGACCAACGTCACCAAACACGCCTCGGCCGAGGCCGCGTACGTCCGGATCGGCTGGTCCCAGGACCGGCTGACCCTCACCGTCACCGACAACGGCACCGCCTCCGCCCCGGCCGCCCCCGGGCAGGGTTTCGGGCTGATCGGGATGCGCGAGCGGGCCCAGTCGGTCGGCGGCGCGTTCGCCGCCGGGCACCGGGACGGCGGCGGCTACGAGGTCACCACGCGGCTGCCGCTGTATACCGGCGCCATGGAACCGGAAGAACACAGGGAACCGGAAGAACAGGGAACGCCATGACCATCCGCGTGCTGCTCGCCGACGACCAGGCCCTGCTGCGGGCCACCTTCCGGATCCTGATCGAGTCCTGCGCCGACATGGAGGTGGTCGCGGAGGCCGCCGACGGCGCCGAGGCGGTCGCGCGCACCCGCGAGCTCCGGCCGGACATCGTGCTGATGGACATCCGGATGCCCGGCACCGACGGGCTCGCCGCCACGGCCGCCGTCTGCGCGGACCCGGAGCTGTCCGGTGTGCGGGTGCTGATCCTGACCACCTTCGAGGTCGACGCGTACGTGGCACAGGCGCTGCGGTCCGGGGCCAGCGGCTTCCTCGGCAAGGACGTGACCGCCGAGGCGCTGCTGGCCGGGATCCGCACGGTGGCCGCCGGTGAGTCGTTGCTCTCCCCCACCGCGACCCGCACCCTCATCACCAGGTTCCTGGCCACGCCCGCGCCCGGCGCGCGGCTCGCCGCCCCCGAGCAGTTGCGGGTGCTCACCGCGCGCGAGCGGGAGGTCATGGCGCTGGCCGCCGAGGGCCGCTCCAACGAGGAGATCGCCGGGAAGCTGTTCGTCTCCCCGCTGACCGTGCGCACCCACATCCACCGGGCGATGACCAAGCTGGACGCCCGGGACCGGGCCCAACTGGTGGTGATGGCCTACCAGTCGGGGCTGGTGCAGCCCCCGCCGCCGGCGCCGGACGCCTGAGACCTGTTCGGGGGAACCGGCGCCGGAAGGGGCGTGCGGCGGCCGTGGCCGGTTCACATCTCCTGCGTGACCGCCCTCCCCGTGATCCCGCCCATGCTCGCCACGCCCGGCAGCCTGCCGCCCGCCGCGCAGGACACCCGGTGGGCCTACGAGACCAAGCAGGACGGCCAGCGGGCGGTCGTCTACCTGCCCGGCGACGGCAGCATGGTGCTGCGCGCCCGCTCCGGCGAGGAGATCACCGCCGCCTATCCCGAACTGCGGCCGCTGGCCGGGACGCTGGGCCGGACCCCGGCGATCCTGGACGGCGAGGTGCTGGCCGTCGACGAACTCGGCCGCGCCGACTTCCAGTTGCTGCAGAGCCGGATGGGCCTGGCCCACGCCCCGGCCCGGGCGGCCCGGATGGCGGCCCGGGTGCCGGTCCATCTGGTGCTGTTCGACGTGCTGTTCCTGGCGGACCCGCTGCTCACGACGGCGTACGCGGACCGGCGGGCACGACTGGAGTCCCTGGGCCTGGAGGGGCCGTACTGGTCGACGCCGAGGGCCGTCGTCGGGCACGGCGCCGAGGCGCTGCGGGCGACCCGGGAGCACGGTCTCGAGGGCCTGGTCTGCAAACGGCTCGACTCGCGGTACGAGCCGGGGGTGCGGTCCCGCGCCTGGATCAAGATCCGGAACCTGCACGCCGAGGACGTGATCGTCGGCGGCTGGCTGCCGGGCAGGGGCAGCCTGGCCGGGCTGCCGCGCGCGGTGCTGGTCGGCCAGCGGTCCGCCGACGGGCGGCTGCGGTACGTCGGCGGGGTGGGCACCGGCTGGAGTGCGGCGGAACGGACCGAACTGGCCGCGCTGCTGCGGGCCGCCGGCACCGACGCGTGCCCCTTCGACCCGGTCCCGGCGGTGCCGGGCGCCCGCTGGGTGCTGCCCCGGCTGGTCGGGGAGGTCGGGTACAGCACCCGGACCCGGGCCGGTCTGCTGCGCCAGCCGTCCTGGCTGCGACTGCGCCCTGACCTCGCACCGGAGGAGTCGGCGGCGGACCTGCCCGAGGAAGCGGACTGATAACGGGGCGGCGGGGCGGCCGACAGGATGTCGGAATCAGCGGTTGACGGGAAGGTCTATGGTGTCTCCCATGTCGGTACCCGAGTTGATCCGTATCGTCTCCCGCGACTCGCCGATGGCCCTCGCCCAAGTGGCCCGCGTCCGCGCCGAGTTGGCCGCTCTCCACCCGCAGGTGCGCACCGAGGTCGTGCCGGTGAAGACGACCGGCGACAAGTGGCTGGGCGACCTCGCCCAGGTCGAGGGGAAGGGCGCTTTCACCAAGGAGGTGGACGCGGCACTCCTCGCCGGTGAGGCGGATCTCGCCGTGCACTGCGTGAAGGACATCCCGGCCGACCGGCCGCTGCCCGCCGGGACGACGTTCGCCGCGTTCCTGAAGCGGGACGACGTCCGCGACGCCCTCGTCCACCCGGGCGGGCTCACCCTGGACCAGCTGCCGCCGGGCACCCGGGTCGGCACCTCCTCGGTCCGCCGGGTCGCCCAGCTGGCGGCCACCCACCCGCATCTGGAGTGCGTGCCCTTCCGGGGCAACGTCAACCGGCGGCTGGAGAAGCTGGCCGCCGGTGAGGCCGACGCGCTGGTGGTGGCGATGGCGGGCCTGGAGCGGATCGACCGCACGGACGTGATCACCGAGGTGCTGGACCCGGAGGCGATGATGCCGCCGATCGGCGCGGGCATCCTCGCGCTGCAGTGCCGGGAGGGCGACTCCGAGCTGATCGACGTGGTGAGCGAGCTGGGTGACCCGGACACCTACCGGGAGGCCACCGCCGAGCGGATGTTCCTGCATGTGCTGCAGGGCCACTGCAACAGCCCGATCGCCGGTTACGCCCGGGTCGACGGCGCCGGTGAACTCTCGCTGCGCGCCTGCGTGTTCACGCCCGACGGCAAGACCCGGCTGAACGCCCACGAGTGGGCGGGGCGCCTCGACCCGGCGACGCTCGGCACGTCGGTGGCGGTGGCGCTGCTGCGGCAGGGGGCTCGGGAGATCATCGACGGGATCCCCCACTAGGCGCTCCGCTGGTGGCGCCGGGATGTGTCGTTGTTCGGCTGCGGCGCCGTCGTGGCTGGTCGCGCAGTTCCCCGCGCCCCTTACGGGGCGCTGGGGCCGGGCTCTGTCTGGTCCTTCAGGAAGGCTGTGACCTGGTGGGACAGGCTGCCCGGGCCTGCCGCCTGGCAGGGGGTGGCGGTGGATGATTCCAGTACGCCGATGCCGCCCGCCCACAGCCGGCGTTCCGTCCACTCCTCGTCGACCCGCAGGTGGACCTGGATGTCCACCTGGGTCAGGGCGGCCTCCGGGCCGGCGGCGTAGAGGACGGCGGTGGCGCGGCGCAGCGGGTAGACGTCGAAGCCCTCGATGAACTGGGAGTTGCGCCAGTCGATGAACGCGCCCTCGCCGTCGGGGCCGACCCGGACGTCGATCTGGCCGTCCTCCAGCTGCACGCTGAAGTGACGGGAACCGCGGTTCTCGATGGTCACCCGGGCACTGAAGTACGTCAGCCCGGCCGCGGCGTCGTCGCGGCCGCGGGGCGGCTCGGACTCCTCCAGGCGGTGGACGCGGACCCGCAGACCGGCATGCTCGTCGTACTCATGCCAGTCCCCGACCACGTTCGGCTCGTACACAGTGCCCCTCTCGACCCACGCTGTTTATCTGTGTGCTCAGCGCACTGTCAAATGAGCGGAATGCGCTGTGGCCAGCGGGTTCGCCCGCTTTGATCGCTGATCAAGCGTTGCGCAGCGGTTATCCCGCCGCGGGGGTCCGGGGCGGGTCGCGGGCGCGTGCCGCACATCACGTCGACGCGCGTCCCGGCCGCGGCCGGCTCAGCGGGCCAGGCGGCCGAGCAGCGAGGAGGCCGCGGTGATCCCGAGGGCGGCGGCGACCGCCAGCACGCCGAAGTCAAGGCCGAGGTGGGCGGGCGTGCCGAGCAGCAGGCCGCGCAGGGCGTCGACCTGGTAGCTCAGCGGGTTGACCCTGCTGACCACCTGGAGCCAGCCCGGCATGATCGCCAGGGGGTAGAGGGCGTTGGAGCCGAAGAACAGCGGCATGGTGATCGCCTGTCCGATGCCCATCAGCCGGTCGCGGCTGAGGACGATTCCGGCGATGCTCATCGACAGGCAGGAGAAGAACGCCGAGGCGAGGACGACGGCGAGCCCGACACCGAGGAGCTTCAGCGGGTTCCAGGTGAGGGAGACGCCGAGGATCGCGGCGATCACGATCACCACGACGGCCTGGATCAGGGACTTCACGCCGGCCGCGAAGGCCTTGCCGGTGATGAGGGCCGAGCGTGGGGTCGGGGTGACGAGGAGCTTGTTGAGGATGCCGGCGTCGCGTTCCCAGATGATCTGGATGCCGTAGAAGATGGCGATGAACATCGCGGACTGGGCGATGATGCCGGGCGCCAGGTAGTCGATGTAGGGGATGCCGCCGGTGGGTATCGCCCGGATCCGGGTGAAGGTCTGGCCGAAGATCAGCAGCCAGAGGGCGGGCTGGACGGCGCGGGTGTAGAGCTCGGTGCGGTCGTGGCGGAGCTTCTGCAGCTCCACGGCGCACATGGCGACGACCCGGGCGGGCAGCAGCCGCCAGCCGGCGCGCGGCTGGGGCGGGGTCAGCAGCAGGGACGCCGTGCCCGTGCGCTCAGCCGACACGGTTCGCGGTGCGGCGGGTGCTTCGGACATCGCGGAATCCTCCTGACTGGTCGTCGAGGCCGCTGCCGGCCACGTCGCGGAAGACGTCTTCGAGGGTGGGCAGGGCGTCGGTGCCCTGGCGGTCGGCGAGGCCGCGCCGGAGCTCGTCCGGCGTGCCGAGGGCGCGGATGCGGCCGCGGTGCATCAGGCCGACCCGGTCGCAGTGCTGGTCGGCCTCGTCCATGTAGTGGGTGGTGACCAGGACGGTCATGCCGGTGGCTGCCCGTACGGCGTTGATCTGGTCCCACACGCCGGTGCGGGCGATCGGGTCGAGACCGATGGTCGGCTCGTCGAGGATCAGCAGCCGGGGCGCACTGACCAGCGCCTGGGCCAGTTCGAGGCGGCGGACCATGCCTCCGGAGTAGGTGCCGGCGAGCCGGTCGGCGGCGTCGGCGAGGTCGACGACCTCCAGTGCCTCGGCGACCCGCGCGGCCCGCTCCCGCCGGGGGACGTCGAAGACGCGGGCGAACAGCTCGACGTTCTCGCGGCCGGTGAGCCCGCTGTCGGCGGACAGCTGCTGCGGGACGTAGCCGAGCAGCCGGCGTACGGCCATCCGGTCCTTGCCGGTGTCGTGGCCGAAGACGCGGACCATCCCGGCGGGGACGGGCAGCAGGGTGGTGATGCAGCGGATGGCGGTGGTCTTGCCGGCGCCGTTGGGGCCCAGCAGGCCGAATACCTCTCCCTCCCCGACGCTCAGGTCGAGTCCGTCGACGGCCTTGGTCTCTCCGAAGGAGTAGGAGAGACCGGTACAGGCGACTGCGGTGGTGTCCGTTGTCATGAATCCCCGGCCTCCTCGTGCAGGGTGTCGGCGAGCCGGCGCAACGCGGGAAGCGCCGCTCGCAGCGCCTCCCGGTCCGCCTCGTCCAGCCGGGCGACATGGCCGGCGACGAGTTCCGCGCGGCGGCGGTGCCAGTCGGCGAGTCGCTTCTCGGCGTGTTCGGTCAGCAGCAGCCGGGCGGCCCGCCGGTCGGCTGGATCGGTCTCCCGGAGCAGGTAGCCGTCCTTGACCAGCTGGTTGACCAGGGTCGACACGGAGTTGCTCGCCAGGTACAGCTCCTTGGCGGCGTCCGAGATGCCGATCCCGGGGCGGGACTCGACCAGCCGCAGCAGCTCCACCTCGGCGCCGCGCAGCCGCGGCCGGGTGAGCCCGCGCCGCAGCCGGCGGCGGATCAGCCGCTGGATGCCGACCAGCGCGTCGGCGAGTTCTTCCGGAAAGGTCTCCGATTCCACACCTCGAAGATTACCTCTGCTACAGAGGTATCTCTTCCAAGGGAGGGTCAAAGGAGGAGCCGAAGGTAAGACCGGTACGGACTGGTACGGAAATGAGAGCTATCTCACCTTTTTGGACGAATTGTTTTGCCATACGCCACCAAGGGCATCCGCAGTTCAGTGCTGAGGGAGGTGCGTGCCATGCGTACCACCTGCAAACCCAAGTCCCATCCGCACGACGACGCCCCGGACACGGCCCAGGACTTCGTTCGACTGGCCGGGCTGCCCGAGGGCCCGGAACGCCGGGCGCTCCGGGACGAGCTGGTCGAGCTGTGGCTGCCCATGGCCGAGCGGATCGCCGTGCGGTTCCGCGGCCGCGGGGAGACCCAGGAGGATCTCTGCCAGGTCGCCGCGCTGGGGCTGGTCAAGGCCGTCGACCACTACGACCCGGCGCGCGGCCGGGCCTTCGAGGCCTACGCCGTGCCGACCATCACCGGCGAGATCAAGCGCCACTTCCGGGACCACATGTGGACCCTGCACGTGCCGCGCCGGGTCCAGGAGCTGCGCAACCGGGTCCGGGGCGCCCTCAGGGATCTGGGCCAGACAGCCCCTGGGCACCCGCCCACCGTCACCGAGATCGCCGCGCGGGCCCATCTCACCGAGAGCGAGGTGCGGGCCGGCATGGAGGCCCTGGAGTGCTTCTCGGCGCTGTCGCTGGACGCCGAGGTGCCCGGCGGCGACGGCTGTGTGCTCGGCGACACCCTGGGCGATCCGGACCCCGGCTACGACCTGATCGTCGACCGCACCGCCGCGGAACCCTGCCTCCAGGGGCTGCCCGAGCGCGACCGGCTCATCCTCTATCTGCGGTTCTTCCGCGGAATGACGCAGAGCCGGATCGCCGAGCAGCTGGGTATCTCGCAGATGCATGTGTCCCGTCTGCTCAGCGCCTGTTTCGACCGGCTGCGCGAGGAGCTGCTGGCCGAGGCCGGCTGAGCCTCGCGGGACGGGCGCCGCGTCCGGGCCCCGGATCGGCCGGTCGGCCTCTTCCCGCCGCGCCACCGGGGTACTCGGCAGGCGTTCCCGCCGCTTCCGGTTGGAGACTGGTGGCAGACCGGTCCCCCAGCCGGCCCCGACACCAGGACGCGAGTGCCATGAACGACGACACGCCTCCCCCTCGACCCGTGCAGAAGAAGCGAACGGTGATCTCCACGCACTCGGTCTTCGGTGCCCCGTGCTGGGTGAGCCTGACCAGCCGCGACCTGCAGGCGACCGAGGACTTCTACAGTGCCGTGCTGGGCTGGCGATGGCGCAGTGTCAGGCTCGGCGACCACTTCCGGATCGCGCTGGCGGACGGGGTGCCGGTGGCGGGCATCGCCGCGGTCGCCGCGATGTGGCAGATGGCGGTGGCCTGGACGCCGTACTTCGCGGTGCCCGACGCGGACGAGGCGGTGGCCCGGGCCCGGGAGCGCGGCGGCACCCCCGCGGTGGGGCCGTTGTCCTTCCCGCCCGGCCGGGCGGCGCTGATCGCCGACCGGGACGGCGCCGTCTTCGGCATCTGGGAGGGGGAACTGGTCTCCAACTGGGAGACCTGGCGCCAGGCCGCCCCGACCTTCATCCGCCTGCACACCCGCAACGCCTTCGACTCGGCGATCTTCTACGGCGAGGTCCTCGGCTGGGCCTCGGACAAGCCGGGCTGCTGCGAGGTCGAGTACGAGGGCGGCGAGGTCGTGCTGCGCAGCCGCGGCGATGCCGTGGCCCGCATCGACTCGGGGGCGGTGGAGACGGCTCCCGATCCCTCGGTACGGCCGCACTGGCAGATCCACTTCGCGGTCGGCGACGTGGCGGGCTGCGCCCGGATCGCCGAGAAACACGGTGGCAGCGTGCTGAGCGAGGGGGAGACCGAGGCGATCCTGCGGGATCCGGACGGCGCCCAGTTCACGGTGACGACGGCGCGGGGGGCGCGCTAGCCGTTGCCGGGTTGGCCGTGGTGGTCGGGTGCGGGTGCGTCGTGGCTGGTCGCGCAGTTCCCCGCGCCCCTGAAGGGG